>CAXBPH010000147.1:0-16777 GCA_963977445.1 uncultured bacterium | reverse complement strand
CCCCCAGCACCGTGACGTTAGCGGGCCATGTGGAATATCGCGAAGGCAACGGTGGCGCGGCACAAACCGACACCCTCACCTCCACCGTGGCGCGCACCGACTCCTGAGCATTTGGTGCCGCAGAATAGCGCAGAATATCGTATAATGCGAGCATGATAACTACATGCGACAGGCACCCTGACCGGGGCCAAAGAATCTGGGGCCCTCTCCTCCTGCTGGCTGCTCTTACGCTGATCAGTCCGGGATTTGCCCAGGAAGGCAATTCCACCGAAAATTCCAATCCCAACCCGGCCGGAATCGTATTGCGACGGGACCACAAGGAAGGCTTCGTCGGTGGCAGCGAGATCCTGGTCCAGGTTACCATCTCAGCCAACACCGAAGCCCGTCTTTTTGCCCTTGGGCTCTACGAATCCCCGCCCGATGGCTGGACTTTTGAGGGGCTCTATGTCGATGCAGGACCCCAACCGGATATTCTTCCTCCTATGGGCGCTTCCGGCGTGCTGGAGTTCGGCTGGGTTACGCCCACCGTGCCCGTCTCCTTCCGCTATGCCCTCCGCGTGCCCGCCAGTGAGGGAGGCGCGCGATTTCTGACCGGACAGGTGGAGTACCGGCTGGAATCGGACCCTAAACGCAATTCTGCCCCCGTGTTGACCCAGATTGTCGGAATCCCCGACGAAGCGCCCGTGTTGACCCTCCAGGGCGCCCCAAGCCTCACGTGGCCCGCCAATCAGCCTTATCAGGACCCTGGAGTCACGGCGCAGGACAAGGAAGATGGCGATATTTCGGCAAAGGTGGAACGGGCGGGCAATGTGGACGTCAGCGAAGTCGGCACCTACACCCTGACCTTTGGCGTCGTGGACAGTGCAGGCAACCGCGCCGACGCGGTTTCGCGGGAGGTGCAAGTGATTGTGGTCACCGAAGAGCCAAACGAACCGTCAACGCCGACCGGGCCGCCCGCGTTGGGCATGCCGTCTGCAGGTGGTGGTGACGGAAATGGTAGCGCGTCGGGAAGTTCACGGGGCGGCAATCGGGGTGATAACATTGCCCTCAACATGCCCCGAATCGCCTTGGGGGGCAATCGTCCGTCGACCCAATTGCCTGCGGGACAGCAGGGCAATAGCGGAGGAAGTAGCGATACGAGCGAATCCACCACAGATACCCTCGTGACCCCGGAAGAGGCCCTCGCGCGACGGGCTTCCCTATTGGCCCTCCGGGCCGACGGCAAGGTTGCCGCAGAGGCGGCGGCTACGCCTGAGGAATCCGGGACCTTCCTGCCCCTTACCCCGGTCAAGATAAAAATGATTGCCCTGGCCCTGGCCCTCTTTCTTATTCCGGCCATCGTAAGTGCCGCCCGCTGGCATGGCGTATTCAATCCCCCACGACGACGACCGGCCCGTCGACGCAAATGAAAATGGGCCCGCACCGTGGTGCGGACCCAATTCAAGATTCTCGTTATAAAACGCTTATTTTTCGATGGGGATAAGCTTGAAGCTCTTTACGATTTCCTCGTAGACGGGGCCCCACTCCTCGAACTGGCCATAAACGCCGCCCAGGATGACGCCATAGTCACTCTTGTTGCCGGATGAGTGGATGAGCCAACGGTGAATTTCGTCACTTTTGCTCTTGTCCACTTCCTTGTACCAGAAGGTGTTTCCCTCGTAATCATAGCCCTTTTTCTTGGAGAATACGATGGGATCCGTGTAGCTGGGATCGGGAGAGCCGATGTCTTTCTTCACCGAATCCATGTTGGCATTAAACAGCGTTGCCGGTGCGACATCGGGCATCCACACCCAGGTCACATGAATGCTCAGGGCGCTTTCCAGACCACCCCCACCACTGCTGCCGTCGGTAGAGGTCTCCTCGGACTGGGAAGTCCCGATATTGATGCCCTTAATCTTGGCACCAATGGAAAATCCCTTTTTCTTCTTGGTCTTGGACTCTACACCGGAAGCCGCAGAACCGGGCTGATAAATCCACGAGGTGGTCTTATCTTCGCTCTGAATCGCGAATTCTGCCGGGATTTTCAGCGAATAGCCATACTTCTTGTTTTCATAGACCTTCCACTCACGGGCCTGGGCCACCGGGGACAACACCATGGCCGTAGCACCCAAAAGCACCATGCCACAGATTCCCAATGCGTTTTTCGTAAGTCTCATCTTCCTCGATCTCCCTGGTTTATGCCGAAATACTGCACGGCTCGGACAAAAACAAAATTACACCATACGTCTGGCATGGTGTAATTTCGCGTGTCTATGTATTATCTGGGGGATCGGCCCACTTGTCAAGTGACTACCGAAATGATTCCCATTCAGGCTCGTTATTGAAGATCCATTCGTAGTATCCACGGTTCTCTAACTTCGCCGCCGCTGCTTCGTCTACGATGACCGTGCACTTCGGGTGAAGCTGGAGGGCCGTGGCCGAAATCATCGACGTAATCGGGCCTTCTACCGCCTTGGACACGATGTCGGCCTTGGCCGCACCGGTAACCAGCATGATGCATCGGCGGGTGTCGAGAATCGTGCCAACACCCATGGTCATGGCCCGTTTGGGCATGTCTTCGGGGTTGTCGAAGAGGGGCGAATTCTGTGCGATGGTCCCCGGGGTGAGGGCCTTGCACCGGGTGCGACTCCGGAGGGCCGACAGGGGCTCATTGAAACCAATGTGGCCCGTGCTGCCGATACCGAGCAACTGGAGGTCAATGCCCCCACACGTCTCGATTTTGGCTTCATAATCCAGGCATTCCTGTTCCAGATCGGGGGCGACCCCGTTGGGCAGGTACGTATTGGCCAGATCAATGTTGATCCGATTAAACAAGTGGGCGTTCATGTAGCTGCGGTAGGAGTTCGGATCTTCCGGGGGGAGACCAATGTACTCGTCCAGATTGAAGGTGGTCGCCTTGGAAAAATCCAGTCCTTCGTCACCATGCTTCTGCGCCAGCTTGGCGTAGAGGCCTTCCATCGTACGGCCTGTAGCAAGTCCCAATACCAGATTGGGACGATCCTGAAGGGCCGCGCCGATAAGGGCTGCAGTAAGCTGAGCTGCATCGTCTTCGCTTTTTCTGATTATAACTTCCATTACGCTTCCACTCGGTTTCGGTTTGTGAAGTCGGGGCACCGGGTCGAAATGGGGGCTGCCTGATTGATTGCAGCGAGACACAAAATCGAACCGATTGCCAGAAAGGGGGGACAGGGAAAGATGCGATACCACCACGCCCAACGACGTATCTGGGCGTGCTTTGGGTACGTTATCTGACCATCTTAGCCCATAAGGATACCTTCCCCGATTGCCGTAGCGCAACCTTGTCCCCCCGAAATTGCCCGCTGGCGCCCCCGCCCGCTTGCAAGAGACTTGCCCTATTTCCATAATAAGCTTACAATCTATTTCGGCAGCAACCACTACGGTAAGGCGTTATGGACGATAGATACGCGGCAATGAGAGCTCAAAATAACGCCAGAACAGGGGGGAACAAATGAAGAGTCATATCATGCTCTGGTCCGTGACCCTGGGCATCGTTCTCATGGCGTCCGCCGTGTTTATGGCACGCACCCAACGTTCGGATAGCCCCGTTGGGACCGAATCGGTCGATGCCCTTGTGGCTCGGGCCATCACTCTGCTTGAAGATGACGGCAATATGCTGCATCAGGAGACCCGGTCCGCCATTCGCATGGCTGCAGCTATCGTTGAAGCCGGCTCCGTCACCACGGCCCAGGAGGCCCTGGTCCTGGCCCTGCAATACAAAAACGAACAGAATTTCCAGGGAGCGGAAGCCTCGTTCAAACACGCCATTGCCCTCGATCCCAATTGGAGCTGGTCTTACGCCGAACTGGGGAACCTGCTGGGCCGAAACAGCTACAACCGCACCGACGAAGCCATGGATGACCTCCGCAAGGCCGTAGCCCTGGATCCGGAATGGGGTCGCCCCTACAACATCATGGCCGTGATACTGCGGGCCCAGGGGCGCTACGAAGAGGCCCGTGTCGAGGCCGAAAAAGCCCTCAAAATCATGCCCGACGACATCTCACCGCTGAACAACTACGCCAATCTGCTCGTCGACCTGGAACGCTATGATGAGGCCGAAATTTACTTCCGGAAAGCCATCGAACGCTCCCCGGACCATCCCAAGCCCTACTACAACCTCGCCTGCCTCTACAGCCTCCGTGGACGAACCCGGGAAAGCCTCGACTACCTCCGGGAGGCCTTCCAACGCTCCGATCTCTTCCGCCTGGAAGCGATGAACGACCCCGATCTGGCCGGAATCAAGGACAACCCCGAATTCAAGGCCCTGGTCGAGCGGGAACCCGTAACACCCTCCTGACAGTCCCACACCAGAATAGGGATAACTCGGTGTAGCGGGCCCTGGCGTCATGGGCTGGAATTGCGCCACCGAGGAGACCGCGCGCCGTGACAAAATGTCCCACCGGTCTCACCCGTCCCACAGGTCCCACGACACAGGTGCCAGCAACGCTTGCTGAGCGCGCGTGCGAGTGCGAATGACCCTGGGGGGACGGCCCCGACCGGAAAAGACACCCAAAATACCCACGACCTCCCCGGCACCAAGACAGCATCACCCTACCACCACACATTCGAGGTCAGTGCAGTCCCCGGGGACTGCACCGACAACATTACGTCTTGAAGCAAACTTGTCGACCTGGTGCCAAATGCAAACGCACGCTACGGAGGCCATGAGCAAGACCACGCCGTAGGCAACCACGGGCCAGGTGCCAAAATGGCTCTCGCCCATCCACCCGGTGACAAAGGGAATGAGCGAGAGCCAGAAAAGTAAATGGAGATTGGCCATGTCGTATTCGCGCGTATCATTCAAGAAGGCCAAGCTGCCTTCCAATATCCTACCGCCACCCCGTCTACTTCTTCCGCCGATCAAATTCCACGTGGTAGCCTTCCATGTCTTCCAGCCGAAGGAGTACGAGGTATTCGATGGTCAATACGTCTTCGGTGAAATCGATGGATCGCTGGCTGGCCGATTGGGCGGCCACCTTCTCAAAGCGGAGGGTATGGGTGCCTGCATCGAGATCGTGGAGGTCAAAGCCGTGCCAGGTGAAGCCCGGGTCGGCTGCGGCCATGTTGACGGGCTGGCCGATGGGTTGGTCATCGAGCATGGGCTGGTAAATGGCGCTGGCCAGGTTATCGTTGAAAAGGCCGGTAATCTGGTAGCGCCCCGGCTCGCTGACCTCGAAGTCGATCTCCAGGAATCCCTCCGCGTTACTGCTCAGGTGTTGGACGCCTACGTGGGATGGCAAGAGCCGGGATGCCTCGTCGGTTCGTTGGAGCAGCTTGCCAACCGGCAGTACGCGATAGGGTGCGAGCCGTTTTTCGGCGGGGGGCAGGGGCTCGGAAATGGTCACGGGCGGGTACTGGTACCAGAAACCCACGGAGCTGACCCAATCAGGCCGTTCACCCGAGCCACTCAAGCTGGCCTCGTCGACGGGCCTGGTTTCGTCCATTACACTACCCCTATGCTCGATGGTGACCCGGAGGGACTTCTTGAAGGCGATGGGGTCCATGATGTGCCAGCGGTAGGCCGTGACGCGGTCGCCGGGAAACTCGCCCTCGTAGAGTGACACCCCGTGGAAGGGCGTAGAGAATTCCCGAAAGCCCCAGGCGTCGTTGAAATAATCCTCCGTACCCGTGCCTTTGAGTTGGGGCGCTTCCGCACCATCAATGTAAAAGAAGTCATCGCCTTCGCCGAACCAACCCAACTCCACCTGCTGGGCCGAGTAAACGGTGCCGACATAGAGTCCTTCCCCTTCCGTTTCGAGGATGGTGTAGTTACCCGGTGTCGCGGGCATGGCTTGGTGATAGGTGGCGTGGAAGTACTGGGTGTCTTCCGGCAGGCTCTCGTGTTTTTGCCAGTCGAGGTAGAAATAGAAATCCACCACGGGGTAGACGGACGACTCGTTGGTCACCGTCACCTTCACGTGCTTGTGAAAGGGCATGCGCCAGTAACAAGTGCGCGCCAACCCCTTGGCGGATACGGCCACGGGCATGGAGGTGAAGGTTTTGTTGGCCCCGTGGCCCACCCCAAAGAAATCGCCCAGGGGTGCCTGCACGCTCGGCTCCGTGTTGCCGTCGTAGTAAACGCGGAGCACAACCGAACGGCCTGCGAAGGGGTCGAAAGCCGCAATGGTGTTCCAAAAATGGGTGATGATTCCCGGACCATCCGCATCAAGGAGCACCAGTGTGTCCCCCGGCATGATGCTCCGCGAATCGCCATTGCTGTCCAGTTCCTCCGCCGAACTGCTCGCCCGCATGGAGGTAAAATGCTGCTTGTGGGTCAACCCGTCCAAAGCACCGGCAAACACATTTTCGGCAACGGCAGGCGCGGCCAGAGTCAACATCAACGGCATGAACAGGCGAAGTACCATCAGAAAACGCTCCTTGAACCCCATGGGTGTAATTCCCCCCGAAACGTCAGTGTAGGGAAGACGCATGGAGGGTTGCAAGCGATGGTGACGAAACTCAGGAAGGGGATGACAGAAATCCGGGACCGGTCTCAGGTCCGCCAGCTCAGGGTCTTCGCTTCGCCATTCCACGGATGGTCGGCCGCTGTGGTCTTCGTGGTCAGTGTTATCCCTTCGGCGGTGAGACGGGCCAACGTCCACCCGGTGGTCGACAGCTTGGGGTCGGCCACGTAGGAGGTGGCGGGCATGTTGAGGATGTGGATGCCTTCGTGTTCGAAGAAATTACGGTCGTGAATATGGCCGTGGATATAGGCCTTCACCTGCGTGCGGGGCACGAGCAATTTCCAGAGTTCCGCCGAATCGGTGAGGCCGCCGGGGAAGTGGATGGGGTCGCCACCCAGGCGCGGATTGTGGTGGGTCATGATGAGGGCGGGCTTGTCGCGCCGCGCATCGAGGGCATCGGCCAACCACTGCCGCTGTGCTTCACCCAAGGTGCCCGGTGTGACCATGGTCTCCTGCAAGGAATCGAGCAGGAAGAAGTTGGCAAAGCGTGTTTCCACCACGGAAATATGACGGGACTCAACGGCGGCGGCTTCGGGTCGCTCGTCCGTCAAAACGTTGTAAAAGACCTCGCGATTGTCATGGTTGCCCAGGGTGAGGTGCAAATCCATGCCGGCTTCCCGCAAGGGTGCGATGAGCTTGGCGAAATGGCGGTAGTCCCCCGGCTGTCCGTCGGTCAGGGCCAGGTCACCATTGATTAACACACACGCGGGCTTTTGCTTCAGCCCCACCAGCTCCGCCACCACCTGGCGCAAATGACTTGGCACCGGTGAATCGGGAAGCTGCTTCTCACCAATGTGGGTGTCGTTCAACAAGCAAACCAAATCACCGTCGACCTCGTTACCGAAGGACTCCGTGGCGCAGGCAACAAGGCCCGCCCCCACGGTGAAGAGAAACTGGCGGCGGTTTTGTGCGGGCAGATGGATGGGCATGTTCAGACTCCTGCGGGACGTAGCGAAATTCGACCGTAGTGATGCTAAGTCGTGAGTATCGCCTACACGGGTCGGGCGAGGCAATTCCTCCCGCGACAGGGTCGGCCCTTCTTTGGGAAAACACACGGAATTACGAAAAGGCCCCGTTGACATTTGCCGCCGCCGTGCGTAGGGTACAGCTTGGAAAAAGTTACTAAGAATGTCTTCACGGGCCAGGACGCAAAGGAACTGAAATCTTGAAATACACCACTATTCTGATGATGGCAATTCTGTTGGCCGCCACCCATGCAATAACAGGCACGGCCGCCGCCGAAGCCCCGCTTTTCGAAGATACCCACGTGGTGAAACTGCCCGTGAAGACCTATGGCTACCGGAACATGCCGGGCGACATCATTGCCCTGAAAGACGGACGCCTCCTCCTGGCCTACACGCGTATGGACGGGGCGGGCAATGCCGACGGGTCTATCGCGGCCCGCTATTCTTCCGACCAGGGAAAGACTTGGGCAGAGGAGTTCATCCTCATCCCGGCGAACACGCCCAAGTACGATCTGGAAGTCTATTGCCACCCCAGCTTCGTCCGGACGGCCAACGACCAGATCCTGGTGACCTACATTTACCGCAGCAGCATGGAGCCCTTTTCGGGCACAACTATCTACGCCGCAGCGCCAACGAAACCGAGACCTGGGGCGACCAGCTTATCGTCACGCCCCACGCCGGCTACAACATCATCCACAACAACAAATTGCTCAAGCTCTCCGACGGGCGGCTCGTCGCACCCGGTGAACGGCAGGCTCGGAGCGAGGGCGGTGACCACTCGGGCTATGTGAGTTTCGTGATGCACTCCGACGACAACGGATACACGTGGTGGGAGAGCAAGAACAGCGTGAACATGTTGCCCATCGAGGCCCAGGAGCCCCACATCGTCGAATTGAAAGACGGTCGCCTCCTGATGCTCATGCGGACCTACAGCCACTTCATCGCCCGCTCCTATTCCGAAGACCGAGGCGAGACCTGGTCCAAAGGCGAGATGGTCAATGCCCTGACCCTCCCCACCCACACCTCCTCCGCCCTCAACGTGGCCCGTATCCCCTCCACGGGCGACCTCCTCGTTTTGCGTTGTAACGGCGGCCCCCGAACCCCACCGACGCACCCCCTTCGTCTCCGTCATCTCCAAAGACGACGGCGAAACCTGGGTGAGCGAAAAAGTTATCCAGGGCGACCCCGACGACGACTACGGCTACCCCAGCCTGATGTTCCTCGACGACGTGGCTATCATCAGCTACCACAAGCGCGATGGGTTGCATGTATTGCGGGTCGGGGTGGATTGGTTTTATCAGGAGTAGTGTAGGGTAAATTCGGCACAGGGGGTTAGGCATTCCTGCCTGACACAAAGCACGCGTAAACGCCAAAGGGCACTTGGACCTATTCAACCTCCCGCACCTAATCGTCGGCGAGACGTCGTGCCCTTCGCCCGAATCGCGTTTGTCCTGAATGTTTGTGTTGCACTTTCTGTCAGGCAGGAATGCCTAACCCCCTGTTTTTAACGTGCTGGTGGCAGCAGCCTTAAAAAGGGCCAGCTCGGCTTCGTCCGGCTTCCTGAGCGCCAACCGGTCGTCTTCGAGCGCCTGCAGTATCGCTTGTTCTTCCTGGTCATAGTTCATATCAGGAGTCCTTTTCAGACAAATACATCTTTGTCGCTTTTCTGCCGGGAATCACCGTCATCAAGAAGTTATTTCGTTCGCGCTTGAGCCACTCGTTCTTGTCCGGGGCACACGCTCGAAATAGTACTCATTCACAGGCACGGCATAGTACCTTGCTCCACGCACACGAATAGGCGGGGCCTAATCGCGTGGCACAGATCACGGTCGCGTGGATGGCCCTGCGGGGTATGTCGTCGGAACGTCATCCCTCCACGCGCAAGCTCCCTGGCTCGCCCTCACTCCCAGCGCTTCAGGGGATGGGTGCGCTCCGCCAGCGGCAGTGCCACGCGACCCCCTTGCACACAGGATTCAAACACCGCCTGGATCATCTCCCACGAGGCCAAGCCGTCGTGGACGCTGAAATGGGGACGACGGTCTTCCTCGATGGCGGCGATAAGGTCGTCGGCAATGATTCTGTTTCGGGCCTCGGCGGCTATGGGCGGTTCCGTCACGGGCATTTCGGGCAGAGGTTTCCAAGCGCTTTCGGACCCGACAGGGGCCCAGTTGGGCGCATCGAGCCAGCCCACGTCCACCGTGGAATCGCCTTTCAACACACGCACGGAAATCACGCCACGGGTGCCATAGATATCGATGCCGAAGCGTCCGCCGTTTCCGTCGGGGTTCTTCATGGAATCAAAGTAGCCCACGGCACCGCCGGGAAAACCATACATGGCGTGAACGCGGTCGCCTACGATGGGCCCGAGGGGTTCGGTAGGCTGCCGCACATCGGCGGGCGTCGCGGGCCGTCCTTCCATGGTGATATCGGCCGCGCACCACTGGGGCGAGCCATCCATGAGAAAGCGCATGAGGTCGAGCACGTGTGTTCCGAGAACAATCAGGTCTTCCCCACCGGCGCGATGATCTTCCTTGCCCCGTGCACGGGCTTCCAGCACGGTTCCGATAAGGCCGTCCTCGTGAATCAATTTCCGGGCATGTTGCAGCAGCGACATACCGCGAAAGTTGTAGGCGATGGACCACTTCAGGTTCTTCGCATCCACGGCGGCCACCATTGCGTCGCCATCGGCCAAATTGTCACAGAGCGGTTTCTCGATGAGGCCATGGGCCCCCACCTCGGCACACGCCAGCAGATACTCCCGATGATTCACCGTGCAGCGGGGCCCAATGGCCACCAGATCAGGCCGTTCCTTTTCCAGCATCTCCCGATAGTCGCCGTAGCTCCGCTCGGCCCCCACCCCGTTGGCATAGCGCGCCCGGCCCGCCTCATCGGGGTCTGCCAGGCCTACGATAGCCACGTCATCTCGATACTTGAAGGCATTCTGAATCTGATGGCCATAGCCGCCGAGCTTGCTGTCCCCGATGATGCAGGCCTTGTATTTCTTCTCCGTTTGGCCATTTGCGGTCGCGGCAAGGGCCACGGCGGATGACGCCGCAATGAATTCACGTCGATTGAGATGCATGTTCTATGTCCTTCCTGTTGTCGGTGCTTTTTCGCAATGATGACCTTATCGTGGGCGAAGCGGAGCTTGGGAACGGGAGATATAGGGGGTTGACCATTCCTGGTCGACACAACGCGCACGGAATTACCCCCGGCTCACTCCGGCGAACACAAAACACGGTGAATACCAAGGGTAACCACCTCCAAGCATCCCATCACCTGAACAACATCACGGGCCCTGTGAAAACTGATGAGGGCCTTGTGTCGACCAGGAATGGTCAACCCCCTGTTGGTCCGTCCAGATATGTCTTCCTCCTTTGTGATACAAACCGTCTTAGTTTCGGCCTCCCGTCGATCTAAGTTGGACGTCATTCATTCTATGCGCCACACCTTATAGCCTGAATACTGCTACGGTGCCGCTATCCAGTGCCAGCGCCACGCGCCCATCACCCAGCTTTTCAAGGCACACCGGTTCGCCCTCCACGTTTCCTTGTTTCAGTAATGCCCCGGTGCCATCCAGCACCTTCACCGTCCCATCCTCCAACGCCACAACAATCACGGGCCCACCACCATCTGCAGGCGTCACGGCGTTCATCAACACCGGCGCTCCGCCCACATTCACGCCCCAGAGCCGTTCGCATTTTCCGGTGAGGGCTACCACGAGCCCGGACTTTTCGGCCACGAGTATCTCGGGCATGCCGTCGCCATCGAGATCGGCGGTGTCCATGTCGCGGATGTTCAGCGCGGGGATGCGGTCGCCGGGACCGAAGCTCACGTCGTATTTTGGCGCACCGGAAGTGTCCCACACGGAGACGCGGTTCCAGGAGCCGTTGATTTCGGACATGACCTCGTTTTCGCCGTCACCGTCGAAGTCTTCGAAGAAAAGGTGGTGGCGGTTCATGCTGGACCAGCCGCCGATATAGGTGTGCCCTTTGGGCACGTCGTAGAAGCCCCGGGCGTCGGGGTTGAGGGATTTGTTGTCGATCATGGCGACCGTGTTGGTGCCGTTGTATTTCCGGGCAGCCAGCAGGGTCAGGGTATCGCTGCCCGTGGGGATTATCTTGAAGAGGGACACCTTCCCCCAGAACTGGGGCATACGCTTGATGAGCTGGCCGTGCTCGTCGATGATTTCCAGCGTGCACGCGCTTCCCACAAAGGCCTGGCTCTTGCCATCGAGGAAGACGTCCGTGTGGAGGCCATGGATGCCCTCGTGTCCCGGCGCGGATTTGAACCAGTAGGTCTTGGCGGCGCGGAAGACCGCCGGGTCCATCTCACTGACGAACTCCCACTGCCGTTCGCCCGCTTCGTTGAAGGCGATGACCTTTTCGTCCGCACAGCCCGCGACGAGGAGTTTATGTTCCGGCCACCAACGGAGCATGCGGATGGGGCCGTCGGTATTCATCGTGCGGACGGGCGTGCCCTCCGGGGTGATGAGGTGAATGGTCTTGCCCGCGGCCGCCGCTATGAGGGGGCCGTCGTCATGGGGAATTGCGATGAGGTCGACCACGGGTTCGCCACAATAATAGGTTGAATTCGATACGAGGGGCAACGACTCGGCGAACTCACGATTGGACTTTAGTTCCTCATTCTTTAGTACAGATTCGTTGACATGCTTGGGGCTAATCCCAACAACATTAGTGGCTATCTTGGGGTCGGTGATATTCACCGCTAGATGGTGACTGCCCACCCCAAGTGTCCAACTTCCTTTATCGTTGGGCGAATTCGAGCCGGGCGGGGTTTCACGCGCAAGGACCGTTACCCGACTCCCTTCAACAATCTTCATAGCCGTAGTTACTTCTGTTTTCACGTGGAGTTCTCCAGATATCATGTCCCAATAAAGATCGACGGGGTTGTCCCACTCGAACACGCCATCCAGTTGCCTGACTCCCAAGCAAATAATAAATTCCTTCTCATATAGCATGAATTCGACTTCACGGCGCTGACCATGGGAACCCGAATCAATGTTTGCTGCCTCCGGCGATCGCAGGAAACCAGCGGCAAGACGCTCTACGGCAAAGACGCCTCCATCTTCTGGATCTGCACTTCCCCGCCCCACCACCGAGTAGACATACTCCGTCTTCCCCGCCTTCACGGGCCCCACCCAGCTCATGGTGGCGTTCATGCCGTTCACTGTAGTCTTCATAACGCGTGATGAAGCAATCGTCGCTGTCTTGGCAGGGTCATCCGCCTTAGTCGCCATGATACGACTGAAATACGCGGGGTCCACTTTCCAATCGCTCGCCTTGGTCTCCCAGGAAAGCTCGATCTCGAAGTTATCCGTATCGATTCGGGGTGTCACTGCATCAGCTATGACTGTGTACGCCCCCTTCTTACTGACGATGGTCCGCTTCCAACTGGCGTAGGGCATGTTGGGCACTTCCGCCACGGCGATAGCCACGTCGCCCAATACCTCCACTTTCTTCAACGCCGCATCCATGGCCACCACCGGCTCGGTGAGGCCATCGGCACGGGTGCGGAGTTGGTTGAGGTAGCCTTCGAGGATGGTTTCGCCGTCCTGTCGCAATTCCAACAGGGCGAAGGTGTGGTAGGGATTCCGGGACGCCCCATTGAGGCCATCGAGCAAGATGAAATCACCGGTGGCATTGGCGGCCGTGCGATAACTCGCAAACTGGAAGGATTCCTCGAGGGGCAAGCCGCTCTTACGCTGCTGCCACATCCCCTCGGGCACGGGGTGGACGGTCCATTTGTCGACGAGGTCCACCGGCAAGGTTGGCGTTAGGTCCGCTTTGGGCCAATAGGACTGACCGAGGCGAAAGGGCTTGAGGCTGATGCCCGAATGGGCCACATAGTCGAGCCAGCGCCCATCGCCCGTGAGGTCGGCCGCCTTGTGGTAGTAACCGATAGACCCATAGCGCAACGCCCAGTCGTTTTGTTTACCCGCGAGCAGGGCTTCCTGGCCCCGCAGCAAGGTCGCCAACACGCCATTCTCCAGCGGCACGCGGTCTCCCGAGAGCATCATGTAGGTGAGGATGGGTGCCGTGGCCGTGTTGTACCAGAAGAGGTTGTCGCTCTCCCCAATTACCCACGCATGGTCGTGGAGGGATTTGAAGTGGAGTGCGCCATTTTCTTCGCACACGGGCCAGATGGGATCATCGTAATCTTTGGCGAAGTAACGGCCCAGGGTGTAGAGGCTGATGGCGGTCCACTGGCCATGACGGGAGCCCACCGCGCTGGGCGTCGCCGCATAGGGCCCGAGATAGGCGCTCTTAATGCCGGGGTGCTCTAGTTGCTTCGCAAAGGCGTTGCACACCCGGAGCCGCTCTTCGTCGGTGAAAAGCGGACTCTCCTCAATGAGGTCCCAGTAGAGAATCATCATGTGGGCGTTGTAGTGATAGGGACCGCTCAGGGGCGCGTCCGTGTTTTCGATGCGCTCGCCGTCGATTTCGCTGATCTCGGCCTTCGCCTTTTCGTCGGGAAAGGCGAGGCGAATAAACTCCCGCGCGTGAAAGGGATTGCCCGTCATGTAGTAGAGGGCCATGTGCTTACTGATGCTGTTCCACCCGAAATAACCGATGGAGCCGTAGCCCGCCGAATCTTCCCAGGTTGGGATGCGGTCGGTGTCAAAAGAATCCTGAACTTCATCCCCCAGTTGGATTTCCATAAGTCGGCCGATGGTAAGTTCACCGTCGCTCGGCGGGGCGTTCCCAATCACGAGCGAAAAGACGTTTGTTGCGCCCTCCACGCCGTTATCGTCACTGCCGCCAAGAAGGACCAGATTCTTGCCGCTACCCGTGGGGTTGTGAAGTGTGCGGGCTACATAGCCGCCGACTCCGGGGTAGCGCAGATCGAGGAGGGTGTAATAGCGCTCGTAGAGGGTGCCGATGAGACTATTGGTCGAGCGATTGCCCAGCACGATGGCGTGGGTATCGAGGGTCAAGGAGGCATCATACGCGGTGTCCCGGACCAATTCGGGCCGAACGCCGGTCCTGATTTCGATGGCATCGGCAATGCGATTGGCCGCACCGTCATAACGCCCGTCCGCGGGCACAACAATCGGTGCGGCCACCCCACCCGCCACCAGCGCCGTCTCCAGATAGAGGGGTTTCAACGAGCCAATTTCGGGCGCGACGGCCGCCCCCGCCGAATCCATCAGCGCAGGCAACGCCGCTACCGTGTAAAGCTTGACCTCGTCCACCATAACTTTGGGCGTGGGCCCGTTGTGGGAATAGATATAGATCATGGCCGACGTGGTGCCCGGCGGTGCCACCTTGCCCACCGAGATTGTTGCCGCCTCACCCGCCAGCCCCGGTATCAAGGCGCGCTGGGTAAATTCGCCCGACGGGGAAAAACGAAGTTGAAGATAGGAGCCGCCCGGCGACGCTTCGTCCAGCGCCATGACGGAGACGGAAGCCATATAGGCCAATCCCCCTTCCGCCGGTACCTCCTGGCGAAGGCCCGTTTCACCCTGACTGTCCTCATCTTCGAGGCGAAGGACATGGACACCATCGATGTTGCCCTCAACCACGGTGACCCTGCGCTGCCCATCGAGACCGCCATAGGTGCTCCACGCCTCAGGAAAGCCCGTCTCGCCCACGGCCCCTTCAAACGAAGGATTCGCGAGCAGATTGGGCCCATCGCCCTCGGCGGCCATCGCCCCCATGCCCAACAGCACAAAGACAGACAAGAACAGCGCAAGGCCACGATTTTCGTTCAATGGATTAAGTCGCACGCGCAGGGCTCCCGGGGTAGACGTGTTCAAACAGTGGGTTAACTCACTGAGTGTAACGAAGAGACGGCCACCATCGCACATGGGACAGGAGCGCAACCGTGGGGACACCGGGGACTGCACCGACAGCACCACGTCTTGAAGCAAACTGGACCCCGTGGTGCCAGAGGCAAACAAACCCCACGAAAGAAAACCCCAACCATCGGGTGACCGGGGACTGCACCGACACCAACACGTATTGAAGCAAACACGACCCCGTGGTGCCAGAGGCAAACGCAACCATCGAAAGAAAACCCCAACCGTCGGGGCCGTCCCCCTGAGGGCCAATCACCCTCGGGAGGACCGGGGACTGCACCGACAGCACCACGTATTGAAGCAAACTTGACCCCGTGGTGCCAGATGCAATCGCAACCCACTAAAGAGAACCCCAACCGTCGGGGCCGTCCCCCTGAGTGACAATTCACCCTCGGGGGGGACGGCCCCGACCTGAAAAGACTCCCAGCTTACCCACGACTTCCCCGGCACCAAGACGGCATCACCCTACCACCACGCACTCCAGGTCAGTGCAGTCCCCGGAGAACGCCCCGACACCACCACGTCTTGAAGCCAACAGCTGTCTCCAACGTCAAAGCCGTCACCTTGAACGCCATCGTAGAAAGGCTCAACAATAGACCCGGAATGCCGCCTTACGACCGGACACCATACTCGGTCCTCCAAGCGGCCATCGTTGCACGTGGTGATTGAATCTACCAAAATGAGGACGTGAACATGTTCATAGACTGGCCCTACCGCCTTGCGCTTATCCTCATTGCGACGTGTCAACTCAGTATCAGCCGTCGCTATATGAAGCGGACGGGTGCGGGGGCAAATCAATTGCAAGGGCGAGCGGAAGGTATTCTTCTGACCGTGGCCCTCGGCGTTTCCTACGTCGCCTACGGGTTGGCGGTCTTGGTATACCTCTTGAATCCCCATTGGATGGATTGGTCGGCTTTGCCACTGCATGTCGCGGTGCGTTGGATGGGCGCGGTGCTCATGGCGTTGGGCGCCGCCCTCCACATCTGGGGTATGCACCACCTCGGTAACAATTTGACCATCACCATCGTCACCCGGGAAGGGCATACCCTCACGACCACGGGGCCCTTCGCATGGGTCCGTCATCCGCTTTATGTGGGTGGGATGGTCGAATCCCTCGGGGTGTGTTTGCTCGTGGGCAATATGGCCGTGGCGGCCTTCGCGGCCCTCTTCTGGGCCTTCGTCGCATGGCGAACCCCCATGGAGGAGGCACGGCTCATCGGGACCTTCGGCGTGGCGTATCAAAACTACATGGCCCGTGTGGGACGATTCTTTCCCCGATTTCCACGCGAAAAACCATAGAAGAGCCAGAGAAAACCCAACCGTCGACTGACCGGGGACTGCACCGACATCACCACGATTTGAAGCGAACTTGACTCCCTGGTGCCAGATGCGAACAAACCCCACGAGAGAAGAATCCAACCGTCGGGGCCGTCCCCCTGAGGGCCAATTCACACTCGGGGGGACCGGGGACTGCACCGACAGCACCACGTCTTGAAGCAAACATGACC
>CAXBPH010000146.1:0-16901 GCA_963977445.1 uncultured bacterium | reverse complement strand
CGGCCCGCTCTGGAAATACACCTCACTTCTCGGTAGACTTTTATCTCCACTATCCTACAATGGCAGACTTGAAAGGCAAGCCCTATGTCGCAGACGCACTGCAACCTCATTTATCATCTCGTCTTTTCTACCAAGGGCCGTGTTGGTTTCCTCACACCCGACGTACGTGCTGAGGTTCATCGCTATCTTGCGGGCGCGGTTCAGGGCGTTGATGGCATCCCGCTCATCATCAATGGCACGGAAGACCACGTCCATCTACTCGTTAAGTTGAGCCAGAACCACGCCCTCAAGAATGTCTTGTCCGAAATAAAATCCAGCAGTTCCGGCTGGATACACCGACAGCACCAAGGGCTCTCCGATTTCGCCTGGCAGGCGGGCTATGGTGCCTTTACGGTGAGCGCCAGCCAGAAGGAACGGGTCTATCAATATGTCAAGAACCAGGAGGCCCATCACGCCGACTACGCATTTAAGGCGGAGTATCTGGGGTTGCTGAAGGCCCACGAGGTGGAATACGACGCGCGGTATATTTGGGATTAAACTGGCGTACGCGGCGGGCCTATGCCGCCCCGTTGGGACTTCATTGGGCTCGGGCCGCGTTACCCAGGACTCGCGGCGCTCGCCGCTGGGCTACGGTATTTCGCCGCTTCGCGACTGAAAAACGTTCGTGACGCTCTACGGGCGGATGATGGCGATGACGGGTCCGTGGCTGCGAAAGCCCGACCGCTCGTGGCTATTACGCTGCCCTCTCCTTCCGCGGGTTTTCCCCCCGAATGCTGCTTGGGGGAAGGCAAAGTTTAGGGTATACTTATTCCATAGGAGGTTACTTATGTCTAAGGCACTGGAACAAATCGAACGCGACATAAAAAAACTTGGCCCGGAGCAACTCAAGGCGTTTCGCGCCTGGTATGCGGAATTCGACTCCGATGCGTGGGACAAGCAAATTGAGGTGGACGCCAACGCGGGCAAACTTCAATCGCTCGCCGCAACCGCCTTGCGGGATCACCAAGCCGGACGTTCCCGCGAGTTGTGAAGCACTATGCCAGCCCCTCCTTTGGGGCCGCTTACGATGCGCTCCCAGAGGCCACACAGACCGTGGCGAAACGTAGCTTCCAACGACTCAAATCAAACCCACGCCATCCAGGACTCCGCTTCAAAAAGGTTGGTCTCTATTGGAGTGTGCGGGCCGGACTCCACAATCGAGCGCTGGCCATAGAGGTAGACGATGGCTTGTTGTGGTTTTGGATTGGAAGTCACACCGAGTATGACCAGCTGATCAATTCCTGAATCGCCCTACGACGCAGCCTCAACGTGGCGAGCTATCAGGCAAGGGGCAGGTAAATAGAAAAGACTGTTCCAACGCCACACGTACTTTCGACCACGATGCCGCCCTGGTGCTGTTTTATGATCCCATAGACCATGGAAAGGCCCAAGCCCGTGCCTCGTCCGACTTCTTTGGTCGTAAAAAAAGGCTCGAAGATTTGCAGTTGGGTTTCCTCATCCATCCCCACGCCCGTATCGGCAACTTGAATGAATACATACCGGTCTGCCGTTGCCCAGGTGTGGGCAGCCCGCTCTTCGTGGTCGAAGGACACCGCACCCGTCTTGAAGGCCAATGCCCCGCCATCGGGCATGGCATCGCGTGCATTCACTGCCAGATTTACCAGTACCTGCTGGATTTGACCGGCATCCGCAAGTACCAATGGCAATCCGTTGGCAGGAACCACGTCAACCTCAATGTTTTTCGGGATTGTGCGACGAAACATCTGCATGGCATCTTCCACGATGGCGTTCAGGTCATGGGCTTCGAGCCGGATAACCTGTCGGCGTCCAAAGGCCAGTAGCTGCTTCACCAATCCGGAGGCCTTCTCTGCGGAATTTTGAATCACCATCAAGTCGGACATAGGTTCTGAGTTCTCTGACAATTGGGCGGTCAAAAGATCGGAGTGTGCCACGATAACTTGCAGCAGGTTGTTAAAATCATGGGCGACTCCGCCAGCCAATTGGCCTACGGCTTCCATCTTTTGCGATTCTCTGAGCTGATCTTCCAGGCTTTTTCGCTCCGTAACGTCGTGAAGTATGCCGTCTATCCAGGGAGCCGCTGCCCCTTCCGACATCGTCATTCGCCCTTGATCGACAACCCAATGGGTCCGACCTTCGTCCAGATGAATACGGTACTCAAGCCGATAGGAATCTCCGGGCGCAAGAGCGCTTAATTGTGGTTCGACAACGTTTTGCCAGTCTTCCGGATAGACAAGATCACGCCATCGTGGTGCCTTTTCCCGAACGTACAATTCAGGGTCAACACCCGCAATATCGGTGAATGCCGGGCTGAGGTAAACAAGGTGATAACCAGGTCCTCCGGTCATTTTATAGACACAGCCGGGCACGTTCATGATTAAGGTTGCCAGGCGCTCATTGCTTTCCGCTCGTTCCTTTTCCGCCGCAACACGACTACTGCGCATCCGGTAGGTAACCAGGATGGCCACCGCCGTCATCATGGCCAGCAGGACCAGCGGCAACAAAAACTCGGGCTGACGCCAAAAGGGCAGGCTCACACTAAAACCGGCACGGGCGGGAAATTCATCCCAATTCCGACGATCGTCGGCCGAGCGCACCTCGAAAACATAGTTTCCCGGGTCGAGCACGGGCAATGCGATGGTTGTTACGGGAGAAAGAACGGACCATCCCATCACCTCATTCTCGCCCCCCCCTTCCAGGACACGCCAGGAATACAGAAGGTTCGCCCTGTTGGTGTCATTCCATGCGTCGTATGCGTCGAAGGAAAATACCCCGACTCCATTGAAGGCGACTTTATCCGGGCGGACAACAATCCGCGTATTGGGCCCCAAACTATCTGCATGGTATTCATAGACCCCTTCGCCATCCGTACTTGCCCATAGCACGCCATCTTCCGACTCCGCCATGTATTCCACCCCCGCATAGGGGAGACCGTTGGTGAAGCCATGCATCAACAGTCGCTCATCGCGATAAGACGCCACGCCCGACTGTCGGAGGGCCAACCACAAGGTACCGTCGCCCTGTTCCATCACGTAGGACACATGGGTAGCGGAAAACCCCTGCGCTGGTCCAAACTCTGTAACAGTACCATCCGTATTCAGTCGCAATGCACCAACGCCATACGTACCTATCCAGAGTGCCCCATTATCCATCTCCGCTATCGAACGAACATCCGCCGCGCGATTGAAAATGATGTCTTTTTGTTTTTCTGTTTCCGACCACAATTCCAGGCCTGCAATTCGACCCAGGTAGAATTGTCCGTCCCCGACCTCCTTAAGCGCATAACAATCGGCTTTGGGATCCGCCGGGTCAGAAAATCGGCGAATCCATTGCCCCCCTACGCGTTCATGTACGCCAAAGTCACTAAGATAGAAGAATCGTCGGTCGTCGGTCTGGTAAAGCTTTGCATTCCAATCGATATCCGGCGTCGCGAAGGAACGTGTTAAACTCCCATCACCCAAGGCATACTCCAGAATCTCGTTGTCCCTTCGCCCCCAAAGCGTCGTATACGGAGGAAAAACCCACCAATCCTTAACATCCTCAACGTCCGCAAGGCCGACCAGAAAGCGCCATCCCCCGTGCTCATACTCGGCAAGATTACCCGCGCCCGTTACCGCACGTAAGGACGTCGCCTGACCGCGAACATCACGCACGAGGACGTTTACCCGGCTGCCATCATCGGCGAATACGTCCCCCGTCCAGGCACGACGGGCGCCTCGAATCAGCCCCGACATCGTGCCCAGCCAAACCGCGCCGTCCCGGGCGGTAAGCATGCACAATACTCTCGGTGCACCGACGGTCGGGCCGAAATCGAGGGGGGCCCAAAGGCTATCCCTATACACCCACACGCCCTTGTCCCCGAGGTGATAGACCTGCCCATCCAATCCCGAGTATACGTTCAGTCCGACGTCGTTCGCCGTGGCAACAGCGCTCCACACACCGTCGCGATAGATGTACACTGCGTCCTCATGGCGGGGCACACCCCAAACCTCCTTGCTGCCATCCGGTTGGACATGACTCTCCAGCATCAACCAGTCGACCCCGTCCAAGATCGTATGCCACGACCCTTTTCCCCCACTCCACACGCCGTGGCGCGTGGTCGACACCACCAGGCCCCCTTCGGGCAATTCAACGAGGTCGTTGATACCCGATGCCCCGAGCTCTCCTTCTTTTGCCAAAATCTCCCATTGGGATGCTGCGGTGTGATTCAACGGGTTTATTCGCAGGACATAGCCACGGGCCGTCCCAAGCAGCAACGAACCATCCGCAGCCTGTAGTATGGTGGTTACGAATTCATCAGGAATACCGTTCGGGTCCCGCTCTGCATAGGTCGTATAGCCATCCTCGTCAAAGCGAATCAGGCCGTCTCCCGTACCCAACCAGATTGCCCCGGAGGCGTCCTCTGCAATAGACGTAGTCCAATTCGATGGAAACCCATCGGACTCCTGGTATCGTTTAGACGTCATTCCGTGAAGACGGTAGACCCCCGAGCCCCAGCTAGCCACCCAGACATCCCCATTGCCCGCCTCAATAACGCCCCGAATTTCGGCCTGTACGGGCCCCGACTCCGTGGAATACAATTTAAATTCCCGGCTCGTTTGGGCGAAGGTGGCGCTCAATCCGAAGATGGTATACACCGCCAGCCAAACCCATCGCCACCGATCTGAAACGCTGCGACAAGATTTGTACATTCGTTCTCCGATAGGGATTTAAGGCCGGCAGGTGACTCCTTCACGACCTGCGCATGCCGCGTACAACTCTATCCTATGAAAAATCCCCGTTCTACGCAAGCGACTCCATAAAAAAAATCACTGCCGACCCCAAGGGATCGGCAGTGATACACGTTAAACGAACAGCCACTTGTTATTTGGCAGCCTGCGAAATACCACCCAATGGCTGACCATCGGTGGTACGCAAGCGCGCGGTCGCCGCCCAGTCGCCACCATGCTGGTAGATAGCCGCAACCAGCGTGTTTTCGCCGGCCTTCAGGGATACGGGCAGTTGGTCCTGGTTGGGAGTCAACGGACGTCCCACATTGAGCGCTTCAATGAGTTCTCCATTCCACCAGACTTTGCACCCATCGTTACTACCGAATTCCAGGATGGCTTCCTGGGCTTTTTCGGAAGTAATCGTCGTGCGCAGGTAGACAACCCGTTGCACGCCACCGATTCCCCGTTCCAGAGATACGATCCAGGGATTGTTACGGTCGAGGCCCATAGGCATGATTGACCAAGTTTCGCCAGCGGGGTCGGTCTCGGCCTTGAACTGCATATCAAACAGGGCGGAGGCAGGCTTACCCGCTTGGAAATAAGGGCCGGCAAATTGCCAGGCGGTCAGGTAATCCTGGAGACCGCCGATGCCATCGAGCACGTTCTGGGCCAGCTTCTTCACCGTCTCCGGTGTGTCCTGCTGAATGTAGGCATTCATGCGCCGTGACACTTCGTCGCGGTAGGCGCCACTGATATCACCCGCAATACGGATAACGGCCTGGGTCGCTTCTGCGGCCACGGCCGGGTCCTGCTGCCGGGCTTCTACATATTGCATCGCTTCCAGGGAAGGCACTTCCGAGAGCCCTGCCACGACCAGCTTCTTTTCTTGCTCGTTGCTTGCCAGGGTATCGGCCGCCTTGAATGCTTCCAGCTTTGACGCTGCGTTGATGTCTTTCGAAGCACGTAATTGGCGAATGTAGCCGGCGAAGGCCACCACACGGGCACCTTCATCGCCCTTGTCGGCCGCAATGGTCTTGAGATCCGATAAGGGCCGTGCATCGGGCCAGGCAGCCAGTGCGTTCACCGCAGCAAGCTTCAACGTTGCACTGTCCGCGCTCAACTGCTGACGAACCACATTCAAGGCATCGTCGGTCGCAATCTTACCAAGGACACCGATGAGGGCGGCTTTGGTTGCTTCATTTTCGGAATCAGCAAGAGCTTTTCGCGCCAGCGCCGTCCGGGCGTCTTCATTGCGAATGCGGCCGGCCAACTCAACCAACGCCTGGGAGACATTCTTACGTTGCTCATCGTCAGGCGCATTGTCCAGCAGACTCAGTAAGGCAGCCGTATCTTCCTCACCCGCGAGAACGCGAAGTGACTGAAGTGATGCGGCACGAACTGCGGCATCGTCACGGGCGGCCAGTTCAAGCAAGGCGGGTACGGTGCGGATGGCCCGACGTCCTGCCAGTGCATTGATGGCTTCCAGTTGGGCAGCACCGGTCGCCGACTGAGCAATCTGCAGTATGGCGACATTGACCTGCTGACCGGGAATGGTCGTCAGGCTGGCACGGGCGGTGCGCTGCACCTCTCCCCCGCTCGTTGCCGCAAGGTTCACGAGTACGGAGGCCGTATCCTGGTTACCCAAACGACCCAAGGCACTCAATGCTGCCAGCTGGACGGCTTCGTCGTCACTGTTGGCGGCTTCACTGATAGCACCCAGCGCCGCCGTGTCGCCACGATAGGCCAGAGCGTCGATGATGAGAATCTTACTCTGGGCCGGGGCATCGGCCAGCATACCTGCGAAGGTAGCTGTTGCCTCTTCGCCGCCCAATTCACGGATGAAGCCGGAAGCGACCAGCACCAGATCCGGGTCCGGATCGGCGATGGCACTCACCACAAGTTCCTCGGCTTTCTCCGGCTGCAAACGAACCAACCCACTCAGGGCCGCTGCACGAATGTGACCGGGATTATCCGCCGTGTAGAGCGTATCGTAAATTGCCAACGCGTCTGCACTACGTCCTTCGGGCATCCACTCGCCACACTGAAGACAAGCATCGGCCAGAACGCTGTCCGCTTTTCCACCGTTCGCTTTGAGGGCGACCACGAGAGGATCACAGCCTTTTCCACCGATGCTGCCGAGTGCGGCAATCGCGGCTTCGGCGATGGCCTTGTCGGGACTTTCCGACAAGGTAATCAAGCCAGCTACAGCATCTTCAGAGCCACGACGGGCAATGCCGTGGATAACGTTGACACGCTGGGTCTGGGGACCTTCGCTGGCCGCCGTCATCAGGGCAGTCAACGCGCTATCATCCGGAATCGCAATCAGCGCCCAGATCGCATAGTCCGCGATGTCTGCCTCAGCGATGAGACCGGCAAGGGTTTCTACGCTGGCACCGCTACCCATGGCTTCCAGCTCACGGCACACAAAACGACGGGCGTCAATGGAGGCGTCGGTTTTGAGCAATGCGATAAAGGCTGCTTCCAGCTTTTCTTTAGTCGCCGCATCGTGGCGGGCATTGATGGCCGCTTCTTCCACGACACCGAGTGCCAGGCGCGAATCACCAAATTTATAGGTCTTCAGCCCGGCAAGGGCCTCGTCGAGGGATTGAGCCGAAACGGCTGATGCGGTCATCACGACCATCGCGCAGCAAATCACCCCGCGAATAGAGAACGTTCGAATCATGTCTATTGCTCCTTTCAGAATGGGGTTAGACGTGCCACGGACCGCGAAGGGTCGGCTGCATCATACGGTTGGCTTCATCATCATTGAGGAATCGCTCGCCATCGGGATCCCACTGCAGTTTCTTACCACGGCGCATGGCGATGTTGGCCATGTGACACATGGTCGCCGTGTGGTGACCCACATAGGCGGGTGCTTTGGGCTCACCCCGGGTCAGGACGCAGTTCACGAAGTCTTCGTGGTGACTGCGGCTACGGCCCAGGTGGAGTTCATCCGGTCCGATGACTTCCTTAAGGAGGGAATCCTGACTGGCTTCGAGGTCGCCGCCATGGACGTGGATGAAAATCCAGCCGTCTTCCCCTTCGAACTTGAGTCCACGGGGTCCAATACTCTCGCCGAGCAACTGGACGCCATCGGCGTATTCAAATTTGAAGCTGTAGCCCATGGCCGTGTTGAACAGGCCGTCTTTCGGGAAATCGCCGGTACCTTCTATCGATATGGGCGTGGTGTGATCCGTGCCGTGACCCAACTGGGCCAAATCGAGGATGTGGGCACCACGGTCGGTCATTTCGCCACCGCTGTAGTCGAGAATATAGCGGAACCAGAAGTGACAACGTTTTTCCGTATAGGGCGCGCTTGGTGCCGGTCCGAGCCAGAAATTGTAGTCGAAACCTTCGGGAATCGGCATTTCTGGTTGGGGGCCGATTGGACCGTGGTTGTCGATGGGCATATTCACACGAATGGTGTGCAACTTGCCAATGCGACCATTGCGAATCAGCTCTGCTGCATAGCGCGCATTATCGCGGGAGCGCTCGTGGCTACCGGTCTGCAAAACACGACGGTATTTGGTCACGGCGTCGAGGATGGCGCGACTTTCGGGAATGGAATTGGCCAGCGGCTTTTCGCAGTAGATATCTTTACCGGCTTTGGCGGCGGCCACACTCACGACACCATGCCAGAAATCAGGCGTGGCGCACATGATGGCGTCGATATCGTCGCGGGCAAGTACTTCGCGGAAATCATTATAGGTCGCGCAGCCCTTGTAGTCTTTTTCCGTCTTGGCCGTGTAGAAGTCTTCTACCATCTTCTGCGCGGCATTTCGGTGGTTCGTATCAACGTCACAAACGGCCACGACCTGCGCTTCGGGCACGTTCATGAGTCCACGGGTATCGTAGCTACCCTGGCCGCCTACGCCGATGGAGGCGATGGTTACCCGATTACTCGGTGCAATGTGTCCGTCCAACCCGAGGGCCGACGATGGGATAATATACGGAAACCCGACCACGCCCGCTGATGCAGCGAGGGTGTTGCGCAAAAAGCGCCTCCGGGTCAGTGTCCCTTTTCTTGCCATGATGCTCTCTCCAACTGGTTAAGAATGGTACTGATTTGATCTCGATATACTGACGATTTCACAGGGCTACGTCAAGCTGGGCGTAGGCACCCCAAATGACAACCGCCACGCCACCCAAAAGAGGCGACTGCGTTGGTGCGGAAACAAATACCCGCACGATTCGTATTCACGGGGCAGTTGCTGACTTCGCCCTGACTCGGCCCTGAGGCACCGTCAACACTGGGCCAGAAACTGCCCCGATAAATTAGATTACACACCCATGAGGTGGGCAAGCACCGCCATCTCGAGACCTTCGTAGTCCCGGGCGTCGATGAGCTGCTTTTCGAGATTCTTGTCGAAGCTGCGAACCTTGTCCACGAGCGCCAGGAAGATCTTCTTGCTGTTGCTCAGGTGATCGGTCACGCACTCACCTTTTTGCGTACGCATGGCCTTGATATCCAGACCGATGAAACGCTTCGTGTCTGCATAGTTGGCCTGCTCCAATACACGGACCTGATTGTAGGCCATGCGGAGATTGGCCGCACCGAAGGACTTATCCTGGTCAAACTTCAGACCATTCTGATCATTCAGGTGGACGCTCAGCAGTTTGCCCTGTGAAAGGGCAAAGGCCATTTCGTCGGACGGATCAAGACCGGCGAGGATGGCGTGGGCCGTCTCGATGAGGCCACCAACGCGACTTGGATCCTTGCTCGTACCGGATAGGGCCAGGGCATGACCAATGGTCGGGCAGTACGCGTGATCCATGGGCTCGTTGGGCTTGGGTTCGATGGCGATTTCGATTTCGCTGTCGTAGTCCAAGAGGGTGTTGATAAGGTCCTGGATGTGACCATAGGCGGCGATGGCGTCTTTGGATTCACGGATATAGGTGCCTTCGCGAGCCAGCCACAGCACGATCATTTTGCAGTCCATAGCGCGGGCAATGTCGGCGCATTTCTTCGCCCGGTCGAATGCCCATTCACGAACCTTGGGATCATTGGCCGTAAAACCGCCGTCGATACCGCGCTTGTCTTCCCAGAGACGGGGAGCGATAAATTCGCAGACGAGCCCTTCCCCATCCAGCACCTTCTTCATGGAACCGGCTTCTTTCGCCAACTGCTTGGCATTCAGACCTTCCAGCTCCGGCACGGCATCGTCATCGTGAAACTGGACGCCTTCAAAGCCCATGGCCTTGTAGTGGCCCAGTTTCTTTCCAAAAGACAGGGTCGGCCGCACGGTGGGTCCAAAGGGATCGTTGCCCTCATTGATATTCCATGGACCAAAAGAAAACCGGTAGCCTTTGTTGTCGTCACTCATTCTATTGCCTTTCTTCCGATGCACGCAGACACAGGACAGACCCGTGGCGTGCACGATGATTAAACCCAATCGGCCCCATCGGGACCGCAGCGGGTTAACGCTATCAAATTATGACACCGGTGTCAAGAGTTCCACCGAACAATGTTATATGGACATTTCAAATGGTGAGATGCCTTACAAGAACGACGCTACCCAAGCCACCCTGCAAAGGCGGAAGGCACCAGGGGGGACGAGTTCACAAACCCACCCCCGTAACGTCACTACGTGAGCAACCGTGGCAATACCCTTCACGGCTTCACGAAGGCAAGACCAGTTTTTTCGTCGCTGCGCGCGTGGTGC
This sequence comes from uncultured bacterium, assembly GCA_963977445.1. Lineage (GTDB taxonomy): Bacteria > Hydrogenedentota > Hydrogenedentia > Hydrogenedentales > JAEUWI01 > JAEUWI01. The sequence goes on along the minus strand of CAXBPH010000146.1, from coordinate 6,511 downwards.
AGAGTGCCCCGGTGCATTTTTTCGGGCGAGACGGGTCCCTTGGCCACAAGAAAGAGGTCGGGCTCAATGCCGACGATGCCCAGGGCCGCGGAAAATTCGTAGCGCCCCAGCATATTGAAGTCTTCATCGGCCTTGAGGAGAATATTGGGACTCCCGTAGCAGCCAAACCACCATGCCCCGTCGTGCCAGGTGGTCGACTGAATACCCACATTGGTCCACCCACTCTTGACGATGTGTTTCTTGATGAACGTGAAGTCCCCATCGTATTCGTAGACATAGTTCTCTTCGATGCCCTTGGGTAGCCCACCCACGACGTAAAAATGGTCATCACGCACGCCAATGCCCCCGGCACCGTGAAAGGCTTCGGGCACGTGGTGCTTTGCCAAGACTTCCAGTGTCTCGGGGTCGTAGGCATACACCCAGGAATCGGCCTTACCCTCGGGGTTGTTAAACTGCCCGAGATTAACGGCCACATAGACCTTGCCCTCGTAGAAACAGAGGTCGCCGTGGTGGGAATCGGCGAGGACCTTTTTGATGATCTTTCCAGCGTGGTCAGTCTTCACCATGACCGTGGTAAAAGACCAGAAAATGGCATCCTTTTCGTTGGTGCACACCCCTTGGAGGTGTCCCGTGTATTCCCCTTCACATTCAATGTCCTGGGGATATTCGGGGGCGGCGGCGGCTGGAAGTGCGGCGAGGGCGGCAAACAGGAAGAGGACTGGGAACACGACCCGCGTGATTGACTTCTTGAATGTTGACATCATCTATTCCTTCTGAGTGTGGTCGAAACTTTTGTAATCGAGGTTTACTGTTCGTCGAGAATTTCCTGAACTTTGAAACCGAAAGCATGTTCAGCAGTCGCCCCAAAGGGTGCCACCTATACAGATGCGAGGAACGAGCAGCTTTATGGGTGTAAGTCAGCAATTACGACCCACCGTCAAAATAAGCGACGTGAGTATCAATTGATCGAATCTTCATCGACCATCAAGAAACAATGCCACGCCATAAGCTCGCACCCACAAACTTAGCCGGGAACCGGCTGCGTGTGTAGGTGGCACCCTTAGTAGTTACCTTGGAAGAAAACCGTTGGTCCTTATCCGTTCTCCCCCTACGTCACTCCGCCTTCAGGCGCTCCGAAAAACGCCCCAGCACCGCCATGTTATCCGGATGGGCCTCGAAATTCCACGCTTCGTGGACGTCGATGCCATCAAAGCCATGCTTACGGGTTGTATCGGCCCAGAATTCCATCTTCGTTTCCAAGCCATTTGGCTCTCCCGGAAGCCACTCAGAAAAGAGATAAAGTTTCGTCTTGCCCTTGCAGTATTCCTGATACTCGCGTGCCGCCCAGCCGAAGAGGTCCTCCCCTTCCTGCCGCACGATATCGGGCTTGGCGCTCCAATAGGCGTGGTCGGGACTGGCCACAATTTCATAGTCCCCCACGATGAAGGCGTCCGCAATGCCCTCGTCCACGAGCTGCTTCCAGTGGTTCGTATAGCGGACGACCACATTGGTGCTGAAATGAGGGTCGACGGCAAACTGGGTATACTTCCCGAGTTGCAGGCCCACCCACAGCTCTTTTTCCTGGCCATGACAGAGTGCCGCGAGCTCCCGATAGAGCTGGACCATGGCATCGCCTTTGAGGTCGTGCCAGGCTTCTTTGTCGAAGCTTTCCGCCGTGCGGATATCCACCCCGTGCTTTTTCTGGTAGGCATCAACGATGGGCTGACTGTAGCCGTAGAAATCTTCTTCGTGGGTATTGGGCAGATGGCGGGTATGGCTGCTGGTCGAACAGAGGATGCCGTCGGCACCCCACGCGAGCAACTCTTTTGCCTGCTTCACCCGGAAGGCCCGTGCTTCGGGCCAGGCATAATCAGTGAGGCCCTTGAAGTAGGTGGTGCCGTCTTTCCCCAGCCATTGCACGTGGGGATTCTCATCGAGAAATTTGGACCTGAATCCGGGAAACATATCGTCAAAAAGGTCTATCCACACGATGACCTTCATCTGCAAATCATGGCCGGCCTTGATAAAGACCTCCGGCGGATTATACTCAGCGATTACCTGGGCATAGGTCGCGTTCCACGCCGTACGTTGGGCGATATAGGCTTCCACATCGGGCACCATAGACGTGGGGTGGGCGCGGGCATGGTCGGCATCAAAACCCATGGGATAGGAAAGGTCGGTTTGATACGGCAGCAGGCCCAGACACCCCGCACGGACGATGAGCGTGTCGCAGCCGTTTTCTTTGAGCTCCTTGACCAGGGACTTTACATCTTCATCGGTCATCGGTTCAGGCCGAAGCCAGACCTCGTCGTTCACGTCGATGTCGACGATGTGTTCGGGGGCGGCGTGGGCGAAGGTCGTTATAAGGATGGCGCCGAGGGTGACCAGGGCTAACTGGGGAAGTTTTTTCATCTGCGGGGCATCTCACTTTCTAAAAAAGAGGCGTTTTTAAAGGTGCAAATTTGCTTGGTTTGTTTGTGGACATAGTGGACGTTGTGGACTGCGTAGCCAATAGCAGGAACTATCACGACTTCGAGATGTCCACCGCGTCCACCCAGTCCACAAAATCCACCCACGCTCACGTTTTGTCGGACGGGATATCCGGTGCAACCATGAGCGACGTCGCCGAATCCCGAATCACCAGACACGTCGTCATCTCTATCCGCGTCTCCTCCCCTTCGTCGCCGTTGATTCTTTTGATCAAGGCCTCCGTCAATTGGGCTGCCAACTCGACCGTGGGCTGGCGGATGGTCGTAAGCGGCGGTGAAAGACGACAGGCCAAGGCACTATCATCAAACCCCACAACAGAAATATCATCGGGCACGCGAAGTCCCAATTCATAGGCCGCCTGAATTACCCCGGCGGCCATTTCGTCGTTGCTGGCGAAAATAGCGGACGGCAACATAGGCGCAGCGAGGAGGATTCGTCCCTGCGCCAGTCCTGATTCAAAGGTGTAGTCCCCCGCGACGACGAGACCTTCCTCATGGGGAACGCCCTCCGCCGCCAGCGCGGCCTTGAAGCCATCGAGCCGTTCCCAGCTTCCGCTATAGTCACTGGGTCCGAGAATAAAACCAATACGACGATGGCCCAGGGACAGCAAATAGGCCGCCATGTCATAGGCCCCCTGGCGGTTGGTGATGGTCGCCACGGGCCACGGCAAATCGGGATCAGAGGGTTCGATGGAGGCCATGGGCATGCCTTCCTCGAAGAGACGCAGGTTAAATGCCGTCTTGCTCCCAAAGGGCGGCAGGAGAACGAGTCCATCGGTACCCCCACGCATAACGAGGGCCTGGAGCGATTGCTGCGACGCCTTTTCTTCCGCCTCGCAGGGATGGATGACCACTTCGTATCCGTGGGTCGCTGCCGTCTGCACGATGCCCTGAATAACGTGGGTCAACCAGCCGGGAGGTTCTTCGGCCTGATAAACGAGGGTGAGCACATAGGAACGATTGCTCGCGAGACGACGGGCGGAAACGTTGGGCACATAACCCAGGGAGGCGATGGCCTGCTGCACCCGCTCGGCCGTTTTCTCCGTAACATAATCCTCGCCGTTGATGACCCGGGAGACTGTTTTTTTAGAAACCCCGGCCGCCTTGGCAACGTCTTGGATGGTAACGCCATTGCTACCAAATCGGGGCGACATCATTCGAGACTCTCCTGAGGACCATTGCGATTCGTAGGTCGAAGTATAGGGCATTGGCGTGGAAACATCCAAAAAAGGAATGGGAAGTGACGATACGGCCCACTCTCCCGGCGGGAGCGACCTTTTTTGCATCCGGCCATCCAACCCACTACCATTACACCAACTACCCGACAACCTTTATCTAAGGAAGACTCCATGTTTAAATCTGCCATTGCTCTGGCACTCTGCGGCCTTTTTTCGGTCCCCCTCGCCTACGCCGAATTTTCCCTCCACGACGATGGAAAAAACGTCACCATTACCGAAGGCGACCAGCCCGTCTTGGTCTATAACTACACCTGGGTCGACCCGCCCATAGACGTAGCCCCCAACTTTCGCCGAACCGGCTACATCCACCCCCTCTATGGCATCGGCGGCGAAGTCCTCACGGAAGATTACCCCAGCGACCACTATCACCACCGCGGCGTATTCTGGGGATGGCCCCGGGGGGACTGGAAGGGAAAACGCCTGGATACCTGGGGACTTTCCAACTCCCGTGAACGCCATAAGCAGTGGCTCACCCAGGAGGCCACGAAAACGGGAGCGGTATTGGAGCTGGAAAACGAGTGGATACTTGACGAGTCCCCCGACATGCCCATCGCTCTGGAGACCGTCCGCATCGACGTACGGCCCGCCACGGATGTGGGCCGTGCCCTCGACTTCACCATCACCCTGAAAAACATCACCGATGCCCCCCTCCAACTCAAAGGGGCCATAGAGAAAAACAAGGGATACGGCGGCTTTAACTTCCGACCCGACGCAGCGCGGAAGCCAATGCTTTTCACCACGGCCCTCGGCGTCCAGGAAGAAGACACCTTCATCGTGGAATCGCCGTGGGTTGATGTCAGCTATGCCGTCGAACCGGGCAGCGAAAAACTTTCCGGAGCCGCCATCTTCCAACACCCTGACAATCCCGACTTCCCCCACCCCCACTATCTCATCCGCCACTACGCCTTCTTGGGACACGCCTGGCCCGGCAACACCCCCTACGACATGGCACCGGGAGATTCGGTAACCTTGAAGTATCGGTTGTACACCCACAAAGGAGATGCGGAGGCGGGCAAAGTCGCGGAGGCCTGGGAAGAATATCTGGCGATCACCAAGAATTAGCTAACCCGAGACGCCCCGTGCCACGCGATCCGACAACGTCGGTTCGTGTGCTAACTGCTCCTCCCGTCCCGACAAGATACTTCTCTTCCATTTCGAGAGCGCATAAGGTTGGGAGCGCAGGCGGCTCGCATCATGGTTTGTTGAAGATTAGATAAAATCGGTTAAAGCAACGGCAGACGAGTTCCGAATAACCTATAGAATTCTATGCGCACCGTCGGTGCGATGCAGGCGAGCCGCCTGCGCTCCCAGATTTGCACGTTTTTGTTGTCGGAATACGCTTGTCACGCTCCCCCACCGATTTCGAAGTTGTTCCACTGCGGACGATGCCATACGGTACCAACACATGAAAGCACCACCCCATGCCCGACACCGCCCCCATCCTCATGTTCAACGCGCTCTGGTTTAAGCCCGACGGCGGCGCGGAGAGATATCGCGATTACATGCGTGCGGCCTATCCCATTATGCAACGGCATGGTGGCATCAAGCGCACAGGCGGCACGCCAAACATGGCGCTCATCGGAAACTTCGACGCCGACCTTATCTTCTTCGTCGAATGGCCCAGCGAAGAGGCCTTTCACGCTTTTTTGAAGGACCCCGAGTTCCCAGCCGCACAGCAGCTCCGGGAAGAGGCGATTACCAACTCGCTATTAATTCGGTGTGCACCGATGTAGACTGTAGGCCATCTTTATTCAGCGGCAAAACACACATTCCCTTACAGGTGTACCCATGAACAAATCCCTACACAACGCCCTCGCCCTCCCCCCGGACGAACTCTTCGCACTCCTCCCGCCGAACCGCGTGGGTGAGGCAGACAGACGTTATATGGATGAAGTCCTCGACGCAGGCTTTCGGAATACCATCGACCCGGCAAGCATCCATCAACGTCTGGAGGCCGCCTTCGCCGCGCGCTTTGGGGTGGGCTATGCTATTCAACATAATTCGGGCACGGGCACCATGCATACGTGCCTCCTCGCGGCAGGTATCGGACCGGGTGATGAAGTTATCGTTCCCCCGCTCACCGCCGTGTCCACCGCCGTGGTCGTGGTGCAGTGTGGCGCGGTGCCGGTCTTTGCCGATATCGCCCCCGAGACCTACAACATGGACCCCGCCGATATTGCCCGCAAGATAACGCCCCATACGCGGGCCATCATCCCCGTGTCGCTCTATGGCTTGCCGCCGGATTACGATGCCATCATGGCCCTGGCGGAAGCCCACAATCTGGTCGTCATCGAGGACAACGCCGAGTGTTTTCTCTCCACCTATAAAGGGCGCATGGTGGGCACCATCGGCCATGCCGCGAGCTATAGCTTCCAGGCCTCGAAGCACATGACTTCGGGGGGCGACGGCGGTATGGTCATCACCAACGACAAAGAATACGCCCGCAACATCCGCAAGCGCGGTGCATTGGGTTTTCGCACCCTGGGGGCCACGCCGGGCGATACGTTTGTACCGCGCGATGTGCGCCAGGACTACGAATTTGAGCGCCACGATATCATGGGCTACAACTACCGCATGTCGGCGGTCCAGGCCGCGTTGGCCCTGGCCCAGCTCGAACGTCTGGACGCCCTTGTGGCCGCACGCATCTATATTGCCCGGCGTTACGCCCAGGTCATTGAGGAAGAAGGTTGTGACTGGCTCATCACCCCCGTTGTGCCCGAAGGGTCCACCCACAGCTATTGGACCTATGTCTGTCGTCTCGACACGGAACGCGCCGGGATCAGC
>CAXBPH010000145.1:0-17272 GCA_963977445.1 uncultured bacterium | reverse complement strand
AGATATCGTATCTTCGTTGATAACGACTCGGGCGAGCGATGTCTGGGTTCGCGGTTTGGTGGAGAGCACCATCGATGCGATTATCACGATAGACGAGGCCGGCATTATTCTCGAGACGAACCTGGCTTCTCAGCGTATGTTTGGGTTCAGCCGAGAAGAATTGCTGGGTCAGAATGTCCGCATGATAATGCCCGAAGAGGTATCCATCCATCACGACAGTTACATTCGTAATTATCACGAGACCGGGGTGCGGCGAATTATCGGCATTGGCCGCGAAGTTACCGGTCAGCACAGAAACGGCTCTGCCATCCCGGTTCATTTATCCATCAGCGAAGTATGTATTGACGGACACCGATACTACTCGGGGTTACTCCGGGATATTTCCGTGGAATTTAAGGCGCGCCAGGAACAGGAGCGATTGCTGGGCGAACTGAAAGAGCGCAACAAGAAAATTTTGTGTCTCTATAGTGTCGGCGAAGTAATACGGGAGCAAGCGGTCGAAACAGACGTGTTTCGGTCTGTGGCGCAACTGGTCCGGCCGGCGTGCACCTATCCCGAGATTACCCGGGCGCGCATTGTGTTTGATGGACAAGTCTATGAAGAAATAATGGTAAAAACCACCTCCTGGACCTTTAGTGCTCCCATAATAGTGGGGGGCCGAAATCGCGGCAAGTTGGAGTTGGTTTACCGAGAGGCCGTGGAAGAGGGGATATCGGGAAAACTGCTCCGGGAAGACTGCGCCATGATAGAGGCCATCGCGCGGACGCTGGGCGAGGCTGTGGAGCGTCGGGAAGCGGAAGCACAGGTAATCCAGGCCTCCAAACTGGCATCGATTGGCGAGTTGGCGGCCGGTGTAGGCCATGAGATCAATAATCCGATTAACGGCGTCATGAATTGTGCCGACATTCTGCTCAAGAATATGCCCCTGGATTCGCCCGACAGGCAATTTGCCGAGCTGATTCGCTCGGAAGCCGATCGGGTCGCTACGATCGTCAAGAATCTCCTCACTTTTTCGCGGCAGAAGTGCGAGCAGTACTCCTACGCGTCCATCCATGATGTCGTGGAGTCGGTGCTTTCCCTCAGTCGAAAAAAGATCGAAAAATCCCATATAGCATTGGACCTCCAATTGCCTGATACGTTGCCCCGTATACGCTGCCGTCCAGAACAGTTGCAACAGGTGTTAATGAACCTCATTATCAATGCGGTACACGCACTTGATGACCGGTACCCGGAGAGTGACCCGGAAAAGAGGATGGCAATCGCCACAAGACCGATTTTTCGCAACGGGTGCCCTTTTCTCATGATGACGGTGGACGATTGGGGGACGGGCATGACCGAGTCCACCCGACAACGAATTTTTGATCCGTTTTTCACGACCAAAGGGCGGGACAAGGGGACGGGCCTGGGCCTTTCTGTTTCCGATGGCATCGTAAAAGATCACGGGGGATTCTTCGAGGTGAACAGCGAGGTTGATGTGTCTACACGATTCAGCGTGTTTCTTCCACTGGATGGACCTGAGAAGTAAAGTGATTGAGGGAAATAAAGCCTATGTGTAATGTATTGATAGTCGAAGATGAGGCGGTACTTCGCTTGACTTTTGCCCGTTTTCTGGAAGATGCGGGTTACTCTGTCCGCGCCGCAGAGAATTATGCCGAGGCGGTGCGACATCTGGAAGAGGATCACTTTGATGTGGTTGTGACCGACATCGTTTTGGGCGGAGAGACGGGGGTAGACATACTGCGATATTTTCGTAAGAATTCCCCCGAAACCATGGTGATCATGATAACGGGGGAACCAAGTATTGAGACCGCCACCGAGGCGGTGCGGCTGGGGGCCTTCGATTATCTTTCCAAACCCGTTACCGGTGACGCCTTAAAGCGTGTTGTTCGCATGGCCGTGGATCGCCTCCATTTGTTGGCAGAACGAGATGACTACGCATCGCGTATGGATTCCTATCGCCGAGAACTGGAAGCACTTTTTCACGCCGTAAAAGAGGGTATAGTTACGGTTGATGCGACCGGCGTTGTCCGTCAGGTCAATCTGGCAGCAAGTCAGATGCTGGGGGAAGATATGGAGGAGATGGCCGGGAAACCCGCGGATAGTATCTTCGCTGGTTTGTTAAAGAAAGCGGGTGAGGCGCTCTCTACTACCTTGAGCACGAGAAACGAGGTGGAGGAATTTCGTGTGGAGGCAACACTCCCACGGAGTGGTGAGAAGGTCTTTGTCATGTCGACCACGCCATTGGAATCCGGTGGGCCCGCCTCTGGGGGTGCTGTGCTTGTGATTCGGGATCTGACCCGAATTACCCGACTCGAAAAACAGTTGGCCTCCAGTCATCAGTACCAGAGCATGATAGGGAAGTCCTCCAAAATGCTGGAGGTCTTCAATCTTATCGAGAATGTCGCCGAGACTGATTCCACCGTCCTGATTTACGGTGAGAGTGGCACCGGCAAAGAACTTGTCGCGGCGGCGCTCCACTACACGAGCCACCGCGCCAATGGCCCCTTCATTAAAGTTAACTGTGCCGCCCTGGCAGAGGACATTCTGGAAAGTGAATTGTTCGGTCACGTTAAAGGGGCATTCACCGGGGCCGTCCGTGACCGAGTCGGACGTTTCGAGGCCGCAAATCGTGGGACCATACTTCTCGATGAAATTGGTGATGTCTCTCCCCGCCTGCAACTACGTTTGCTTCGGGTGTTGCAGGAACGAGAATTTGAACGGGTGGGTGATACACGCCCTGTACAAGTGGATGTACGGATTATTGCCTCAACCAATCAGAATCTGGTTCGAAAGATTGAAGAAAATTCCTTCAGAGAAGACCTGTATTACCGGCTGAATGTAGTGCGCCTTGAACTGCCAGCACTACGGGAGCGACGCGCCGATATTCCCTTGCTGATTGATCATCTTTGCAAGAAGTTCAATACGACGTTTAAGAAGGAAATCTCCGGTCTCTCCCCGGCGGCCCTTGATCTGCTTGTACCCTATCCCTGGTTCGGAAACGTCCGCGAACTGGAGAATTGTCTCGAGCGGGCCTTCATCGTTTGCCACGATTCCATTATCCAACCGGAACATCTGCCTCCAGAGATTGCCAAAGGACCAGGTTCTTCGATTTCCAATAGTCCGTCCAAAGTGAATGGTCCCATAGGCGATGATTTGCCGCGCTCGGAGGATTATGAGCGCGTCCGAATCCTTGAAGCCCTGGAGCAAACGGATTGGAATGTTGCAAAGAGCGCGCGCTTGTTGGGCGTCGCGCGCAATACGCTTTACCATCGTATTCGTACCTACAAGCTGCATCGTCCCGGCGTTCCGTCGTGACGGGCACGGGTTTATATCCAAACGAATTGCACGTCTTCCCAGTCCTATGTTAGGGTCATCGCGCGTCCGAGACGCGTAGAAATGGTATTGGCCTGAAGCGGGAGAGAGCAAATGATGCGACGCGTAGTGCAGCTTATTCACAATACGATATTGATGGGGCTTCTGGTATCGCTACCCAGCGCCGCCCAGGCCGCCGAGAAGGCACCGATCCGACAGGAAAGTTCGCAGGGAATTACGCACTCTCTGTTGATTACCGGGGGCACGGGAACCTATCTGTTCAACGAAGCCAGTGAGCTAACCTGGGAAGTAAAGGGCTACTCACGGGATGGGTATGTCCTGGAAAATGGTAACGTTCTACTCTCTATTGATAATGCGGCCCGTGAATACAAAGCCGGAACGGAAGAGGTCGTGTGGACCTATGAACTCGACCCCGTCAACAAGGAATTGGGCACCGTATTTCGTCTGGAAAATGGCAACACCATGATCGTTGAACGGGGAGCCAAGCCCCGTATTCTCGAAGTCGGGGCCGATGGAGCCATCCAGGTGGAAGTGCCCCTTCAGCCGGATACCGACAATGATCACATGCAGACTCGGATGGCACGGAAACTGCCCAATGGTAATTATATTGTGCCCCATCTCCTTGCCTTCAAAGTGAAGGAATACACTCCCGCTGGTGAAGTCATACGGGAGATTCCCACGGACTTACCCCTCTTTGGAAATCGAGATGAAGACAGCTGGCCCTTTACGGCTATCTTGCTGCCCAACGGGAATATCCATGTGAACCTGACCCACGGAAACCGCGTTGCCGAATTTGGCCCCGATAATGAAGTCGTCTGGTATCTCGACAACAGTCAAGTGGGTGGGCGGCTGAGCGATCCGTGTGGCGGACAACGAATGCCCAATAACAATATGGTCATTTGCAGTTACGCTCAGAAAGATCCGAACATGCCCAAGGTCTTTGAAGTAACGCGGGATAAAGAAGTGGTCTGGGAGTTTTTCCATCCCACGGCACACGCCCACGAAGTACATATCATCACCACCAACGGAATACGTGTGGCCCCCTTGATGCGTTAAGGGTGGCGGACGGGCCGCCCACCTTAGGCGCGTCCGAGACCTGCGCTTCCAATTGTCAAAGGCGGCTTTAGGCGATGTCGATGGAGACTTCGGTGGGATCGCCCGTCTTTTTGTTCAGGGTGAAACCAATCTTCTGGCATACGTGGAGCATGGCCCGGTTATCGGCAAGGACGGTTCCGGTAATTCGGGATAGCCCTTCTTTACGGCCCATATCTACAAGGCGTTGAAGTAATTCGGAGCCCAGACCATGTCCCTGAAAGGCGTCGCTGACCACCATGGCGAATTCGCCTTCCCGTCGGCTATGCTCTTTCATGAGGCGGCCAACGGCGACGATATCTTTTCCACCGGTTTTCTCGTTATTGCGGAGCGCCACCAAAGCTATCTGTCGGTCGTAGTCGATGTAGCAAAGACGCGTTAAGCGTTCATGACTGACCCGCTGATCCAGGGAGATGAGTCCAAGATACCGGGAATAGACGGTGTCGGTTGACAAAGTCTTGTGGAAGTCAACCATGGCGGGCTCGTCCTCAGACAAGATGGGGCGGATATGAACGGTCTCCCCTTTCTTAGTGGTCCAGTCATTGCTGTATTCGAGGGGGTAAGGGCGTATTGCCAATCGTGGGAGGTCCGCTTCGTCTACGTCCAGTCCGTGTAACAATACGCGCCCATCGAGTGCCAGGAGGCCATCGGGCGAAGCCAACAGGGGATTAATATCAATTTCCTTGATCCAGGGTTGCTCCACAACGAGTTTGCTGAATTTAACAAGCAGCTGTTCCAGGGCATTGAGATCAACGGGTTTTCTTCCGCGCACACCCTTTAACGCCGTATAGATCTTTGTCTGTTCCATCATTCGTCGTGCGAGTGTGGTATTGAGTGGGGGAAGGCCAAGGGCACTGTCCTTAAAGACCTCAACCAGTTCGCCCCCGGCTCCAAACAAGAGCACAGGACCGAACTGAGGGTCAATACTGCTGCCGATAATGATTTCATAGCCTTCGTTTTGAACCATGGGCTGGACGACAACGCCCTCGAAGTGCTCTGCCCCGACTTTCTCAGTAACGCCCTGTCGAATACTTTCATAGGCACCGGTAACGGTCTTGGCCGACTTTAGATTCAATTGTACGCCGCCCACATCGGTCTTGTGGGTGATGGTATTGGAATAGAGCTTGAGGACGACGGGGTAGCCCATTGTCTCGGCGATTTCGACCGCTTCCTCCGCACTGTTGGCGACTTCTGTCGGGACAATGGGGATGCCATAGGCAGCAAGTATTTTCTTCGATTCGTGTTCGGGTAAGGTCGTATGACCTGCGGCGCGGGCGGAATTAATCAGTTTGGCGACCGTGTCCCGATCGGGGCTTTTCAGTGCGTCGTCAGCGGGGAGGGCCGGCGTTTCATAGAGCCCAGAAATGTTGTAGTTATAACGCCACATGAGGTTAAAAACCCGGGCCGCCATATCAGGATAGTCAAAGGTGGGGATATCGTGGGCGTTCAGTATGGCATCACCGGCTTCCACATCGGCTCCGCCCATCCAGCTTGCAAGGAGTGGCTTACGGGGAGGCATACGCACTTGGGCAAGTTTTTCGGCCGTTTTGGTGGGATCGGTCATTGCCTGTGGGGTAAGGATCACCAGGAGGCCATCGCTATTGGGATCCTGCGCGGCGATCTCCAGGGCTTTTGCGTAGCGTTCCGGATCGGCATCGCCCAATATGTCAATGGGATTACCATGGCTCCAGGCTCCGGGCAATACGGCGTCGAGTTTTTCGATAGTTTCGGGTGCCAGATCCGCGAGTTCACCACCATCGCTGATGACGGCGTCGGTAGCCAGCACGCCCGGCCCACCGGCATTGGTGAGTATGGTAAGACGTGGCCCTCGGGGGCGGGGCTGTTTTTCCAATACTTCGGCCATGTGGAAGAGGCTGTCGATACTATATACACGGGAAACGCCACTGCGGCGAAAGGCTGCCGAAAGCACGCCATCGCTACCGGCCAGAGAACCCGTATGCGAAGCGGCTGCCTGTGCGGCCGCATCGGTCTGGCCCGCTTTGATTACGATGATGGGCTTACTCAGAGCCACTTCGCGGGCGGCCGAGAGAAAAGACCGGGCGTTGCCGATGGATTCCATGTAGATGACGATACTTTTTGTATGGGGGTCGTCGCCAAGATAATAGATGAGATCGCCCCAGTCCACATCGAGCATGGAGCCGATAGAAACGAAGGCGCTGAACCCCACATTGGTCTGGTGACTCCAATCGAGGATGGACGTGCACAGGGCGCCACTCTGGCTGATGAAGCCGACGCTACCCGGGCGGGCGATGGTGCTGGCAAAGGTGGCGTTCATACCGCTTACGGGATTCATGAGGCCGAGGCAATTGGGGCCGAGTATACGCATGTTACCTTGACGGGCGGCCTCCAGCACTTCCGATTCCAGGGCGATGCCTTCTTCACCAACTTCTTTGAAACCAGCGGAGATAATAATGGCACCCTTGACGGCCGCCTGGACGCATTCTCGGACCAGTCCAGGGATAGACGAGGCGGGCGTCACCAGTATGGCGAGATCGACGTGTTCCGGAACATCCGAAATGCTCGGATAGGCCTTGATTCCGAGTACATTGGCCCGTTTCGGGTTTACCGCGTAGATGGTCGCGCCAAAGGGGTTGCTGATGAGATTCCAGAGTATTGTGCGGCCAACGCTGCCGGGCTTCTCGGTAGCGCCGATGAGGGCAACCGTTTTCGGATTGAAAATGGCCTCAATACTGCCCAGACCCATACGACTGAGGTTTTTATCCGCGGAGAAGTTTTTTTCGGAGGATGGACTGGTGGACGCCACGATTATTGCTCCCGACTGAACGTAGAAGTGTTAACTTCGGTAAGTGGTAGTTGATATCGCCAAGATCAAGGGCTATCATAACATAGCTGTTCACAAGATACAGCAAGTATAGTGCCAGTGAACCGACCCAGAATGAATAGCGCCGGTCCATCAACGTATAGCAATAGCGGGGCCCGTTTATGCGTGTGGCGCGTAGCAGCAATTCCATCCGTGCGCACAGATCTGTAATTGGATATGGGAGACACTTGTGCGCTTTATTGTTCAAAAGGAGCTGTCGTGCGAGTTTTCGTAATCCGACACGGGGAAACCGATTATAACCGTGCCCGCAAGATGCAGGGCTACCAGGAAGTGCCCCTGAATGATCGGGGTATTCGGCAAGCGGACCTACTTGCCCGTCGGTTTATGGACGAGGGAATCGACCAAATTGTGTGTAGTGACTTGCGGCGCGCGGTAATGACGGGGTGTATTGTTGCCGCACGTACCGGGGCATCTATGGCCTACGACGTTGGTTTGCGGGAACGGGATCCAGGTGAACTGGTGGAGTCCTCCTATGATGCCGCTCCTGAATTTTTCACCGACGAATCATTCGTTCCGGTTGGTGGGGAAGCTATGGCAGAGTTTCGGGCTCGTGTGCGGGAGACCTTTACACGGATCGGAGAATGCTATGAAAATCAATGCAAGAATCTGGCCGTTGTCTCCCATGGCATGGTTTGTCAGGCCTTTGTTTCCGAGTTTTTTGGTGCGACTGCCAGCGAAGGGGTCGGTGCAGGGAATGCAACGGTTTCCATTGCCAACGTAGACCACGGCCGCTGGGCGCTGGAGGAAGCAACCTGTGGTGCCCATCTCGTGGAGGAGGCGTCTTACCCATTGACGCGAACGGGCTCGGAGGCTACCGGCGCCTAATCTACACCGGGGCGGGGCTCGGCTCCTTTCCGTCAACTTTGAAACAGTAATAATTTACGTATTGAAGTGTGCGATACGCTATAAGAGGGGTTGGGAATATGGATAAGGAATCTTCTGAGAAGAAGATTGAATTGGCGTTGTCTCACGTCCACTCAGGACGTATTCGTGCCCATGAACGGAAGTCGAAACGACTCACCTTTCATCTGACCGATCAGGAATTTGATGAAATCAGGGAAACGGCTAACGGACTTAACATGTCCATATCAGACTATTTTTGCGCCCTTCATCACTACGCCTACACGCGACTGGATATTCCAAAGAAGGATGTCGACTGGGTTCACAAGAAGTCTCATTCGTCCCACCAGACGCTCGATGAATAGTCGGGATCAAGGCGCGAAGCCAGAGGGAATACAAATGATTTCAAGGATTTGCAACGCAGAGTTCGGCCAAGAATGTTGTTTGTAGCCTGCGTCCGAGTATTGCAATGCGCAATGGGGCTGGCCGATTCAGGCAGTGTTACGTAAAGAGGAGTACACAATGAAGTCGGACCCGCACAATGAGGATATCCCAGAATCCACCGTCCTGTCTCTGGGGCTTGGTGTGCTGCTCGCCGTGGTCCTTGGTGCCGCCAATGTCTACCTGGGGCTCTATGCTGGCATGACCGTTAGCGCTTCGATTCCTGCTGCCGTCGTGAGCATGGCCGTACTCCGGGGCTGCTTCAAGCGGGGTACGGTTCTTGAAAACAACATTTCCCAGACGGTCGCCTCGACGGGTGAAAGTCTGGCGGCCGGTGCCATATTTACCCTTCCCGCGCTCATCATAACCGGTGTTTGGGATAAGTTCGACTATTGGGTGAGCACCGGAATAATCATGATGGGCGGGTTGCTGGGCATCGTGTTCATGGTTCCCCTCCGTAAAGCGTTGATAGTGGACCGGAAGGACCTACGTTACCCCGAGGGCGTTGCGTGTGCGGAAGTGCTTACCGTGGGCCAGGCGGGTGGCTCGGCGATACGGGCCATAGCTTGGGGCTTTGGGCTGGGGGCCTTGTTTAAGTTGATGGTTTCCGGATTGCAGGTCATACAGGGAACGGTAGAAGTCGCCATACTCCGGGGACAGCGTGTTTTCTATGCGGGGTCCGATATGAGTCCGGCATTATTGGCCGTGGGCTATATTGTGGGGCTCGGTGTGGCGTCGCAGGTATTCCTCGGTGGTGTGATTGGCTGGCTCATTACGATCCCCATTGCGGGCCCTTCCTTCGCCCTTAACGAGGCGGATCCTGTGGCCCATGCATGGACCCTGTGGAGCACCCAGGTACGATATCTCGGGGTGGGCACGATGCTGGTGGGCGGCCTCTATTCTATCGTCAACGTACGGGCGGGGCTCGTCGCGGGGATTAAGAGTCTTGGCCAGGCAGGGCAAGGCGCTGGGGAAACCGACATCCGTACAGAGCGTAATATGTCTCTCAAGGCCTTGTTCTTCATTCTGGCCTTTTCCGTGGTCGGTACCTTTGTGCTCTACGTTGTACTCATTAAGAGTCTCGGGCTGGCCCTGGTTTCTACGATCGTTATGATCCCTGCGGCCTTTCTGTTTGCAGCCGTGGCGACCTACATCGTGGGTCTTGTTGGTTCCTCCAATTCTCCGGTGTCGGGCATGACGATATGCGCGGTACTCCTGGCCGCCGTGGTTATCTGGCTATCTGGTGGCAGTGGAGACAGTGCCATTCTGGCCACGTTGGGGGTTGCCGGCGTGGTCTGCTGTGTGGCCTGCACGGCGGGCGATGTAGCTCAGGATTTGAAAACCGGCCAATTGGTGGGTGCCACGCCGGAACGGCAGCAGTGGGCCGAAGTGCTCGGGGTAGTTGTGCCCGCGCTGGCCATGGCCCCGGTTCTCGCACTCCTCCACAAATCCTACGTAATTGGAAGTGACCAACTCCTGGCACCGCAGGCGACCTTGTTTGCCAGTCTGGTGAAAGGTTTTTTCGGCGATGGCGACTTGCCGTATACCATGATTTGGATGGGTATTGGTGTCGGTATACTGATAATCCTCATAGACGCATTCATGACGTATTCGGGGTCCAGCAAACGGCTCCATGTGATGCCCATTGCAGTAGGCATCTATCTTCCACTTGCTCTGTCCGTACCGATCATCGTGGGGGGGCTACTGCACGCCTGGGTTAACCGAGATAGAGAAGCATCGGACGGTCTGAGTCAGGGGGGCTTGTTGTTCGGTTCAGGACTGATAGCGGGCGAAGCGCTCATGGGGATCGGTTTGGCCATTCCCAAAATAGAGGGGTGGGACTTCGCCATTGAGATGGGCTTCATGTCCCCTCATATTCACCAACTCTCTTCGCTTGCGTTCTTCATGGGCGTCTGCATCGTCTTTTATAAAATTGCCTGCCGTCGAGAGAGCGAGAGCTGATGGCACTATGGTTACGTCGCTGAAGCATTAGAAATCCGACGACGAACAAAATAGATAGAAAAAACTCCGAGTCTGAGGTATTCAGACTCGGAGTTTGTGTCTTCTATCAATTGCCGGGTGCGGGGGCTTCGCCTGCGGGGCGTGCCTCCTGTTTCATGGTCTCGTCAAACCTGGCCATGAGGGCTTCCAGTTCAATAACTTTGTCCGGGTGGCTCGTGGAGAGATTCTTGGACTCCCCAATGTCCGTATCCAGGTTATATAGCGCCACGGGCGTCTCAAGTTGCGTGTAGACTACGGGCGTGCCGCCTGAGCCCCCCTCGCCGCCGTCCAGACTGCGATAGCCGTGGGGACGATGGAGTTTCCAGGGGCCTTGGCGAACGGCAACAAGCTCGGGGCCGCGATAAAAGTAGAAGGCGTCGTGGGGCGACGTGTCGGTTTCTACTCCGCGAAGTATGGACCAGATATTTTCGCCATCAATCTTACGATCGGCGGAAAGAGGGACCTCCACCCGGGCGGCGATGGTGGGGAGAAAGTCGAAATTGGACACGAGGAGGTCGCTCACCTGTCCTGCGGGAATCTGACCCGGCCAACGGACGATACAAGGAACCCGGTGACCGCCGTCCCAGGTGGTACCTTTGCCCTCCCGAAGTGGCAGTGCCGAGCCCGCGTGATCGCCATAACTGAGCCAGGGACCATTGTCGGAGGTGAAGACGATCATGGTGTTTTCATCGAGCCCAAGTTCCTTGAGGGTCTTGATGATCTCCCCGACGGACCAATCGATTTCCATAATGACATCGCCATACATGCCCTGTTTGGAGGCACCGCGAAACTTGTCAGATACGCCCAGCGGAACGTGGGGCATACTGTGGGCCAGGTAGAGGAAGAAAGGGTGTTCTTTGTTGGCCTTGATAAAGGAGAGGGCCCGTTCGGTGTAGCGTGTCGTCAGTTGGTCCATGTCGGGATTAACTTCGAGCACTTCGGTGCCCTCGAGAAGCGGCAGATCGGGATACTTTTTGGCCGTGGGATGATTGGGCCACATATCATTGGAGTAGGGCAATCCAAAGAACGAGTCGAAGCCCTGATTCGTAGGCAGCCATTGGGGCAAGTCACCGAGGTGCCATTTACCGACACAGGCGGTGGCATAGCCTTTGGCCTTCAAGACTTCCGCGATAGTCACCTCGTCGGGGTTCAGCCCGACAGGGATTCGGTCGGGATGGAGTGAGGTGGGTCCGAGTACATGGGGGAGGCTGACCCGAACCGGGTAGCATCCCGTCATGAGGGCCGCGCGTGACGGACTACACGCATTGGCCGGATCATAAAAGTTGGTGAATCGAATGCCCTCGCGGGCCATTTGATCCAGGTTGGGGGTTTTGAAGTCTTTTGCACCATAGACCCCGAGGTCGGCGTAGCCCTGATCATCTGTGTTGATGATAATGAAGTTCGGGAGGCTGCTCGCGGGAAAGGCAATGGCAGCCAGGGCTGCCACCAGTACGCCAGATCGTAAACGCCTTAATGAGTTAATTGTTGGAAGGGTTCTCGTCCGTATTTTCATCCTCATCCTCTTCTTCCCAGGCCTCGATCAGGAGACTGTGTCCAAATTCTTTCGCTTCATTCACGAATTCCAAGGTTTCGTCATCGTCGTCCAGGGCATCATCCACGATTTCGAAAAATGCCAAGGTGTCGCCCGGTGCCCAGCCCGATTCGCGAATATAGAATCGTGCGAGTTCTTCTGCACCAGCGGGCTCCTGAAAGTTAATCCAGGCAGAGACGTCGGCGCATTCGAATTTCGCGTGTTCTTCATTGTCGGAGTTTGGGGTGGCGGTGATGGTAAACAAATACATGGCGGTGCTTTCCAGGATAGATTCGCGTCCGATATGACCGGGATGCGCGATATGATTTTACATGCTCGTAGTGTACCTGAGCATCGGTATTCAGACAAACGAAAAACTCAATTCGACGGATTGTCGATGACGTTTGCGGTGGGAGGGAAAGGGAGTGAACGGAAATAAAATGTACTCTATAATCGACGGATACCAAAGCCGCCGCCCACTTCGATAACGGCGCCGGTAGCATAGTCAAAATACCCTTCGGATAGGGCAAAGACGGCCTTGCCCACATCCTCGGGGGTGCCCCAGCGTTTTTGCAGCAGCAATCCGTCTTCAATGAGTGCATCGTATTTGTCCGTGACTCCTGCGGTCATGTCTGAGCGAATGACCCCCGGCTGAATTTCATAGACATTAATGCCATGATCAGCCAGGCGGATGGTGAAGAGCTGTGCCGCCATCGTGCCACCCATCTTACTGATGCAATACTCCGCCCGATTCACACTGGCCGCCGTGGCAGAGATGCTCGTAATAAATACGATGGCCGGTTTGATGGCGGCGTCGCGCCGTGGATTGGCCACCAGGTGATTGGCGACGACCTGGGTCAAGAAGAAGGTGCCCCGAAGATTTATCCCCATGACGCGGTCATAACTCTCAGGGGTTGTCTCCAGGATGTCAAAACGCTGGGCCAGAGATACGCCGGCGTTGTTCACGAGGAGGTCTACTTGGCCAAAGGCATCGAGGGTCTCTGCCAGGATACGTCCATGATCGTCAAGATTGGCTACGTCGCCGCGAATAGGGCACAGGGACTGGCCGAGTTCCTCTACCCGCTGTTTTACTTCGTAGAGTCCCGATTCTATGTTGTTCTGGTCGGGATTGGTCGCTACCCCGGCAATATCATAGCCCTGGGCCGCGAGGGAGAGGGCAATGCCCCGGCCGATGCCCCGGCTGGCGCCGGTGATGAGTGCTACTTTCTTCATAGGTACTTTTCCATTATTTAGGGTCAATTAAACGGGTGGCGGGGGTGTCGGATGTCCCGAATACTACAGTTCTGGCACGTCGAGCCAGCGACGCTCGTTCCAGCTCTGGATACCCAACTCCGCAAGCTGTACGCCTTTTGCGCCTTCTTTCAATTTCCAGGGAAATTCTTCGTCCAGGGCCACATGTCGCAGGAACTTTTCCCACTGAACCTTAAAGGCATTGTCGTGAAGCTGATTGGTCGGTACATCCGTCCAACCGCCGTTGAAATCGATAGGACTGTCAATATCCGGGTTCCAGACGGGCTTCGGTGTATTGGCTCCGTGCTGGGTAACACAATTCCGCAATCCGGCTACGGCCGACCCGTGGGTACCGTCGACCTGCAGGGTTACGAGGTCATCTCGGCGAACACGAACGCACCACGACGAATTGAAGTGGCAGATGATATCCTGGTCGGTGACAAAGGTCGCATAGGCCGCGTCATCGGCCGTGCATTCGTAGGGCTTGCCCTGCTCATCAATGCGTGTGGGGATATGGGTCGCACCAAGACAGGAGACGGAGGTGACCTTGCCAAAAAGATTGTCGATCAGATAGCGCCAGTGGCAAAGCATGTCGGAAATGATGCCGCCGCCGTCTTCCTTGCGGTAATTCCAGGAGGGACGCTGGGCAGGCTGATCTTCGCCTGTGAATACCCAGTAGCCAAACTCACCACGGACCGACAGGATGCGCCCAAAGTACCCCGTGTCGATGAGGTATTTCAGTTTAAGAAAACCCGGCAACCACAGTTTGTCCTGCACAACACCATGCTTAATGCCGGCTGCTTCCGCCAGGGTGTGTAGCTCCAGGGCCTGGGCGGTCGTTTCCGCTGAAGGCTTTTCGCAGTAGATATGCTTTCCGGCGGCAATAGCGGCCTTCACATCGGGGAAACGACGTTGGGTCACTTGGGCGTCGAAATAGACAGGGTAGGCATCATCCTTCAACAGGGACGCCAAATCGGTAGAGTAGGGAAGATCACCATGGGCCTTCGCCAGGGCTGCAAGTTTATTGGCGTTCCGTCCCACGAGGATGGGCTCGGGCACGATGAGCGTATTGTCGTCAACCTTGATGCCCCCTTCGGAGCGAATTGCCGCAATGGAACGGGCCAAGTGCTGATTCGTACCCATCCGGCCCGTGACGCCATTCATGATAATTCCGAGTTTGATAGTATTCATGGGGTATATTCCTCTCCTTCCCGGTGCACTTCCGGAAGTTAGATAGTTCTATTTTGCAGCGTCTGTGGGGCCGAAAAAGGTCAGGTAGGCTTCGTTATCGATCAGGCGCTTCAGATAAACGGCCAACTCCATGGCGTGGTAGTCTCCCCACATGGAAGACTCGCCACAGGGTACGGACTGTCCTTCGGGAACGTAGTCCCAACCATTGGGTCGGTGATAGACGGAATGGAGTAGTAGCCCCTGATGTTTGGGGTCTTCAGAAATATAGGGGGCACTTAATAGGGTCTTGGAGACCGTAAGACCTGCCTGGAAATAACGCATGCCCGGCTCGGTATCGACCCCGAAGTAACGACCGAGGCGCAGAAGGCCTTGTGCCACAATCGCGGCGGCGGAACTGTCAACGGGTTCGTGGGGGTTATAAGGATCCGAAACCGCCGTCTGATAGTCAGGAAGATGGACGAGTCCAGGGGCTCCCGTGTCCCAAAAGGGAATACCGTCAAAGCACGTATGTTCAATATAGAATTCGGCGGTGGCTTGGGCCATCGAAAGTAGCATCTCACGGAACGCTTCCTTGCCGCCGACAGCGTCGCAGTCCGTTTCGCTCAGTTCGTCAAGAAATTCCAGCTCCTCCGCCGCACCGAGGAGGACCCAGGCCAGGCCACGCGTCCACGTGGAAAAAGCGGAATAGCCCTGTTGGGTGCTGGGACACCGGTACTGTCCGTCGGTCATGTTGAAGATGCTCTCATGCACCACGCGGCCGGGCACATCATAAATGTCACGGCCTTCACCGTAATAAACATTGTAGCGGTGGGTGTTCTGGATGTGCTGCACGGCCCGTTCACACAGAGAGATTTTTCGGTCCCCTTCGCCCATGAGAACGTGTCCCAGTTGGTGGGCCTTCATCAGAATGCGACAGGAACGGATGGTGTCACTGAAAAGGGAGTGGGGGCCGTTGAAGCTATGAATATATCCCGTTCCATCGGCGATCTTAGACCAGCGAGACGCCTGGACCGCCCCCGAAACCTTGATGGCAAGTTGATAGAAGGCTTTTACCTCTTCCTGCATGTCGATGCGGCCCTCTTCTGCGAGGCGCAGCACATTGCCGTAGGTCGAGAGGTTGTTGAATCCATGATCGTGAACCCCGATATGACTGATGTGGGGGGCCATGTGGTCGTGGATACGCAATTTGCCCAACTCGAGAAATCGCTCGTCGTTGGTCGCGTCAAATTGGAGAATCAGGCAGCCATACTGGAATCCCTGGGTCCACTCGGTCCAGCCACGGCTGGTGTATACGCCCGCCTCGGTGAATACGGGGGAACCCTGGGCGGCATTCCAGTGCTGATCCAGAGACAGCATGGTCTCTCCGGCCATGGCGAAAAAGGCGTCAAGTGAGCCCCGCAGGTCTGCGGGGTTCAGGGTGTTGTTCAGTTGCATGATTTTGACCTCACTGCAGGTTACTATCCGCGAATAGGCGTAGTGTACGTAGTGGATTGGGGAAAGGTCTACCCAAGGCCCCTTTCGCTCATGGTTGTTAGTATTTCATACCGCGCCAGGAGATCGATTGGCTGTTTGGGAGAATCTGTTTGCATATTGGGCAATTTGTGGTGCAAAATTATCCATAACTCCTGTGAGTGCCCGCTATACGTTGTTGATGGGTTTAGATGGACTTCGCCGTTCAGGCAATGGAAGGGTATCGACTGTTGGAAGTAGTTCATCAGCCCATCGCCCTTTCCATCCCAGCCCACGGTATTCGGGTGGCCGAAAGTGTTCACGGTTCGGGCTTTCGAATGGGTATCGAGCGCCACACTTTCCACCAGATTTATGTGGTTCAACGTGGCCATATTACTTTGGAAGACGAGCGCCTGGGTGAAGCTCTCGCCCTCGAAGCAGGGAGTCTCTGGCCCATTCCGGCAGGTATCTCCCACCGAATGGAGGATACCTCCGAATCCATCCTCCTTCTCGTCTGTCTCGGCGAAGCCTATCTCGGTGCTCAGCCCAGCCGCACCGAACTTTGGAAGAGTCTCTGTGCGGAGACTGAGCGGGCAATTACACCGGATGTGGTACAATTTACAGCGTTGCGCGCCAGTCTGAACCGCGTTCTCGCGGAGCAGTGGCAGCAGCAACCGGGTTTTGACCTGGCTATCGCGGCGGAGTTGGATCAGGTGCTGATTCGCCTCGCGCGGATGCCCACCGAGGTGACCGACCATTCGGCCCTGGCACGGGTGGGCCGCGTTGTTGCGCTGGTAGATAGTCAGTTTTATGAAGACTGGAATGTAGAACGGGCTGCGGCCCAGGCCCATCTGTCCCGTCGTCGGTTCACGACCCTGTTTCGGGATTTGAGTGGGGAGAGTTTCAATACGTACTTGACCAAAATTCGCCTCAAGCACGCCAAGGCGCTATTGCGGGGGGGGCACCACTCTATTCCTGGTGCCGCTTTTGCTTCGGGTATTGGGGATCTTTCCCATTTCTATCGTCTTTTCAAAAAGCATGTCGGAACTACGCCAGCCCATTGGATGTTGGAATAGGCCGTTGAACGTAATTTTGTCTCACTCTGAAAGTCAGGCTACGGTATCGTTACTCCGCCGGGGTAGCGTTGACTTCATGTTGTCCCTTGGAGCGTATTGAATGTTGACCACATTTCTTCTTGTAGTATCGGCGGCGATTTCGGTCGGCGCACCCGACAACGGGGACTTCTATGTAGCGCCGACGGGGCTGGACACCAATCCGGG
>CAXBPH010000144.1:0-17299 GCA_963977445.1 uncultured bacterium | reverse complement strand
TTTCCTGGTAGGTCGGCAGGGGCCAAAGATCATCGGCGACGATGTCTTCCAGCTTGTCGGCAACCGTACGGAGCTCAATCATTGCAGGAATGATCGTGTCCCGGCAGTAGTTGCAGGCTTCTTCCGGCTCATGGGGCGCTGCAATTTTGGCCTCCGTGAGGACCTTGATTGCGCTCTGCATGGTGGCAATCAGCCCCGTGATGTACTTAAGGGTATCGGAATCGGTTTCGATGCCAACTTCCTTCAGATTTGCCAGGCTCGTGGCCAGCTCACCCTGATAGCGAATCGCCGCAGGGAAGATCATGGTCTTGGCAATCTCAAGCATGAGATTGGATTCGACGTTGATGCTCATGACGTACTGTTCCGCATAGACTTCGTAGCGGCTTTCTGTTTCACGAGCGCTGAGCACGTCATACTTCTCGAAGAGATCCTGTACGGCCTTGTCCTTCAACGCGGGAAGGGCATCTGCGGTAGTCTTCAGATTCGGAAGACCGCGTTTAGCCGCTTCTACTTGCCAGTCGTCAGAATACCCATCGCCATTGAAGACGATCGACTTGCATTCCGTATAGATTTCTTTTACCAGTGCTTCCACGGCCGTACCGAGTTTCTCGGGGCTGCTGGTGTCGGCGGCTTCCAATTTGGTGGCGCAAAAATCCAATGCTTCCGCCATAATCGTATTCATTGCAACCAACGGACCAGCAATGGACTGGTTGGAACCTACGGCACGGAACTCAAAACGGTTACCGGTGAAGGCCATGGGACTGGTACGGTTCCGGTCGCCTGAATCACGTGGAATCCCCGGAAGAACATCCGCACCTACGTGCATCACACTCTTTCTGGACTTGATGGGCTTGCCCGTAGCAATCGATTCAATGACCTCGGTCAACTCGTCGCCCAGGAAGATGGAAAGGATGGCCGGGGGCGCTTCGTTGGCACCAAGACGGTGGTCGTTGGAGGCACTGGCCACCACGGAACGAAGCAAGGGGGACCACTTGTAGACGGCCCGAATCATTGCCGCACAGAATACAATGAACTGCGCGTTTTCGGAAGGCGTATCACCGGGATCGAACATGTTACCTGCGTCCGCGGAACCCATGGAGTAGTTCAGGTGTTTACCGGAGCCGTTCACACCGGCGAAGGGCTTCTCGTGCATCAGACAGACCATACCATACTTTTCAGCAACCTTCTTCAAGGTAACCATGACGAGCTGCTGGTGGTCCGTAGCGACGTTCGAGTATTCGAATACGGGTGCAATTTCATACTGGCCCGGGGCCACTTCGTTGTGGCGGGTCTTTACGGGGATACCCAGTTTGAAGCATTCGCGTTCCGTTTCGAACATATACGCGAGCACACGCTCCGGAATCGCGCCGAAATAGTGGTCGTCGAATTCCTGACCCTTGGGGGGCGCAGCACCGAAGAGCGTGCGGCCTGCATTCAAGAGGTCGGGGCGTGCATAGAAAAAGTTTTTGTCGATGAGGAAATATTCCTGCTCTGCGCCTGCCGTGGAGGCCACAAAGGCACCATCCGTGCCGAAAAACTTAAGAACGCGCTGTGCATGCGCGTTCAACGCCTGCATGGAACGCAGTACCGGCGTCTTCTTGTCCAGTGCTTCGCCGGTCCAGGAAACGAAGGCCGTCGGAATACACAGGGTGGTTCCGTTGGGGTTTTCAAGGATATAGGCCGGGCTGGTTACGTCCCAAATGGTGTAACCACGGGCTTCGAAAGTCTGACGAATGCCGCCGTTGGGGAAGGAGGAGCCGTCGGGCTCGCCCTGAACGAGGGTCTTGCCTTCGAATTCCGCCAAGGTGCCACCTTTACCGTCGGGCGTGTAGAAGGAGTCGTGCTTCTCTGCCGTCAGACCGGTAAGGGGATAGAAAACGTGGGCGTAGTGGGTCGCGCCCCGCTCAAGGGCCCAGGATTTCATTTCGGAGGCGACTAGATTGGCCGTACCGGGATCGAGCTTCATGCCGGACTCGATGGTTTTCTTCAAGGACTTGTAGGTGTCCCTTGGCAGTCGTTTCTGCATGACCGAAAGACTGAAGACGTTTTCACCGAAGATATCGCTCGTGGAGAGCTCAGTGAAAGGGACAGTCGTCGCGACTGGTTGCTGATTTATAATTTCTGAGATGGCTTCAAGCCGTACCGCGTTCCCGCTCATAATTTCTCCATTGCGCCTGTTTTGTTGAGGGTTAAAGTACTTCCAGAATGTTCCCACTAGTTAGCGAGAATCATGCCAACAGAAGCACAACCCGTTAGAAATTCGTTAACGATTACAGCAAAAAGACTTAGCGACGCTGGCTTGTGCGACGCGAGGCCTGACAACCGGCCAATTGAATACCATATGGTACGCTAGACGGCAAGATACCTACTTATCCGTAGGATTATCTCCGGATTCCACGATTTACCACGACGAAAGGCCACTGAAATGGCATGGCTCAATATGCAAATGATTCCGCCTGGCGCGCGGTCCGGAGGGACAGGTCTGCCACGCAGAAGGGCCGTTGCAATTTGGTGTACAACGTTCTATGTAGCATAACCCGACAAAATCCGCAACTTTTATCTGCGGAAAGCTACATGATACTCAGGGCATTCGGGTGGGATGGGGGGCCAACAGAGGCTCAAATTTATAACCTCAGCCGAGCGCGCAGGTTCAGGGCCTGCCCCGCAGACCTGAACGCGCTACGCACGGAGATCCCCGCGCTCACCGACGGCCCAACGCGACGCTGTACGCCTCGATGGTCCCATGGAGGACCTGCCCGCACTTGCTACCAGGTAGCGCTATGCCAGGAGTCTGACTCCTAGGGCCTTCGCGGCAGCCGTGTAGAACTCAGCAAAACGACCAGTGACATACCCAACAAGAACAAGTCCGCCAATACCCTATCTGCGTCCGCGCCCAATGACTTTAACGAAGGCGTACAACCGGACCCATCGGAACTACCTTCGCCTTCACCTTCGCCTTCACCTTCACCTTCACCTTCACCTTCACCTTCACCTTCACCTTCACCTTCACCTTCGCCTTCGCCTTCGCCACCTGCCACGGGATCATTGGGATCGAGCGGATCGGATCCACCATCCAGTTCCGCTAAATCAAAAATACCGTCGCCATCGTTGTCGTCATCATCAAAATTAGTCACGCCATCGTTATCGGCATCCTGGGGATACGTGTCATTCTCGTCCAGAATTCCATCGTTATCGTCGTCGCTATCGTTTTCATCACTTACGCCGTCGCCATCCGTATCGCGTACTTTGAGCCAGACTTCGGCAAGCTGACAGCCCCGCCCCGTTACCAAATCCCACTGAAGTTCAAGAGCACCATCGGCAGTTGCCCCCTGAGGAATGTCAAAGGTCCGTGGTGGATATATCTGGGTGCCCACTTCGCCATGAATCTGATAGGTCCCGTCGGCAGTACAAGTCATGGTGTGGTTGAAACGCCCCGCGTAGGTACCCTGCAATTCGTAACCCGCCACCGGATCGAGTCCCTCGTATGCCATATAAAGGGGCTCGTTAAATAAGGTATAGGCCTGGTCCTGCCAGGAAAGTCGACCACCGCCTTTGTCCTCCCGGTCGTAGTCCAGGTTATGCCGGAAATATTCCTGGCCCGGTGACGCCAGATGGGCCCGCTTAGCGCCTTCGGTTCCCATACCGGCCACCACGTCAAACTGATTTTCGACGCGTCGACCAACTGGGCGTAGGCTTCATGCTCGTATTCCGCTTCGTCGATGGTCTTCTGGCGCACATAGGCATCGTAGTAGGCGTGAACCAGATTCAATTTTCACCGCCAATTGTCCGACAGATCCGTTGGTTCGGACTCCAGTAGCTGCCACATGGCAAAGGTGTCGTCGACGCCCGTGGTGGTGAGCGCCGGGTGCATCCAGTTGTCTTCCAGCGCCAGAATGCCATCTTTCGGATCGGTGGCCACTTCCGGGCCAAAGAAAAATCGGCTGTATTCCTGGAGCATCGTATCGACCGTCATGTCACTGGCCCAGGAACGCATGCTCCAGATGTTTTTATTCACATCGTCGTGAATGCCGTCAGAATAGGCGAGATAGCCAATGGTGCTGGGTGCGTGGAGGTCGTGAATGGTCACACTGGCGACCGGTCGGGGATCAATAGCTTCGCGACCCAGAAGGTGGGCAAAGGGCCGATCGAAATTCTCTTGGGGGAATTGGCTGCGGAGATTGTGGGTAATATCGGGGTAGCGGCGAATGGGATACTGACTGGGCGTCCATTGACGCTCTTCCTGAATGGAGAGCTTCGTCCAGGGGCCGAAGACTACGCCGGTGAGCCAGGTGGGTGCCTCATTATCCAGATAGTCAAAAAACGTGTCGTTCTGTTCGTGTTCGAAGCCCTGATTCGATACCCACATTTCCGCATCGCGGAAATAGGTGCGAAGTAGCGTGCTCAATTGGGCGAGATAGTCCATCACATCTTCGGGCTCGTTGTTTCCCGGGTCGCCGCCTGGAACAAATATGGCATCTAGCCGTGGAAGCTGTTGAAACAAGGCTTCATTCTTTGCCAATTCCGTTGCCGTCGCTCCGGGAACGATGCCGTCGATGGGCGTCCAAATCCAGTAGTCCAGATCATAGTCGACACGGACCGCCCGACGAAGTCGCAGAGACCGTCCAGACATATCCACTATCTATCTTTGGGAGTATAGGCACCATGCCTCAGACTGCCAACTGCTCGAGCGCCGGACGGGTTCACGGGTTAAGATCGGCCACCGAATCGATTATACGGGTGGGCTGATAGGGATATTCTCGCAGTTTTTCCCGGTCTGTGATGCCGCTTAACACGAGAATCGTACCCAGGCCCGATTGCACGCCGGCGATGATGTCGGTCTCCATATTGTCGCCGATCATGATGGTGTTTTCGGAGTGAACACCGAGGTGATTGAGGGCCAGACGCATCATCAGGGGATTGGGTTTTCCGATGAACAAGGGGTGACGACCAGAGGCCTGTGAGATGAGGGCCGCCATGGCTCCACATGCTGGGACAATCCCGAATTCTGAGGGACCTGATTTGTCGGGATTCGTCGCGATAAAATGGGCGCCTGCCGCGACCAGGCGAATGGCAACGGTTATTTGGTCGATACTGTAGGCGTGGGTTTCGCCCAGGATCACATAGTCCGGATTTCTGTCGGTGATAACATACCCCGCATCGTGTATGGCATGGGTAAGACCGCTTTCACCGACGACATAGGCCGTCCCCTCCGCTTTTTGCAGGTTCAGGAATTGGGCCGTTGCCATGGCCGACGTATAGATACGTTCGGGCTCGATCTCCAAACCGGTAGCGCGCAATCGATAGGAAAGGTCCCGGGGGGTGTATAGCGGGTTGTTCGTAAGCACCATAAACTTGAAGTCACCGTCGCGCAGTCGCTCGACAAACTCTATCGCCCCTGGAATAGGCACTTGTCCCCGAACAAGCACGCCGTCCATATCAATGAGATAGTTTTTCTTTTCCAAGGATTTGGTCACCGTAATACTCCTGCAAATGAGGTGTGGGATTGATCGACGTCGTGTATAGAAGTCGTGACATGCATAGTTCGCGCTGTTCGACAATCGGAAAAAGCGCCGGTTAAGCCGACGGCCCTTCCATCAATGGCGGTCTACGCCAAGACCCATCCAGTCTACCCCTACCCCAGCCTGTAGCGCAAAATCACCAAGGCCGTCCTAAATACGGAGCATCTGGTGCCGAGTTTCCACTGGCCATCGGCCGGCCTACACGATGTTTTGTTTTATCGACCACCGAAGCGCCGAATTCCGGACATTACGATGAGGGCCATAACGAGCGAAAACAGGTCGCCGAAGTGGTCGCGAACACCCTTCTCAACACTTTTTGAGGAGACAGAACATCCCGACTCACCCTCACCCTCACCCTCACCTTCACCAGCGACAACCTGAGCGGAGAGTTCTGCCTGGGTCAAAAAGCCATCCTTATCCTTATCGAGCGCTTCAAACTGTACCTGAGTCAATCCACCCAACAGAGACTGCGCTTCGAGAATTGACAGCTTTCCATCTGAATCTACATCTGCCATTCCAAAGGATTCGATTAAGTCCTCTGCAATCATAACCAACTCCGCTTCTCCTTCTCCTTCGCCTTCGCCTTCGCCTTCACCTTCGCCTTCACCTTCGCCTTCACCTTCACCTTCACCTTCGCCTTCGCCTTCGCCTTCGCCTTCGCCTTCGCCTTCGCCTTCTCCTTCTCCTTCTCCTTCGCCCCCATCCAAATACACCCGCTCGTCCGCTCCGATATCGAATAAGTCGTTGAAGGGGCGTTCCTCACCGTCAAAGTCTACTTCCGGTGCGCCCGTATCGGTGCCCGCGTCAATAGCGGCGGATCCTGCCTGGAGGTGATAGTCACCCGCGTCCGCATCAAGGAACAGCGGGTCGCCATCGACATTCGCGATATTGCCCGAGTCCGCGAGACCATTAATAGCATCGGCACCTACCAAGGTCATCGTGCTCTTCGCGTCATAGAAATCACCATCGAGGTTGCCATAAAGCAGACAAAACGACACAAGCGGATCGCTATCGACGTCGTATTCGTACAACGCGTGCCCAGCGTTATCATGCAAGATGCAGTTCGTGAGCGTCGGGTCTGAATCAAGGTCAAGATCCAGCCCACCGCCGTAGTCCGCGAAATTCCCACTAATCGTACAGTTCGTCAGCGCCGGGGCACAGGTGGAGTAAAGCTCAAGGCCACCGCCGTAAGGTGCGGAGTTGCCACTGATCGTACAGTTCGTCAGGGTCGGGGAGGAATTGAGATGAAGCATCAGCCCGCCGCCGCTACTGACCGCCGTATTACCGCTGAAGGTGCAGTTCGCCACTGTCGGGGAAGATTCGTAAAGATAGAGACCGCCGCCAGAAAACTCAAGTGCCGTATTGTCGCTAATTGTGCAGTTCATCAGCGTTGGGTTGCTGAATATCAGAATGAGTCCGCCCCCGCTAGCCGCCACATTATCGCCAATCCAGCAGTTTGCCATAATGTTCGAGGCGTCTGCGCTTCGCATAAATATGCCACCTCCGAGCGCATTACCGGCTTCATCTTCGTTCCCACTGCCTCCCGTGATGGTGAAGCCGTCAATGCGCGTTTCGGTGGTTTCAATAATCGTGACGGCGCTGCTGTCAAGATCCGTGGCATCCAGCGTCGTTACGTTGGTACCGGGGTCGCGTTCGCCAAGCGCCGTCTCGGTTCCGAAAAATCCGCCGTAAACCGATACCCGCGATCGGAGCGTTAGCGCCTCACCATAGGTGCCTGCCGCGACCCATACTTCGGGAGCAGCGTCGATGCCTTCCTGAATTGTCGGAAAGGCATCAGCCCAGCTCGTGCCATTGTCGGCGCCTGTCGCGTTTATGTCCACATACGCCGCACTCGGTGTAGAGGGCTTTTCATTCGGATCACTTCCAGCGGCCACTTCGAATCCATCCGAGAAATCGTCATCATCGCTGTCTGCACTGAGGGGGTCGGTTCCAAATACGTTTATCTCATCCTCATTGCTCAGCCCATCGTTGTCACTGTCGGTATCGATGTAATCCGGCACTCCGTCGCCATCCGTATCAACCCACTCGTCTGAACCAATATCGAAGAAGCCGGAGAAGGGACGGGGCTCGCCGTCAAAATCCAGCGGCGGTGCACCGTCAGAGGCGCCCGCATCGGTGGCCGGGGAACCCGCCTGGAGATGATAGTCACCCGCGCTCACATCGACGAACCGCGGGTCGCCATCGATATTTTCGAAGTTGAGCGAGTCCGCCAAGCCGTTGATTGCCTCGGCGCCCGTCAATGACGAGGCGGTGTCGAAATCGTAGTAGTCGCCGTCCAAATTTCCAGAAAAAAGGCAATTCCGCACGGTCGGATCGCCGCTGTAGCCCAGAAATTCAATTTCGTATATCGCATGTCCAGCGTTGTCATGCAAGATGCAGTTCGTCAACGTCGGGTTAGAACTACCGTAAATCCAAAGCCCCCCACCCTTAGGCGCAGAATTCCCGCTGATCGTACAATTAACCAGCGTAGGGGAGGAGGAGGTGAGTGAGAGTCCGCCGCCGCCCAGGGTATCAGCCGTATTTCCGCTTATCGTGCAGTTCTTGAGCACAGGATAAGAACCGATTAAGGCCAGCCCGCCACCCAGGATTGCCGTGTTGCCGCTGATAGAGCAGTTCGTCAGCGTTGGAGACGAGGTATTTATGAGAGACAGGCCGCCGCCGAAAGACGCAGTGTTACCGGTGACCGTGCAATTCGCTATGGCATTAGACCCGTAGCCATTCTCCATATGGATGCCTCCGCCGAAGAAATCTCCAGAATCGTCACTACCTCCCGTGATCGTAAAGCCGTCAATACGCGTGTTGGTGGTTTGAATGATCGTCACCACACTGCCGCCAATCCCCGTGGCATCCACTGTCGAAACATGGGCCACAGGGTCCCGCTGGCTTTCCGCAGTCTCCCCGCCCGCAAAACCACCGTAGACCGATACGCCCGTCCGGAGCGTCAGTGCTTCCGGGTAGGTGCCTGCCGCGACCCAGACCTCGAGAGAAGCATCAATGCCTTCCTGAATAGTTGGAAAGGCATCGGCCCAGTTCGTGCCATCGCCGGTGCCCGTCGCGTCTAGATCCACATACGCCGTACCCGGTGTAGACGCTTCTTCATTGGGATCGCTTCCAGCGGATACTTCGAAGCCGTCAGCGAAGCCATCGCCATCGCTGTCGGCATTGAGGGGGTCGGTTTGGTATTCCGTTGTCTCATCGTCATTGCTCAGTCCATCATTATCGTGGTCGGTATCGCGATAGTCAGGTATTCCGTCGCCATCCGAATCCACCCACTCGTCCACGCCCATATCGAAGACTTCGTTGAATGGCCGGGCCTCATCCTCAAAGTCGACATCAGGCGCGCCGGTGGCGGTGCCCGCATCAATGGCCGGCGAGCCCGCCAGGAGGTGGAAGTCGCCCGCGTCCGCATCGGCGAAAAACGGGTCGCCGTCAATGTTGTCGTGCGAATCCGCCAGGCTGTTGATGGCATCGGCACCCGTAAATGACGAGGTGGTGTCGAAATCGTAATAATCGCCGTCCGAATTTCCAGAAAAAAGGCAATTCCGCACGATCGGATCGCTGGTCACATCGGATTTGTAGACCGCATGACCGGTGTTGGCGTCGAGGATGCAGTTCGTCAGCGTCGGGTTAGAATTCTCGATAATATACAGCCCACCGCCGACATCTGCGGTATTGCCGCTGATCGTGCAGTTCGTCAGGTTGGGGGAACAGTTATTGTAAAGCTCCATTCCGCCGCCACCACTTGCGGAATTGCCGCTGATCGTGCAGTTCGCCAGGGTCGGGGAGCAATTGCCATAAACCCACAGCCCGCCGCCGTATCCCGCCGTATTGCCGTTGATCGTGCAATTCGTCAGGGTCGGGGAGGAATTAGACTCAATAAACAGCCCGCCGCCGTAATCGTAACCCGCAGAATTTCCATTAATCATACAGTTCACTAGAGTCGGGGAACAATTGCCAACAAAATACAGTCCGCCGCCTAACTTCGCGGAATTACCACTGATCGCGCAGTTCGCCACTACGTTCGAGGCATCTGCACTCGTCATATAGATTCCGCCACCCACCCTGGTTAAAGCGTCGAATTCCGTGCCGCTGCCCCCCGTGACCGTGAAGCCGTCCAGCCGCGTCTCCGTGCATCCAATAAGGGTCACCGTACTGCTGGCAATTCCCGTGGCGTCCACCGTCGTCACATTGGCCACCGGGTCGCGCTGGTTTTCCGCCGTCTCCATGCCGGAAAATCCGCCGTAGACCGATACGCCGGACCGAAATGTCAGCGCTTCCGGGTAGGTGCCCGCTGCCACCCAGACCTCGCCCGCCACATCGATGCCCGCCTGAATCGAGGTAAAGGCATCGGCCCAGGTCGTGCCATTCCCGGCGCCCGCTGCGTTCACGTCCACATAGGTCGCAAGCTGCGTACCCTCATCGATATTAGGGTCGCTTCCAACAGTTACCTCGTAACCATCGAGAAAACCGTCGTCGTCACTGTCGGGATTGAGCGGATCTGTATTGTGTACGTAATTCTCGCTACTGTCGCTAAGTCCATCCTCATCGGTGTCCGTAACCATGTCGATTGGATCGGCACCGTACAGCCGTTGAAATGGCGATTGTTCCTCGTTGGGCGTACCACGGTTGTCGACTACCGAGCCAGCCGGGATCGACGCGCGAACCAAGCCGAACGACAGAGGCGTCAATTCAAAATCGTACACCACTCCGTCTTCTATAGTGATAAAGTTACCTATTGTGGCGTTCTCTACTACGATGTCACTTATGTCGAAACCGGTCACGATCTCGTTGAACGTAATACGCACTGGTATCAGCGATTCGTAAGTCTGTGCCGTAACCTCGGAATCGAACGTGATAATCGGCGGCGACGGCGCCACTGGGGCGTCGATGAGCAATGTTCCTTCGCCGCCATCTTTGTCAAAAAGCACGAGGTGGATTGGATAGGTGGAGCCGGTTAGTCGGTCAGGAGACAAGGTAAACGTTTCGGCGAAAGTCATGGTCCCGGCGGGGTATGCGTACAATCGCCCAGCACTGTCAGTGACCCAGTGAATGGCCAAAACGAAGTTGTCATTTACTCCCGGGTCTGAGATGGTTCCCTGAACGGTAGCCCGACCGAGTGCGTCGATGGTGCCGGTGGCCGTGATGGCCGGTGCCACGTTCTCGATGCGCACAATCGTGGAATCGGCGTGGGTTAAGCCGCCCGAATCCCGAACTTCAAGAAATACATGGATACTGATTTGATCTGGAAATGGACCGAATGATAAGTCGGGTTCTGCCCCCCAAGCCCGCCAATCGTTCTCTCCCAACAACTTCCAGCGATACTCCAAGGCATCAGTTCTATCCGGATCCGTAGAGGCGCTGGCATCCAACGTAATTTGATCGCCCTCGCTAAAGACGTACGGTCCACCAATACGGGCAACCGGAGGTCTGTTGGGTCCCGGCGCGGACTGGAACATGACGATGGTTGGAGACGGGTCAAGTGCGATGCCATTCCCGTCTCTTCGGGTGACGATCATTTCGTCGTTCCCATTGATTTCAACATCCAGGAACACGCCCCCCGCGTTAGTGCTACCTTTTACCACGCCTCGGGCGGAAGCGGCGACGAAATCTGTCACAGAGCCGCTGCCTGGTAGTACACCTCCATTGGTCCCAAATCCGGGAACTTCAATTTGCCAGTCTTGCGCGAAATAAATTTGGTCGTGACCATGGGCGTGTCCGGTGAACAGGGCGATCACATTGTAGTTGGCCATTGCAGCCTTGTAGGTGTCTCGCTGAGTTCGCGTCCACCAAAACTGACCATTGTCTCTTTCTATTGAGAAAGGCTCGAATCCGTAGTGATGGATTAGGACCACGGGACGATCACTATCACCTACGTTGTTACGCAAATCATTTACCAGGAAATCAAGACTGTTTTCCGGTGCCGGTCCGCCTTGCATGCCATCTTCATCGAAGTCTTCGTCATTACCGGGATACAGATTCAACTGGACGAAGTGCACATCGTGCCAGTCCCAGGAATAGTGGGTCTCCTGCCGACTCGTCAGCATCGTGTTTCTACCTTTAATTGCAAGAGCTAGATCGTCCTTAGCATCTTCGTCATGATTTCCCCAACCGTCATAGAAGAATCGTTTCAATCCACCCAAAGATTTGGTGTAAAGCCCTACCCTTTCTTCCTCGTCATTGCTACACGTAAAACACACGTCACCATCTTGGGTCAGGTCACCAGTCACTATCATTCCGCGGGTATGGGGCCAGTCATCTTGAAATATTTCAATCATTTTCGCCATGACCTTGTCGGCATAGACGACCATCGGTGCTGCATCGGGTTCATCGTCGTCAACCCAGTACTGGGGATCACCTGTAACAAGAAAACGGATGTCGCGATCTTCGGGTCTAATCGATGGCGAAGCCCCGAGTAGGAGACCGCTTGGTCCCGAAGATTCGTATCCACTTCCGTTGGCAGTATGGGAAATCGCGTAGTAATCCGGTGATGTGTAGATCGAAAGCTGATACCGATTTTGTTGCAGAATCTCCAGAGAGCCGTTCGCTGGCATACGCACTATGGTCTCCCAGTCGCCGGTTGGGACTGGAAAAGATATATACCCAGAATTCAGGGAATAGATTGTTACCAGGAGTTCTGTACTACCGAGTTCCGGGACAGGGACGTCTGATTCACGACCTTTCGCTATAGTGGCCCTGGAGCGCGCCAATGTCCCGTTTTTCAGCGAAACACTATAAAGCATATTCCTGTCGGTCTTATTGATAATTTTGAAGGCGTGGGCGCTTTCACAAAACGACACCCCCCCGATTATGAGTGCGAGAATAAGCAAATTCTTCATGTGGTAATCCTTTGCCTGCGGTCAGTCGACCGACTGGCTGCGGGGGTATCCGTGGTTCCGATAGGGAGCAGGTGTGGTGTCAAGTGGGGTCGCGTCGTGCACGCGGCACCGGTGGAATTAGACGAAATGAGAGCAGAATCAGGCTTCACTCCCGTAAGCCGTTACCATCGCTCGTAACGAATGGCATGCTGCAGGGCAGCCGAACGATTCAGCGGCTATCTACACGGCGCGAGTACACAGTATGTGCGGTGATATTCTAACGGGTTAGACTTCCCAGCAAGGCCTTACTGTACACCATTAATACAATAAAAGATATTTCACTTTTTGTACTTCTCTTTTTTTTATTACTATGTTTCTGTTATCTTTCTATTTCTTCTATTACAAGCAACTCTCTGTAGTCACTGGGATGTTGTAGACACACCCTGCGGTATACCTCGCGCGCAAATTGGAGGGTACACGCGACTTCGATATACCGGGGGCAGCGAGGAGTGATTGGGCCCGCGAACGCGTTTTTGAGCGGGGTTGCGCGCATCCTGGTCGACACTGCGTGAGCGGGAATTTTCTATTGACCGCTACAACGTGTGAGCGCCGCATCTACAGGACGCCTATCGGCCTGCGTAAGATCAAGGGGGCGCAATGTCAGCGAGGAATGACCAACCCCTGTAGGGAAAGGCCCCATCCGCTTTTCTAACCTATCGTGACATGCAACGGCGCGCCCCAATCAACGCCCCCATGCCCCCCCCTTGCCAACCCCTCACCACTGATGCTATATTCAGTCTCACCAACAAGCTCGAGGTGTACCCCGACCATGAATGTAGCCCAGACCATAGACACCCTTCGTGGGGATGCGGATTTTTGTCGCAATCTCACGAAGTGGCACACCATCCCCCCCCGCCCGGCGCGAAATGCGCCTTTTCCAGAGGCCCTCCATCCCAAGCTGAAAGAGGCCTTGCAAAAACGGGGCGTGTCGCAGCTCTACACCCATCAGGCGGAGGCCATCGCTGCCACCCTCGCGGGAGAGCATACCTGTGTGGTGACGCCGACGGCCTCGGGCAAGACGATGTGCTACAACCTGCCGGTCCTCAACCGCATGCTGGAGAACCCCCAGGCCCGCGCACTTTATCTCTTCCCCACGAAGGCCCTCTCGCAGGATCAGATGAATGAGCTGAAGGACACCATCGAGGAGATGGAGGTCAAAATCGGCACCTACACCTTTGATGGCGATACCCCGGCGTCCGCGCGGAAGGCGGTGCGGAGTGCGGGCAACATCGTGGTGACCAATCCCGACATGCTTCATTCGGGCATCCTCCCCCACCACACCATCTGGATCCGCCTCTTCGAGAATCTGGAATACGTCGTCATCGATGAAATCCACCACTATCGCGGCGTCTTTGGGAGTCATCTGGCCAATGTGGTCCGTCGCCTGAAGCGGATTTGTGCCTTTTATGGTTCCCACCCGAAGTTCATCTGCTGCAGTGCCACCATTGCCAACCCTCAGGAAATCGCCGAGCGAATCATCGAGGAAAAAGTCACCCTCATCGACAACAACGGTGCCCCCGCCGGGGAAAAGCACTTTCTCTTTTATAATCCCCCCGTGGTAAATCAGGAATTGGGCATCCGCCGCTCCTCCGTCAAGGAAGCGGCCCGCCTCGCCCGGTCTCTCCTGTCCAAGAATATTCAGTCCATCGTGTTCGCCCGGAGCCGACTGCGGGTGGAAATCCTCACCACCTACCTTAAAGAGGCGGTGCGGAAGATGGGCAAGAGTCACCATCTGGTGAAGGGCTATCGGGGAGGCTATCTGCCCACGGAGCGCCGCGAAATCGAGCAAGGGCTCCGGGACGGCAAAGTCATGACGGTGGTGAGCACCAATGCCCTGGAATTGGGCATCGATATTGGCGCGTTGGATGTGTGCATCATGACGGGCTACGCGGGCAGTGTCGCCAGCACATGGCAACAGGCCGGTAGGGCCGGGCGTCGTAACACGGTCGCGTTGGTCGTTCTTATAGCGACCAGTGCCCCCATCGACCAATATATTATCGGCCACCCCGAGTATTTCTTTGACCAGCCGCCGGAAAGTGCCACGGTGGACCCGAACAATCTCATCATCCTCACCAGCCATCTGAAATGTGCGGCCTTTGAAATTCCTTTTGTGGAAGGCGAGTCGTTCGGCCTTGACCCCACGTCTACCGGAGAAATCCTGGACTATCTGGTGGACAACCGGGTCCTCCGTAAGGTGCGCAACAAGTGGCATTGGAGTGCCGACACCTACCCCGCGTCGGACATCAGCCTGCGTACGGCGGCCCCGGGCAATGTGGTCATACTGGATACGTCCGACAATGGCCGGGTGATTGGCGAAATCGATTTCTTCGCCGCGCCTACTGAGGTCTATCAAAACGCCATCTATCTCCACCAGAGCGCCCAATACACCATCGATGAACTCGACCTGGAAGACCGCAAGGCCTATGCACGCCCCGTGGAGGTGGATTACTACACGGACGCCGAAACCAAAGTCGACCTGAAGGTGCTGGATGTTTTCGAGTCCAAACCCGAGAATGACACGGAGCGGTGCTGCGGCGAACTCAGCGTCACCTGGCTTCCCACGATTTATAAGAAGATAAAATTTGGCACCCACGAAAACGTCGGCTGGGGCGAGATTCATTTGCCCGAACAAACCATGCACACCACGGGCTATTGGATAGAATTCCCCGAAAATACGGCCGAACGCTTTGGTGTCGACAAGGAAGAGGTGGGCGAAGCCCTGAATGCCCTGGCCAATGCCCTCAAGCAAGTCGCGCCGGTGCAGGTGCTCTGCGATCCGAGTGACATCCGCGCCCAGGCCATGCTCCGCGCCCCCGCCACCGAAGCCCCCACCATCTTCCT
This sequence comes from uncultured bacterium, assembly GCA_963977445.1. Lineage (GTDB taxonomy): Bacteria > Hydrogenedentota > Hydrogenedentia > Hydrogenedentales > JAEUWI01 > JAEUWI01. The sequence goes on along the minus strand of CAXBPH010000144.1, from coordinate 2,043 downwards.
CTATGAGCGTTACCCCGGCGGCGTGGGCATCAGCGAAAAACTCTTCAACCACCATAATCGCCTCTTGGAGGCCGCAACCTCCCTGCTCACCGACTGCCCCTGCGCGGAAGGCTGCCCCAGTTGTGTCGGCAGTGTCCTGGAAACCGGCATGCACGGTAAAGATGGTGCGCTCCGGCTTGTAAACCTGGCGCTGGGCGTTGAGCGCCCGCCAACGGACCTGCCCCCCATTGGGGACGCCACCTGATGACTCCGCTCACCCAACTCCCTACCTGTATACAGGAATCTGATAAACTACCCCATGAGTAACATGAAGAAAAAACTTGACGCCCTCCGGGACCTCCACGGTCTCACCACCGGCGCCAACCTGAAGCCATCGGCAGAACCAGCTGAGCGGGCCCAAGCTCCGAGCGAATCCCACGCGTCCCACGAGTCCGATGAACCGGTCTACCACGAGCTCGCCGAAGATTCCTGGGAGGACGAACCAGAATATACCGATGACGGGTTCGACGAGGTCGAGAATAAAGCCCCAAGTTCACCCAAGCCTACCATCAGCAAACTCGCCGACCTCCTGCAAAGCAAAGGCCTCAAGACGGGCTCTGACTGGCGGACCGAGCGGGCGACCAATCCCCCGCCCCCACGTAAGCCCCGCCGGGAGCCGACAAGCGCACCGGAACCTGCGAAGGCCAATCGACTCCGTGATTTGACGGATCGGCTGAGCGTCGCGCCGAACCATACCATTGAGTCCTTCTTCGCCGACCAGCCGCTCATCACCCAGGAAGAACGGGAAGCGGGTACCTATAAACTGGAACGCGTCGTCCCCGGTGAAATCCATGGCGACGACGAATTCGGTTTTTATCTCATTCGGCACGACTACCCCCTGGAACATCGACAGGGCATCGTCACGCTGGGCAGTGTGCTTCAGAGCCAATCCAAACACATCGCTTTTTCTGCCTGTGACCCGGAGCTCGAAGACTTCGATCCCCGCACCGCCTGTTTCATCGACACGGAAACCACGGGCCTTTCCGGCGGCACGGGTACGGTGGCCTTTCTCGTGGGCGTGGGCTATTTTACGGAAGATAGCTTCCGTCTGGACCAGTGCATCATGCGCGACTTCGATGACGAAGAGCCCATGCTCCAGTATCTCGCGGAACTTTTCAACAGGCATGAAACACTGGTGAGCTACAACGGAAAGAGCTTCGACCTGCCCCTACTGCGCACCCGCTTCATTCAAAACCGCATCCCCTTCCGCGAGGGTGCCCTGAAGCACCTCGATCTGGTCCATGCTGCCCGACGTTTCTGGAAAAAGCGCCTCAAGGATTGCAGCCTGGGCAACATCGAGCGGGAGATTCTCGCCATCCACCGCGAAGGCGACGTGCCCAGTTACCTCATTCCTCAACTCTGGTTTAATTACCTGGAGCAACAGGATGGCCGTCCCCTGGAAGGCGTCATCTACCACCACGAGATGGATATTCTGTCCCTCGTATCGCTGACCGCCTGGATGTCGCAATGCCTTGATGGACCGCCCGGACAAGGCTTCGAACACCACGAGGACAAATTGTCCGTCGTGCGCATTCACTTTCGACAAAAGAACTACGACGAAGTCCTAATCCACGCCCAGGCCTTCCTCGACGAGGTCGAAGGCTCCCCCCTGTGTCGGGAATGCCTGGAAATGCTCGGCTACGCCTGTAAACGTCGGGCACGCTGGGAAGAAATGCAGCAAACCTGGGAATCCCTGCTGGAAGGCTTTCCCGGCGACCCCGTGGCGAGTCATGAGCTCGCAAAACACCACGAGCATCGCACCCGCGATCTTGTCGCCGCCGCCCAGCTTTGCCGCGAAGCCCTCACCCACTACGCCACCTCCGAAGGCAGCGCAGGCCTGGAGCGCCCGGAAGCCCGTGCCTTCCGAAAACGCCTGGAGCGTATCGAAAAGAAGCTGAAGAAGTCTGGTGGCGAACTCGCATTTTAAAGAAGGTGCGGATTTTATCTAGAGCGTTTTAAATTAAACTGTAGCCGCACGAGGCATACCAATTGACGATATCTTTG
>CAXBPH010000143.1:0-17380 GCA_963977445.1 uncultured bacterium | reverse complement strand
GACGCACTACCGCAACCCGCAGCACCACCCCGGAACGGACGAACGCTTCAGGACGCACTACCGCAACCCGCAGCACCACCCCGGAACGGACGAACGCTTCAGGACGTACCAGCTCCCGTTCGACGGCCCCGCAGCGGACCGATATCGACCCCAGAAGCGACTCCTTTGATGCGCCTTCCCGGATAACCACCTACGGCCGTACGCCCAGCCGCACGACTAGCAGTGGCAGAACCGAGACAGCGCGGACGGAACCTGCGGACCGCTCTGGAAGCAGTCGGTCACGAGACGTCAGCACCGGTTCCTCCAACCGCAACGCCAGCGCAGCCACGTCGAGCCGGTCCCAGACCCGCACGGTAGCACCGCGGAGCTATGAAGCGCCGACGCGCACCCAGGCCCCGTCCCGCGGTACTTCCCGTGCGACTACACCGGCCCCATCGCGGAGCTACCAGGAGTCAACACGAAACAGTGCCCCGTCGCGTGTTACAGCGCCACGCCAGACCGCACCACAACCCCGTGCGACTACGTCCAACCGATCGGTGTCACCTCCCCAGGGACGGAGTTATGAAGCTCCCAGAAATGTGGCCCCATCGCGGAACACGGCCCCCGCGCCATCCCGCTCGGTAAGCACGCCCCGGGCTCCTCAGCCCACCGCGCGCCCTTCGTCACCTTCGCGTCAAACAACGTCGCGCAGCGTAAGCTCCCCGTCGTCATCGCGCAGCAGCGCATCCGCTGGCCGTACCCCCAGTACGTCCCGTGGAAATTCACGCGGGCGGTAGAAAATGGGACCTTCGAACGGATTCGATGGTAATCAAACCGATAAGGAACTAATGCCATGAAAAACCTCTTGCAAATTCTAAAACGTCGTCGCCTCCAGGTCGCGCTTGTTCCTGTGGCACTCCTGCTTGCCGGTTGTCCCGCTTACTATCCAGGCACAGGCACAGGCACAGGCACCGGTGGTGGCGGCGGCGGGAATGTCAATACCTATCAAATCGAATACGATGCCGGATTCGTCGTGGGCTTCGCCCAGGACAGTGAATACTGGCAGGGATTCGACGACAGCTATGACACGGTTGATGGCGGGACTATCTACTACACCGGTAGTGAGATTCCCCTGGTCGAAGACCCGCCCTACGACGCGGGCTACTATGATGGTCTCTGGTATGCCTACAACGATGGCTACTTCGTGGACTACGACTACGCCTTTACCATCGGCTTCAGCGAAGGCTATGACATCGCGTTCAATCCAAACTGGAAGTCATTCCTCCTGGCGGATCAGCACGTGGAATGGCTCGACGGCGGATTCACAGATGGGTACAACGATGGCTTCTCGGAAGGTCGTATTCTCGGTGCCCTGGATTATGTCTCTGGCCTGAATTTTGACTGGCTCGACGCTCTGCTCTTCTATCAGGGCACCGATGAGATTGGCAATGCGAACGATGTCTATCTCGCAGAGGTTGATCTCGGAACCGGCGTCTATGGTCCCGTCTATCTCTACGAGTATGGCACCGATCCCGCCAACCTCGTCAAGAGCAAAGCACGACGCAGCGAACGCAAAGGTCGGACGAGTCTCCCCGCCATACGTGGCAAGAACACGACTAAGCAGGCGGATGTGCCCGCGCTAAGCTATCGGACGCTGACAGAAACAGCCCAGACGAATCTCTCGGTGACCCCGACGGACACGCCACGCAGTGATTGGAAATTGAGTCTTGAGAGTTCATGGCTCGACCGGGTGAATGCCTACAACGCGGCCTATGGTAGTAAATCCTACCAGCCGCGGACGACCGCCGCCCGCTAGACCGGTTTCTCCTGGTGCTCATGCACCTGTTCCGCAGAAACGCCCCACGGCATGCCATGTTGCCGTGGGGCGTTTCGTGTCGTAGAATAGGGCAATCAAAAATCGTCGAAATCGACTTCCACAACCATCACCGAAAACACACTGGACCTGTAAAGGACTCCGCTTTATGGTGCGAACCGCTTCTACCATGCTTCCCCTGGGCACACCGGCCCCCGTATTTGCGCTGCCCGATGCCACGGGTAAAACGATGCATTTTTCCGACTTCAATGAAGAGCGGGGACTGCTTATCATGTTTCTATCGAACCACTGCCCCTATGTGCAGCTTTTGCGGGAGGCGCTCGCCCGCGTGGGAAAGACCTACCAGGGAGAGTGCATCAGTGTGGTCGCTATAAATTCCAATGACGTGGAAAACTACCCCGACGACAGCCCCGATAAAATGATGGATGAAATCATGACCTACGGGTATACCTTCCCCTATCTTTACGACGAATCGCAGGGTGTCGCGAAGGCCTACCACGCCGCCTGCACCCCGGATTTTTTTCTCTTCGACGGCAATCGGCAACTTTACTATCGGGGCCAGTTTGATGATGCCCGGCCGGGGAATGGGGTTGAAGTTACAGGCAATGACCTCCGAAACGCCCTCGATCGGCTACTCGCTGGCGAGCCGGCACCGGCGGAGCAGAAAGCGAGCATGGGCTGCAATATCAAGTGGAAGCCAGGCAACGCCCCCGACTACTTCGGATAGGACGCCCCTGTTACACCCAGTACGTTATCGCACCCCTTATTCCGAGGGGGTGTCCCGGAAATGTTCGAAACCGGCTCGCGCCAACGGCTCACCATCCAGCGTGATGATTGGGGGCCCGTCTACGCAATGGCCCAGCACGTGGAGTGGCAGTCCCGTTTCTGCGAAAAAATCAGAACACAGTGCGACGGACTCTTCGGCATCCAATACCACGAGTAGCTCATATTCCTCCCCGCTCTGGAGGCGCTGATGGACGCAATCTTCTCCGTGGGCTGTCCAGTAGGCCTCCAGGCCCCGATGAATCGGCAGTCGGTCGCGCCACAACGCCACCCCTACCCCACTCGCCGACGCAATATGACGCGCATCGGGCAATAATCCGTCCGATACGTCCATCATAGCGTGCACCCCCGACCTCCCCTGAAGCCATTGGCCTGCAGCAATACGCGGCTCGGGATGCAGATAGGCACCAACAAATTCAGGGGCATCTATACCCGCGAGCAAGGCATGGAGCCCGGCACCCCGCTCGCCAATAGCCCCGGTCATTGCGACGACGTCTCCCGGGCAGGCACCACTGCGCAGCACCGGCCTCCCCACGACCTCGCCAATCACCGTAAGATCGACGACGATACCCGATGACGATGCCGTTGTATCACCGCCAACGATAGTCGCGCCTGCGCATTCAACGGCGTCTGTGAGACCGCAGTAAAACTCTTTCACCCAGTCCACGGAGATATCATCCGGTAACGCAAGGGTCACCAACACCACCATAGGACGGCCACCCATTGCGGCAATGTCGCTTAAGGCCGAAACAGCACTCTTCCAGCCCAGTTCCGCCGGTTGGCCCCAGCTGCGCTTAAAGTGTACATCCTCCAGCGAGGCGTCGCTGGTGAGCAAGAGTTGTTTCCCGGCAACGTCGAGTATGGCGCAGTCGTCACCAACGCCCAGCGGCACGTCACCACGCCCCTTTAAGGAGCCCGTCAGCGCCTGGATAAGACCAAACTCCCCCAGTCCCCCCAAACCTTCTTGTCCGCTCATTCGGCCTCCAATGCCGCGAAGGCGTCGGATATACACGCGATCACATCTCGGGCAATCATGGCCCGTGCTGTAAATTTGCGGGCGGCGCAGTCACCGGCGTACCCATGGAGCCACACACCAAGACAGGCGGCGTCCCAGGTAGAAATCCCCTGAGCCAACAAGCCGCCAAGCAGGCCCGCGAGGATATCGCCCGTCCCGCCCGTAGCCATTCCATTATTGCCCGTCGTGTTGATGGCGATTCTGCCATCGGGGTGGGCAACGATTGTCTCGAAGCCTTTCAGCACCACCACCACCCGATGGGTCGTCGCAAATGACGATGCCACTTCCACTCGACGCGCCTGCACCTCCCCCGTGCTAATGCCGAGCAGACGGGCCATCTCGCCAGGATGGGGCGTGATAATCGTGGTGGCCGGTTGACGGGGAATAAGGCACAGCACATTCTTTGCCACCAGATTCAGGCCGTCCGCATCAATTACCAGCGGCGCTTCAATTCTCGGCACACAGGACGCCACAAAGTCTACCGTTTCATCGTCCATCGAGAGACCAGGTCCCAGGACGACACTTTTCTTGTCACGAGCGAATTCCAGGGCGGGCTCGATGGCGTCCCTCCCCAACGTCCCGTTTGGGGTATCGGGAAGACCCAGGCCCATGCACTCCATCAACGTGATTGCGGCGACGCCTACGAGCGTCTGGGGGATGCCTGCGGTGACCAGCCCGACACCGGAGCGACTGGCTCCTTCACAGGCCAGACGCATGGCGCCGGGATAGTGCCGCGACCCGGCGAGGAGGAAAACGTGGCCGAAGGTACCCTTGTGCCCATCATCAGGTCGAGGAGGGAGTAAGGGTGCGGCAGTCTGTAGGGTGATTTTCTGGACCATAAGCGAATCCTACCGCGCGGCTCCATGCCAATCAAGTCTGCGTGCGCAACTGTTTGTTGGAATCACACGCAAGAATAGCCCGCCTACTCCGGCAAAGGCACCCCGGGCTTCTTTTCATCGCCGTCGGAAGGGAGAGCGACTGATTTCCCACGCTTTTGCCAGCGGTGCCAGAGGGCCCCCAGAATACTGGCGACAATAATCGCACCGGCGAAGATCCAGGGCAGGTTTTCGTCGACGGCACTCAGTTTTTCATTCAGAAAATCAAAGGCCCAAATCCATAGGGCCATGGCGATTACATTGCCCACCATGACGGCGGAGAATGAAAATGCCATGCGAAGTCCCAGCAGATATCCGACCAGGACGCCCACAAGGGGCCCCGTGCTCCAGAATGGAAATACAACGAAAAGCATAAGTCCAAGAACACCGTAGGGGGCCAGGCGCGCCTTGTGGCGCTCGGCCAGGGCGTGAATCCCTGAAAATGCGGGCCCGATGAGCGGCCAACGCTCGGCAGCGCTCAATCCGGTAACAAGTAGCGGAAAGGCGTAGAACATGATGATAAAATCCTGCATGCAGGCTTGGAACAGGATAAACCAGGGATCAAAGCCGCTGCTGAGTCCAACGGTGGCATTGGCCGCCCGGCCCCCCAGGATATGGGCCACAATAAGCCTGCCCACGCGCCCATAGGGCTCTCCGATAAACAGGGCCGCCCCGAGAAACACAATAATGGACGATGCCAGACACAAATGTCCCAGCAGGCGTATTCGCCGCAAGGCCAAAAGGGAAGGCGCTCCCAACACCCGATCGGGCACAGTAAACTTCTGGGTCATGGGCGTCCTTCGTGTCATAAACTGCTGCTGCCACACGCGACGAACGGAGCCCTGAGAAGTGCACCATCGCTGACATGGGAAGTATACCATGTAGCCGCGCTCTGGCCCTATTTCATATGATATTCTATAGGCATGCAGAGCCCACCCAATCCCGTACAATCGATCGCCGCCATCGCCCTGACTGCGGATACGCCGGCCGCCAATGCGGAGGAATTCGTCGCCCGGTTCGATATCGCTACGGTTCCCACGGAGCCGGGCTGTTATATCATGGAAGATGGCAAGGGAAAACCCATCTACGTGGGCAAGGCCAAGAGTCTCCGCTCTCGGATTCGCTCCTATATCAACGCCAGTGATTCCCGCTACAGCGTAAAATTTCTCATGCGTCGGGTGTCGCGCATTCAGTTTCTGGTCACGGCCAATGAAAAAGAGGCCCTCCTTCTCGAAAACAGTCTGATCAAACAGCATCGTCCCCGCTACAACGTCCAGCTGAAAGACGACAAGACCTACATCAGTCTGCGCATCGATACCCGACAGGATTTCCCCCGGATCACCGTTGTCCGTCGCTACCGGAAGGATGGTGCGCGGTACTTCGGGCCCTATCATAGTGCCTCTTCCGTGCGCCATACCCTGCGACAATTGCAGCATCTTTTTCCCTTGCGGACCTGCACCGACCATGTGATGAAGAACCGCAGTCGGCCCTGCCTCTACTACCAGATGAAGCAGTGCAATGCCCCCTGTGTGGATTATGTGAGCCGGGATCAATACCACGAAGTCGTCAATCAGGTACTTCTCATTCTGGAGGGAAAAAGTGCCGCCCTGGAGGAGCAGCTGCTGGGCGAAATGGAAACCCATGCGGCGGCCATGGATTTTGAAAAGGCGGCTTCCGTCCGTGACCGGCTCTTTGATCTCCGGCGCACCCTGGAACGACAGCGAACCGTCGACGTTCCCGGGGCGGAAGATCGCGATGTATTTGGCATTTACCACGAGGGCAATTTCGCCGCCATACAGATTCTTTTCTATCGGGGCGGTAAAATGCTGGGGGGGCGAAACGTCTTCTTCAAGCGCCAGGAGATGCCCCTCGATGACCTGCTGAGTTCTTTCGTTTTGCAATACTACAGCGAGGCCCCCACGATCCCTACGGAGGTGTTGATCCCCCTTGCCTTCGAGAGCGGCGACACCCTCAGCGAAATACTTTCTGAGCAGCGCGGCTCCAAAGTGACGGTCCACTGGCCCCAGCGGGGTGAAAAAACGGCCCTGGTCGATATGGCCAACCGCAATGCCGAGCAACGTTTTCACGAAAAGCGCCTTTCCGAGGCGGCGGATAAGGATACCTTGTCCACCATGAAAACCGCCTTGCAGCTCCCTACCCTGCCGAAGCGGATCGAGTGTTTCGATATCTCGACCATACAGGGCACGGCCACGGTGGCCTCCATGGTCGTATTTACGGATGGGCAACCCGACAAGGCACGCTATCGCCGCTACGCCATGAAGACTGTCGATGGGCAGGACGACTTTGCCAGCATGCGCGAAGTGCTGCTCCGTCGTTATACCCGAGCCATCGAAGAGAATGATTTGCCCGACTTTGTATTGATAGACGGAGGCAAGGGTCAATTGGGCATGGCCACCGCCGTGTTCAAAGACCTGGGTATCGAAGATATCCCCCACGCGGGCATCGCCAAATCGCGGACCCTGGAAGCGGGCGATCGATCTCCAGAGCGCTTTTTCATTCCCGGGCGCATGAACCCCATCATCCTGCCTCAAAATGGCCCCGTCGTCCAATTGGCCGCCCGCATTCGTAACGAGGCCCACCGCTTCGCCATCACCTATCATCGAAAGAAACGTGGTAAAGTTTCTATCAGTAATAAGCTGGTGGAAATTCCCGGCGTGGGCCCCAAGCGTGCGCAGACCCTGCTGACCCAGATGGGTTCGCTGACGAAGGTTCGTGAAGCATCGGTAGCCGATATAGCCGCTGTACCGGGCTTCAGCCATGGCTTGGCGCAGGAAATATACGATTATCTCCATCCCTCGGGTGATTCGGAATGAAGTCTGCCTTGGGATGGAGTATGATAGTCAGATATAGACATTGTTTCTTTGTGACGCTTTTGGGGCGAGGAAGGTAGTTCATGATTCCTGTTTTGATTGGTTTGGCCGTCGTTATAGGCTTGGCCCTGTTGGTCCTTCTGTATTGGTCTATGCTCGATACCATTTTTCCGGAAAAACTGTCGACCAACGAAGTTTTTCTCGTCACGACACAGGACCTCTGGAAAATCCGTATGTGCCGCTACCGCAAGGGGCGAACGGGCGGACAACCGGTACTACTCGTCCATGGGGCGAATTCCAATCAGTTCAACTTTACCTGCCCGGCGGGTATCAGTCTGGTCGACTACCTGGTGGAACGGGGCTATGACTGTTGGACCGTCGATCTCCGTGGCACCCGTTCGTCGATTGCACCCTTTGAACGACACGCGGGCCAAGTCACCACCGACGACTATCTGAACGACGATATCCCGACGGCCATACGCCTCATCCAACAGGAAACGGGCTATGCCCGGATACACTATATTGGCCATTCCATGGGTGGCATGCTGCTCTACGCCTATGCGCTGAAGTTCGGCACGGAGGCGCTGGCCAGTGGGGTTACCCTGGGATCACCCCTCGGATTTGAGGGCATGGCCGTGCCGCGCACGTCCTTCCTCTTCAAACTCTCCGGCATTAATCCAAAGCTCAGTGGTTCCTTCATCCGGGGCTTCATTCCCTTCATCAGCTGTTTTCGCATCTCCACGGGACTCTTTCCCACCAACATGCGTAATATCGCCAAGACAATGAACAGCGCCCATTTCTATTCCATGATTGAGGATCCCTTACCCGGCGTCTTGAAGGACTTCTCCCGCTGGATTTCCCACCCGGGCTGGCGAATGGATAATGGAAACCTCAATGTGCTCGACGGCTTGTCCTCGCTGGATCTCCCACTCTTCGCACTCTACGCTCCCCTCGACCCCTTTGTCAGTTTGAGTAAGGCCAAAGAATTCTTTGACGCCCTGCCGACGGCGGACAAACGTATGCTCGTTTGTTCGAAAGAGAAGGGTTTCAAGCAGGACTACAATCATTGCGACCTGGCCTTCTCCCAGGATGGTGCCCGGGAAGTCTTCGGCCCCATTGCCCGCTGGTTGGAAACCCACCCGATTAAAGAGCGTATGCCCTTTGTGGAGCCCGATGTAGCCTCCGGCTATCAATCGCCCCTCGGGGACAAAGAGCGTGCAGCGATACTTTCCGGGGGCTCCTACGCTCACCTGTCCAAATCGGATCTGGAAACAGCCGACGACCTGGATGTAGATTCCCCGGCGATAACCCTGGTCAAACCGACGGCGAAGAAGAAGCCGGCCGCCCGAAAGAAAAAGCCAGCGACCAGGAAGGCCACGGCGCCGAAAAAAACAACGGGCCTGAAAAAGCCGACGATTGCACGCAAAGTAGAACGTGCTACACCGGCACCCGAAACAAGCTCCAGAACCACCGCACCCTATCGAAAAGCGCCATCACGCGGGAGTGAGGGCGGCCCCAATCTTGCATCGGCTTCGGCGGCCATGAGCGCGTTGGGCAGTACGCCACGAAACAGTGGCGACAACAACAGTGCGAGCAAGAATATTGTGATTACGCCCCGCTCCACCCCGAAAAGCAAAGCGCGGGCCGATGGCACCATTGAAACGCCAAAATCGGTTTTGAAAGCACTTTCCGATGCATCCGGCGTATTGGATGGGTTGAAGAAGCCAAAAAACCAGGAGTCAGACTCCCAGGAGTCTGAGTGATAGTTGAAGGCCTTTATAATCCCGTGAAATTGAGTAGGAACCGGGTATAGATTCCCCTCCTTGGAGGGGAGTTATTCACCGCGCTTTATGCCATACGAAGTGCCGGGATAATGACCCATCAGGGTGATTCAGACCAATAGAATCTCGGAACATGTGGGGTGCAAGTAATGGCCCGAAAAACCAGTGAAGCGCAAGCAACACCTGACGTTCAGCCCAATTTCGGACCCATGCATTGATAAATTATCAAATCATTGACACCCCACGTTTCGGGGCCAACCCCAGTCGAAAAGAAGGCTGTCACATCCAGCGGGCCGGCCAAATGGTATTCGACGTTCGTCGCTATCCTGCCTGTATACTTCGTGATAAACGTGGATCGCTAGGGGCGGTTCTTTTCATGAGCGCCAATACCATTCAGGCCTCAAAAATTGCTCTCGCTCTTCTGACTGAGGCCATTGAATCCTTCGAAAAACGGGAAATTCCCCGCAAGAGTATCGAGTGTGTACTCATCGGTGGCGTGCCCGATCGCCCACACCTTATCGACGCCTGGCGGTCGGCCCAGCGGGCCATGGGGCTAAAAAGCCGTGAGAATGATGTGGCCACCCCGTACTATCGAACCATTTACTTCGATATCGCCAAAGGCCAGCTCGATACTTACCGGGAAGCCGCCTCGGCCGATCAGGGGAACCCCGCATCCGCTGCACTGAGTCTCAATGACAGCACCCAGGTGTTTCGTGAGACGGACGGCTCCGGTGTGGTTGCCAATGCAACACGATTCTTCCGAGAGAAGAAAACCTTTCAGGCCTTGGAAGATTGGATCGTGCCCGAGCATGCAGGCACCCGCCCGGGTCAGCCGTTTAAATTCTGGAGCGCGTGCTGTAGCACCGGTGCCGAAGCCTATTCCTACACCATGTTTTTGCATGACCTCTTTGCACGGAAGGGTATCAACTGCCCCCTCCAGGTCATCGGCACGGATATAAACGAGAAACTGGTCGCCGAGGCCGAAGCGGGACACTACCGGGTGAACGGTAGTGAATTGCGTGCCCACGAACGGTATTTTCACCAATACGGCATCGTCGAAGGCGACCGGGTCACCTTTGACAAGGATATCCGGCGCTTCGTACGGTTTCGCCCCCACGACATCAAACGTGTCCCCCGTAAACATCGCTTCAACGCAATCGTTTGCGCCAATGTATTCCAATATTACAAGGACGACGCACGGGAACACTTCCTGCGCAATTTCATTCAAGCACTGGAATCGCCCGGCTACGTTTTTGTGGGAACGGTAAAGCGCGATATGGTCGAGCGACTGAATCTCGTGCCACTGGGTAGCTATGGCTTCATGAGAAAGTCATAAGAGCGCGCGAGTCTGTTATTTCCACCAATTCATGATAAGGGGAGCTGTCCCCGCGCCTTCCACTTCGACGGAAAGTTTGAAGTCGCCCAACCCTTTCGAGCACTTGATCAGCAAGGTATTCTTGCCCTGCTTGACCGGGGAGACGACCGTATCATAGGAGTCACTTCCCCGCTCTTCCATGTCGGTGGCGTGTATGAGCGCACCATTCAACCAGAGCTTGACCGTGGGGGTACCCTTTAGATTGAACGCCACGTCCTGTCTGCGGTCACAACTGAATTCAGCATAGGCGTAAACCGTGCCATAGGGACTGGGTGCTCCGGTGCCCACGTCGCCATCCAGCGCTTCGGTAAAATCGAGGGTGTGCCGGTTTGCGAGCCGTGAATTCCAGGCCTTCCAGCGAAGGGCCCGATACCAACCGGGGTAGGTCGCATCGAAGTCGATGTTCGCTTCCGGGGGATAAGCTGTATCGTGGCCGACTTCCCCGCCCCAATTGGGAAAGGAGCCGATGACCATCCATTTTCTGACGCCGTTGGCCCGCTCGCGAAGGAGCCATTCCACCGCCTTCTGATCGGCGGCGACAACTTCCGTTGCGGGAATCGAGCGACGAACAAAATGCTGGAGCAGATTAACGAAGACCCGGTCAGCGACGGGATCAGCACCGAGATGCTCCAGGATACGCAGGTGGGTAAAGACCACCCGCCCCGCACCCAGACGCTTGACGGTAATGTTATTGCCCCACCAGTGGCGCAGGCCGTTGGAACCGGAGGCGCTGTCGTTGTCGCGCCAGACACTGTGAACACCCGACATTTCTTCGTCGGATTCACTTTCGAAGGCCTGCAGGCTTAAGATGTTGTGGTAGGGCTGCCCCATGAGGTCTCGCGATGGCAATCCATCAAAAACCGGGTGCAATTTAGCGTAGTGGTGATTTACCCGACGGCCTTTGTCGATACGACAGGAGGAAATCTTCAGTCCGGCACCGACGTATTCTGTGAGATCGTTCCAATCCTCCGGGGGGCTGAATATGATAGCGACCGCGCCTTCATTCACCTGCGCCAGCACCTGAATCAGGTCGTTGGCGGGATAGGCGCGAATCGTATTTGCCAGCGGCGGCACGATGTGAATTGGTGCCAGGAAGTTGTGGAGCTTGGCAAGACGACCACACGGGGAGCGCCACTTGCTCTGGCTGCCAAGCACATTGATTTCGACCGGCTCCGTATCATGGGACGGTACCACATGGAGGTCGACAAAATTCTCGCCCACAACACGATTGTCCTGCATCAAGCGAACAACAAATTTATGGGGACCGGGTGAGCCTGAAGCCGCGATTTCGCCGGACCAGAGTTCGCGACCGTGGCGGGGAATCTTCACCAACCGTTTCTTTTTCCAGAGCACCTGATTGGTCGGCCCGACGACTTGGAGAGAAAGCTCACCCCGCCCCTCGATGCGCGCCTCGTTAATGAGCAGAATGGTGACATTCACCTCTTCACGGGGCACGAGATTGGTCTTGTAAATCTGCACGACGGGGCGCACGCCGTGTTGCACCTGCTTCAGGGACTTCAGAACGGGTTTCGCGTGACGCTTTACATCCGCGAGGCCGAATGGGCTGGTCGACGGTCCGTCACACAGACTTTCGACGCCGTAACCCATCATTTTGATATTGGAACGAATGGCATCGAGCTGGGCACGAATACCATCGGCTTGAAGTTGCTGAGATGCGGCAAAGAAATTTTCCATGCCACCAAAACACCGGTCGAGCTGTCGCTCCAGGAATATGCGATCGAATTCTTTTTGCGCTTCCAGGCTGGCCGCTGCCCCATCGGCCCAGTCTACGGCTCCACCGGCACTCATCTGACCCTGGAAATTCAGCCGCAACGGATCACCCGCCAAACGAAGGTAGTCCTTCGCGAGTTGACTCACCGGGGGAATAATGGAGGTTTCGAAGGACTCATAGGGCTCACCATTTTCGCGATAGGGACGTAATAATGTCGCGGGGCGTTTGCGCATGCCACCGTCAGGCTGGGCATCACAAAGAATCAGACGACTCGGATCGAGTTCCCGAATTTCCGCAGCACAACTATCCGCCACCCGCGCAGAGGGGGCCGCGTTTTCATCGAGAACATGAACGCCACACCAGGCGACCAGAGAAATCCGGTTGCGATCGCGGAGCACATGGGCCTCGACCGCCCCTTCCCAATCCACGTTTTCACCACACCGTTCCGCCGTCGAAACTTCTGCCAGAACGAGGATGCCCAACGTGTCGGCTAAATCGAGCAGGGCCTGCGGTGCCGGACCGCCACAAACGCGGAGGGTATTGAATCCACCGTCAACGAGTAGCTTCATTTCCCGCTTCAGCAAGAGGGCCAGTTTGTCCGCCTTGAGGTTCTGGGGATACTCGGGCGCATAGCGGACACATTTCAGGAAGAACGGACGGTTATTGAAATAGAAGCGCTCATCCTTCACGGTGAATTCACGCATTCCGAAGGCAATCGACTGGCTGTCCAGCGTGCCATCGTCGCCAATGAGATCGATCCGCAAGGTATAGACGACCGGCGTCTCCAGCGACCAGCACGTGAACTCAGGAAATTCGATAGTTAATTCACCCGGTTCGCCTTCGGCCCGGCAGCTCGTGCCTTCTATCTGGAGATGGACGCTACGATCTGATGCTGCCTCAACGAGGACACGCAAACGCTTCCTGCGAATATCGGGCTGGATATAGACGGCGCCGATGTGGGCCTTGGGGAGTATGTCGAGGGCGATATCGGCCAGGCCATCCAGGGGATAATAGGCTGAAAACTCACCGACAACCTCTTCGTCCGCTTCAAAGAGCGAGACACGAATCGTGACAACATTGCTGCCCGGTTTCAGGTGCGCACTGACGGGAAAGCTTGCGGGCACGCCGCCACCGGGGTGGGTGCCCAAACGAATTCCGTTGAGCCAGATGGTGGCCGGGTAATTCAACGCACCGATGGAAAGGGAGGCAAATTGCTCCTGCCAGGCAGCGTCGAATTCAAAGGTTTTGAAATACCACCCCACTCCGCCTTGACGTGCAAGGCCCTGCGACTGCATGGTCGGAAGCTCAATTTCCCGGGTATCTGCGGGGGCTTTCTCGAACCATTGCTGTTCCAGGCCGACGCGTTTCGCATCAAAAGCCCGTGTCCAAGTGCCGTCCAAAGATAAGTGGGTGCGTGGGGTGCTCATTCAAATTTCCTGACTGTCCGAGGGCCGGACAAGGGGTTGGTGGAGTTGCCCCTGATCATACGGCGTTGGGCCGGTCTTATGCAAGGAAAATTAACGATCCATAGCAAAAAATGGCCTTTTGGATACCGTTTTCGGGGTCTGCTCGACACCTCAGATGTAGTTGAGCACTACTGTCAAGAGTTGTCCGGTGATTTTTTGGTGACCATGCGATGACTTTCATCACCAATACGCTCAGCGCCGAAAAGCCCATAGGGACGAACGCCCACGCCAACCTGACCGCTCACCGCATCACCCAGCTCCACCCGTGCGATTTCCGCCAATCCTTCTAATCGACGAACGACTTCGGGGTGCTCTTTGGCCAGATCCGCTTGTTCGCCGGGGTCCGTCTCCAGATTGTACAGCAGCGGTGCGCCCCCCTTTCCTTCCTTCCATTCCGGTCGGAAGACGTGGAGCTTCCAGGGACCGCTGCGGAGGGCCTGCAGGCGGTTGTCCCGATAGTAGTAGAAAACGTCGTGGGGCGTCTTCGCGCCCGGTTCGGCCACCATCAAGCTCCGAATATCTTTGCCATCGAGGGTAACGTCGGGTAGGGGTGCATCGGCAATACGGGCGAGGGTCGGCAGAATATCCATGGACGTTGCCAGTTCGTGCACAACCGTTCCTGCTGGTATCTGGGCGGGCCAGCGCATGATCGCGGGGACGCGCATGCCCCCTTCCCACGTCTGGTTCTTTCGTCCGCGAAGGGGGCCGGACGACCCCGATTCGTAGGGCGCACCATCGTCCGGGGACTTGCGGGTACCCGTAACCGGCCCATTGTCGCTGGTAAAAATCACCAGGGTGTTTTCTGCGATACCGGCGCGATCCAAGGCCTCAAGTACCGCGCCCACACTCCAATCAATCTCGGCAATCACATCGCCATAGCGGCCATGTTCCGTGGTGCCTGCGAAGGCATCGGAGGCATATATCGGCACATGGGGCATGTTGTGCGCCATATAGAGGAAAAAGGGCGATGCCTTGTGGCTCTCGATAAAGTCCACGGCTTCTTCCGTGTAGCGTCGGGTCAGCAGATGCTGATCGGGGTCCAACTCCACAATATTTTCGCCACGCATGAGGGGCAACGGCCGGGAGAGGTAATCGAGCCCTTTGTACAGATAGCCGTTCATATCGTTGCTATAGGGGGTGCCAAAGAAACTGTCAAAACCTTGCCTGGTCGGCAAAAAGGGCGTGTGGTGGCCCAGATGCCATTTTCCAATCATGCCGGTCGCATAGCCCGCCCCCTTCAACACTTCCGCCACCGTTACTTCGTCGGGATTAAGACCGTAGGTGGAATAGGGAAAAAGCACCCGGTGGCCGAGGCCTATCCGCATGGGATAGGAACCCGTCATCAATGCACCACGGGACGGGGTGCAGACGGGAGCCGGCACATAGAAATCGGTGAACCGCGCACCCTCCGCCGCCATCTTGTCCAGATTAGGCGTGGTGTAGCCCTCGGCACCGTAGCAGCCCACATCACCGTAGCCCTGATCATCGGTAAATATGATGACCACGTTGGGCGGTGTCGCCGATGCAACAGCGCTGCACATCACAATGACCCAACCCATTAGACCCAAGCCAATTTGCCGGCGATATATTCTCATAATCTACGATATCTTCCTGCCACCCTGATGTACTTTAGAAACTGAAAAACATAACCACGAGCATGGCAATACCGCAAAAAAACTTGGCAAAAAGTCCGCCAACCTTGCCAATAGCGGCACCGAGACCGGTCCACATGGCTTCACCGGCTCGTTTCTCCATCTTGATGTATTCATAGAGGGCTGCGCCGACAAAAGCACCCAGGCAGGCCCCGATAAGGTTGCCAATCAGGAGAATGGGTATTACGGTTCCGGCGATGGCACCCAGAATACAGCCCACCAAGGCGGCGATAATACTTCCCTTGCTGCCACCGAATTTCTTTGCGCCATAGCCTGCGAATGCCGTCTCCAGGATTTCCCCAAGCACGGCGAAACCCGTCATGAAAACGAGACCCCAGACCCCGAAATGGGTAAATCCGGTCGCTATCCAGGCAATTACCGAGGCCCCGAGGATAATCCAGTTCCCGAAGAGGCCCACCATATCGAGCCCCAGCCCCACCAGGATCGCCAGTCCGAAACCGCTCCAGCCCGCAATCGAAACTGCGTCGTTCATCAGCGCCATGGCGCCTTCCATAAAGCCACCCATAAAAAAGACCTTTGTGTGTTACTGAAAAGACGCTGTCAACCGATGGAAAATACAACGTTCGCACCGGGAAGCGTGTTACTACGAGGAATACCGATTAGAGCAGAATATATTCATCCATGTCCAACGCGCTATACTGTGGCTTCAGGTGCTCCTGCAGGAGTGAAACACCCATCGATGGGGCCAGGCCCCGGGAAGTATCGATAATGAAAGCTACCCTCGACTGTCTCGAATGTGTTGCCAAACAGGCCCTCCGTGCGGCCCGTATCGCCTCGGATGATACCGATATCCAACGACGCATCCTCGACGAGACCCTCGCCAGAATCCCCAAAATGGACACCAACGACTCGCCGGCCGCCCTCTCCATGACGGCCTACCAGCTGGCCGCGTCCATTTCCGGCAAGGCGGACCCCTATGCCGAACTCAAGCGGGCTCAAAATGAGGTGGCCATGTCTCTCGAAGACAAGATGCGGGAGCGGGTGCGCACGAGCGACGATCCCCTGGTCACCGCCCTCCACCTGGCCGCAGCGGGCAACGTTATTGACCTGGGCATACTCGATAGCCACGAGATCGATATTGAAACGGTCATCGAAGAGGTGCTCCACGAGCGATTTTCGGTGGACCATACCGAAACGCTGAAAGAGGCCCTGGCGTCGTGCGATGACCTGCTTTACCTCCTCGACAATGCCGGTGAAATCGTCTTTGACAAGTTGCTCATCGAAGAGCTGCAAAAAATCACGACGGTGACCGCCGTGGTCAAAGGCGCGCCCATGTTGAACGATGTAGTACGTGAAGATGCCGACCTGGTTGGCCTCAGCAGCGTGTGCGCCGTCATCGACAATGGCGGGGCCTTTATTGGCTCGCCCCTGGAACAGGTCCCCCAGTCTTTCCTCGACAGAATGGCTGCGGCGGACGTGATTATCGGTAAGGGTCAGGGCAACTATGAAACCATCGACGAATTTGACGGCAACGTCTTCCTCATCCTCCGGGCCAAGTGTGAAATCATCGCCCGTCATATGGGGGTAAAATTCGGTCAGGTGGGCCTGATTTCCACCCGTCGACGGGCAGCAGCATCGCAATAACGTTTCGCCGGGTAGCCGATGGTTTAAAAATCCCCTTCTGGCTCCGTATACTCCCCGTCGGAAGGAGCCTTTGTGTTGGACGCCAATGAACAAGCGACGATGCCCGTATCCCGTGGTCTGTTTTGGACGGGTGTGTTCCTGTGCATACTCTTTGCCGTCGTGGCGGTGCTGCTCCGTGGAATACGGTGGGACGAAACCTGGGAGCACGCTCAGATTCTTGCGGGGCAGGTTGCCTACCCCGACGGCCACCCCCTATCCGTTTATGTGCACAATGCCTTCAGTCTCCAGACCTATGCATCCGCCCTTCTCGTGAAACTCGGCGTGGGCCCTGCCTTCTTGTGCGGCCTTCGTAATATTTTGTTTCTTCTGGCCTCCATCCTGCCGGTATATGCCCTGACTACGATTTTGACCCGGTCCATACTCGCGGGCCTGTTGACGACACTAATCCTGCT
>CAXBPH010000142.1:0-17459 GCA_963977445.1 uncultured bacterium | reverse complement strand
GAGATCGTCGGTCGCGTTACCCAAGTTGGTGACCAGGTACAGCGGGTTAGCGTAGGGGACTATGCCGGGGTAGGCTGCATGGTGGATTCATGCCGGGCCTGTGCCTCGTGTGATGCGGATCTCGAGCAGTATTGCGAAAACGGCCCGACCATGACGTACAACGGAAAAGAACGTGAATCCGGCACCTTGACCTTTGGTGGCTACAGCGAGCAGATTACGGTCGAAGAGCGCTTTGTCGTCAAGGTTTCTGGAGACCTCGATCTGAAAGCCGTAGCTCCCTTGCTGTGCGCCGGAATCACGACCTATTCACCCTTGCGCCATTGGAAGGTGGGTGAGGGGCAGAAAGTCGGCATCATCGGATTGGGTGGACTGGGGCACATGGGGGTCAAGTTTTCCGCCGCCCTGGGAGCCCACACCGTCATGATTACCACGTCCCCCGAAAAAGGGAATGATGCGGTGCGCCTGGGGGCCAAGGAGGTCTTGGTATCGACGGACCCTGCCGCAATGAAACACGCCGCTTCCAGTTTTGACTTTTTGCTTAACACCGTACCCGTTGGACACGACCTCAATCCCTATTGCAATCTTTTGAAATGCGATGGCACCATGGTGCTCGTGGGTGCCCTCACCGAACTGGAGCCGCCGCTGAAAGGGCGCAGCCTGATCATGAAGCGACGGAGCATTACCGGTTCGTGTATTGGTGGCATGAAAGAAACTCAGGAGATGATGGATTTCTGTGCAAAGCACAATATCGTCAGTGATGTCGAAATGGTGTCCATGCAATCGGTCAACGAGACCTATGAACGCCTCCTGAAAAATGACGTCAAGTACCGCTTTGTAATTGATATGGCCTCACTTCGTGACGAAGCCAACGATTGAATCAATCGAAAGGAAATTCCTGCATGAGCCGCTGTCGACCAGAGACACTGCGATGGGCCAATCTGATGTATGCCGTGTTGCTATGCGCGGTCTTGACGCCGACCGTCGCCGCTGAGGAGAAGGGCGACGCGTACGAACCCGTCGTCATCGGTCCGCGCATGGGCGGTGCCATTCTTGAGCCCGACGGTACGCTAAAGCGGTTTTCTTCGGCAGGACTGGGGGAGGGGCGCTTCAAGAATTTTGCCCATACCTCCACAGACAACGGCATCACCTGGAGCGAAGGCACCTTCATCTACGAGGGCATTCAGGCTCAATTGCCCCTCCGGGACAAGGCGGGTGAATACCACATGTTTCCTATGGTCCTCCGGGATGAGTCCAACGGCGAGCGCAAAGATATTGGTGTTAATTATTTCATCGACATCTGGCATACGCGCACAACCGGAGGCGGCAGCACCTGGGAAGAAGGCACGCGTATTTTCGAAGGCTATGTGGGTTCTATTAATTGCGTGATGCAGCTTTCGAATGGGCGCATCATCGTGCCCTTTGCCGAATGGATTGGTGGGCGTAAGCAGGGGCCACCCACGGGAGCCAATGTGGTGACCTGTGTCTATTCCGACGATGGCGGTGCCACCTGGCAGCGATCCGATGCAGCGCTGACGGCACCGCGTCCCACCGACTTCAATGGAAGTGGCTATGGGGCCTGTGAACCCGTGCTCATCGAAATGAAGGATGGGCGGGTCTATATGTTGGCCCGAACGGAAACGGGGCGTCTCTACGAATCCTGGTCGCCCGATGGCGTCATCTGGGAGCCCCTGAAGCCATCGCGCTTTCTGGGCACCGACGCGCCGGCCAATTTTCTCCGCTTGCCCGACAACCGCATCCTCCTCTTCTGGAATGGCTGCGAAAAACCGCCCCGGGTCGATGGCAATGGCGTCTATGGTGGACGCGATTTGGTCCATGCGGCCCTCTCCCGTGATGAAGGAAAAACCTGGTCGGGCTTTCGCGAAATTTATCGTGACCCCACGCGCAACGAATCGCCGCCCAAATCGGGCGATCGGGGCACGGCCTATCCCATGGCCTATCTGGCCTCCCATGGAAAGGTCATCGTCATGACCGGCCAGGGTCGGGCCGGGGGCACGGTATTGTTTGACCCGAACTGGCTGGAGGCAACAGAAGCTTCCTGTGACTTCAGTCACGGCCTGGATGATTGGAGCGTGTTTAAGCCTTTTGGCCCGGCTATCGGCTGGTGGCGTGACCGGGTGCAAGGTGCCGAACGTATTGCGCACCCGGAGAAGCCTGACGCCCGGGTACTCCATCTGCGTCGCGCCGACGACAAAGACGGCGATGGGGCCGTGTGGAACTTTCCCCTCGGCATTACGGGCGAGTTGACCATGCGCATGTACCTGGAAGCGGGATTCGGCGGTGCCACCATTTCGCTGCTGGACCGCTTTTTCGACCCCACCGATTCCCGGGCGGCGGTGGAGGCCCCCTTCAGTCTGCCCATAGCTGCCGACGGGCGTATCGCTCTCCGTCAGCCCCTGCTGCCCATGAAGACGTGGTTTACCCTCAGTCTCCGCTGGGATCTGCCCACACGCACCTGTGTGGTTTCCGTTGATGGCGTAGAGACCGTCTGGCTGAACCAGGCCTACCGAGAGCCCCTCGGCGTAAACTACGTCCACATCCAGTCAACGGGTGGGGAGGTATCACAAACAGGGATGTTGATCGAGTCCGTCGCTGCCAAAGTAGCGTCATAGAAGTATCCCGTTTTTGCAATGCTGCGAATACCTACGTCAATAAGCGTGGGTCAAGTTCCAGCGATTGTGGAGTCCCAATAAGCAGCTTGGAGAAATCTGGATGGATGGGATTCAGAAGATAGTTGACCTCATTGGCAGTTACAGCGCTGGGCACGGAGAGAGCTACAGAACTCAAACTCGCGGCCCAGCGATCCCCGATCAATTGAGTCTCTGAGTTCAAGACCGGGGCATTCCAGCAGGATGAAAGCTCCGAGGCGGCCAACGTAGTAACGAGCGTTTCATTAAAATCAACAGGAATTACCACGTACAGCCCCTGGATCGTGGAATAATCCTCCAAGTGGACGAGAAGCTCAAGGGTCGCAAGGGAGAGTGAACTCGCTACATAGATTAGGGGGGTACCGACCGAATTCCAGCGCCCCCCGTAGAGTCGTGCACCTTCACCATCAAACGCGGCCTCGGCATATTTCTTTTGCGTAATTCGGTAGGCCCGAATGGTCACGTAAATACCCCGTGTTCAATCCTTCCCAGCAATTGCCGAACTTCTTCAGCGCCGAGTTCTGTGCCGCAATGTTCGAGGGGAGCGCGCTCTCCAAGAACCCGTTTCGGTGTCAAAAACCATCGCCGAGCCTTGTCGAGATCGTCGAACACTTCCAAGGTCTTCTGAAACACGGAGGCTACCCGAAAAAGTCGTTCCGACTCATCCGGTTTAAATGTCGTCCGACGCGCAAGCGTACGCATGGGAATATGAATCACACGACCAAGTTCTTCATTCGCGATTTCGACCACTTCTTTAAGCAGTTCAAATGCGCTTCGATCCAGTCCCTCACGAAGAACACCATGGACTATATCCAGCGTCGTTGCGGCCCCAGCTGTATAGTTTCGGGTCAAGTTGCTGAGGACGGCGGCATACCACACTGCGGTACCCCCAGGGGCGTGAATAACCCAAGTCGATTTGCGACGAAAGGCGGAACGCCGTTCCCGTTCGTTGCGCAAAGACTGCCAGTGTTCGATTGCGATTTTTTTATGTGCGACATCTGCCATATGGCATATTGTATCGCGCCACATGGCAGATGTCAATTCGTCGCATTATGCTTCATGGCACCGGCAGACCAAGCGAGAGCGCTACCCGATTCCTTAGAACACCGTGGGGACCAATCCGCCCTCGGCGCGTATACACGAACCGTTTATGACGGATGCCCGGGCGCTGCACACGAACGCGACCACATCGCCAATTTCCTTCGGTTGTATAAAGCGCTGGATGAGGGAGGCCGGGCGGTTTTCCGCAATAAAGCGGGGGAGGGCCTCGTCAAGGGGCAGGTCCGGGAAGACGCTGGCGACAAATTTTTCCACCGTATCCGTCTGGGTTGGTCCTGGCAAGACAGAATTAACCGTCACTGCCGTGTTCTTCGTTAACTCGGCCAGGGAACGGGCGATGGTCAATTGCATCGTTTTTGTCGCACTGTAGTGGGCCATCTCGGGTGCTGGCGTGAGACCCGATTCACTGGAAATGAACACGATGCGCCCCGTGCCCCGTTCCAGCATTTGGGCGAGATAATGGCGCGCCAGGCGAACACCGCTCATGATGTTCACTTCAAAAAGGCGATGCCAATCGTCGTCGGTCTCATCAAAGAAACCCACGGCCTCGTAAATACCGAGATTGTTCACGAGTATATCCACCTCGGGCAGTTGGGCGATGCTTTGCTGACAGCCTTCCGCCGTGCCGTTGTCGGATACCAGCGCCACCAGCCGCGCATCCGGATTGTGTTCGAGAATAGTGGCCATGGCCGTGTCGACGCTTTCTTGCGTGCGGCCATTGACAACAACACGGGCACCTTCATCGGCGAGCGCCTGGGCAATGGCAAGTCCGATACCACCCGACGAAGCCGTGACCAAAGCCGTCTTTCCATTAAGTTCGAGATTCATACGAAATTCCTCCTGGGGGTTTTCCTTGCGACGAAATGGTTGCCACGCAGCGAAGCGGGACACTTAATTCAATCGTCAATGATTTAAGGTTAAACTAATTGGACAAAAAAATTATTCGGACAGGGGGGAGATTTCCCGGGCCTTATCGAGCAAGGTGACGAGCTGACGACACTCTTCGGCACTCAAGTGCCCCGCCAACGCATGTTCCAAGTGTTCATTGGGCGTTTCAATGTCGTCGAGCAATTTCGCGCCATCTTCTGTCAGGTCCACATACCATACCCGGCGGTCGGCGTCGCAACGCTTCCGGGCGACGAGTCCACGTGATTCGAGCTTGTCGATCAGCCCGGTAATACCCGGCACTTTGGAGACCAGCCGACTCGCGATCTCAAGTATGGGCAGGGGAGACCCCGCGCCACGAAGAATACGTAATATATTGTATTGGGGATGGGTCAACCCGTATTCCCGAAAGAACTGACGCAGGCGGTACTGATACAAATCACTCGTAAGCAGTACGCTGGCGAGGACCTCCTGAGCGGGCTGCTTAAAATCCCGTTTCATTTTCAGTTCTCGACCGAGCCGCTTCGAAATCATATAGATACTCCTGTTGAGTGGGGGATGTAACCCGCCTCAAAACAACTCTACCATTAAATAGTTTATAATTCAAGTATGTCGATTATTCAGACGCCCGGTACCGTAGTTTCGCCGTAGGGAAGGGGAGCGGGCTTTCCGTGTGGATAAAAAAGTTAAATTCCTGTTGAACCTTTCCCCTGTAAAACGCTATACTCTCGTTCCCTTGCCGGAGTGGCGGAATTGGCAGACGCACCGGATTCAAAATCCGGCGATGGTAACATCGTGGGGGTTCAAGTCCCCCCTCCGGCACCATCTAAATTTGCCTGCCCCACCGACGCGCATTTGTCGCATCGGTGGGGCTTTTTTTGTACTGTTTTGCGGCCCTACTTCGGCGAACACCGTGCCCGACTTCACGTGGTCTTAACACAATCGTTTGACCCGACCGTTGGCCCTTGCTACACTGCTGGCCCATGAGCAGTATCAATGAGGCCACTCCCGAATCTCCCCAACCGGAACGCGTTTGCCGGCCCAATCGACGCACCTTCCTGACGGTGGCAGGTGCCATGGCTGTGGGACTCCATAGCTCGGGCAGGGCCCAATCCGCCGAGAGTCCAACGGACGCCATAGGGCGCATCGTTTCGTCGCGAAAAATTATCAATGTTCATGAGCATGTGCAGGGCAAAGAAAATACGGACGACCTGTTACGTGAAATGGACGACCTGGGAATTGGCCGCACCGTATTACTGGGTAGCCCCTGGTTCACCTTATCTCTTTATGAGCAGGCTGGATTTACGCGCTACGATGAAAACAATGCCACTATCGTCTCCATGGCGGTGACACAGTCGGACCGCTTTTCGGCCTGGCCAACGGCTAATCCGCTGGACACGAACAAAGTTGAGAAAATTCGTACTTTGGTGGAGCGGGGGGCCACCGGGGTAAAACTCTACCTCGGCCACGGGTATACCGCCACCCGCAGCAATACCTACATCTTCCATCCGATGGCCATGGACGATGCCCGCATGATGGATCTCTACGGCTACCTGGAATCGGTGTACCTGCCCATCTGCTATCACGTTAATCCTGCGAAACCAGGTTTTCTCGATGAATTCATTGCGGTGCTCAAACAGTTTCCCAATCTCAAGGTGAATACGCCACACTTCATGCTTTCCTCGATGGTCCACTCACGACTCCGCGAGATGTTCCGGGCATTTCCCAATCTCGTGGTAGACATCAGTTTTGGCCATGATGACTATCTCAAGACGGGGCTCCAGCGAATCTCATCTAACGTGGAGGGCTTTCGCAATCTCATTTCCGAATTTCCAGAGCGATTCCTATTCGGCACCGACTTCGTGGTCACCTCGCTGCGGCCCCACAGTCAGGATTGGTACGCCGTCCGCATGAAGGCCTATCTCGACATGTTGAGCCAGACGACCTATGAGACGTCGCTGGCACCGGGTCGTCAATTGTCAGGCCTTGCCCTCGACCCCGTCCTGCTGGAGCAGATACTCTTTCGAAATTTCATGGCCTTCCAAGCGCGCAGACCCCAGAACACGCCGGCACCCGGTGAGCTTAATTGGGGCAATTTACGGGTTTCCCCCGTGGAGCGCGCACCGGGCCAGTCCTTAGAGCCGCCACGGCGCCGGGGTCGATAGGCCGGCGTTTCGTTGCGAGAGACTGGCGTACTGTGAAATAATTCCCGATTCAACAGCTCCCGAAGGAAATCGGCGGGCCGTAACAATCAATGGGGTATTGATATGATAAACAGCGAATTTGATCGTGAAGCCCGGCAGTGGGGGATGATTTGTCACTTGGCTGCCCTCGTGGGGTACCTCATTCCTTTTGGCAACATTATTGGCCCATTCATTGTGTGGCAGATAAAGAAGGAAGAGTCGCCCTTCATTGATTTTCACGGTAGAGAAGCGGTCAATTTTCAGATTTGCTACACCATCTATCTATGTATTGCATTGCTTTTGATGGTTGTATTTGTTGGTTTCTTTCTGGCTCCGATGCTTATCCTCGTACAGGTTATATTGATGATTATTGCTGCGGTAAAGGCGTCCAGCGGGGAATATTATCAATACCCTTTCATATTCCGGTGTCTATAGGTCGTTAGGGGCGTCTTTTCGAAGTCTATATTTGTTCTTGTCGGTATGGCGCAGTGGCGTCTTTCTGGAGTACCTTGTTTTGCCCCGTTTCTATGCTATCGTCTTGGTTGTTCTTTGCCTGTCGGGCTGTGTCTCGGGCAACCACAATTCAGATGCCCCGGGTGCCGTGGTCAGCTTCGACCCGGTTCCACCCCAATCCGTACAAACAGAATCCCTACGAGAAATACGTTTTCGTCGGTATGTGTCGGAAGATAATGCAACATCGTCCGACTGGAGCAGTGAACCCTCTATCTGGCCACTCGAGAATCCTGAGCGGGAGGTTATTTCACGTTACGGCCCCCGTGGCCGCTCCGGTAAAATGCACAATGGTATTGATATTAAAGCTCCCAAGGGCACAACCGTCGTGGCCACGGCCGATGGAAGCGTCATCTATGCCGGCCGACGCAGTGGATATGGCAACTACATCGAACTTGACCACGGTGATGGCGTCGTATCGGCGTATGGACACTTTGAGTCATTATTTGTCAACGTGGGGGACGTGGTCCGGCAAGGTGAACCTATCGGTGCCGTAGGGTCCACGGGCAACGCGTCGACACCGCACGTGCACTATGAAGTTCGCATCGATGGCGAGACCTACGCGCCCTGGCTCTTTCTCCCGGCCGTTTCCCCCTGATTTTCCCGCCGATCAACTGTACCAGATTGATCATCACCGCAGGGAAGTGGTCCTATACCCAACAACACTGGGGACACAAGGACAACTGGGTGGACCCCACAATTTCAAGGAGTTTGTTGGATGCACGGCGGTAAGCTTGTGGCAAAGATGTTGAAGGCAGCGGGCGTGGAGTGTGTGTTTACCCTCAGCGGTGGGCATATCATGCCAATCTACGATGGGTGCCAGGATGAGGGCATCGATATCATCGACGTACGCCATGAGCAGGCGGCTGCCCACGCGGCCGATGCCTGGTCGCGGGTACGTCCTGGCAGCATCGGCATCGCCCTGGTGACGGCGGGCCCCGGCGTGACGGATGCGGTTACGGGCGTGGCCAACGCGTGGCGGGCCAATTCGCCTATGCTGGTTATTGGTGGCCAGGGCCCCTTTGCCAACCGCGGAAAAGGCTCCCTCCAGGAAATGGATCACGTGGCCCTCATGAAGCCCATCACCAAGTGGGCCGATGCGTGCTATGAGACCGAGCGCATTCCGGAATACATGGAGCTGGCCATGCGCCACGCCGTTTCGGGAATACCCGGTCCGGCCTTTCTCGAAATCCCGATGGACATTCTCATGGGCGAAGCGCGCTGGGAAGTCAACATCCCCAACATCCAAACACGCCCCCCGGCCATCTCGCCCGCCCCCGAATCCATCGCGGCGGCCCTCGATATACTCAGTCAGGCCGAGCGCCCCATGATAATGGTGGGCACGAGCGTTAAATGGTCGCAGGCCCAGGAGGCACTCGTACGTTTCCTCGATGCCACGAAAATTCCCGCCTATGCCAATGGTATGGGGCGGGGCATGCTCCCCCGGGATTCCCCACGCCTTTTTAACCGCACGCGACGTCAGGCCATAGAACAATGTGACGTCATAGTCCTTGCCGGTGCCGTCCTCGATTTTCGCCTCGGCTTTGGTGAATCCATCCCGAAGGATGCCAAAATCATTCAGCTCGAAATGGACAACACCCTCATCGGCCAGAATCGTTCTACCGATGTGGCCCTCGTGGGTAATCTTTCCTGCACCCTCGATGCCCTCGCCAGTGCCCTTGAACTACGGTCAGACACCATCGATTTCTCCGACTATGCCGACACCCTGCGCGCGGAAGAAGATAAAAAAGCCCAAGTCGCAGCGAAGAATGCAACGAGCGATCAGGTGCCCATTCATGCCGATCGACTCTGTCGCGAAATCGCCGACTTCGTCAATGACGACATGATCATCATCGGTGATGGGGGAGACATCGTTGCGAAAACCGCCAAGGTGCTGCCCCTGCCCAAGAATGGCATCTGGATGGATCCCGGCCCCCTGGGCACCCTCGGCGTCGGCATGCCCTTCGCCCTGGCAGCCCAGAAAGCCCACCCGGACAAACGGGTCCTCATCGTTTACGGCGACGGTAGTTTTGGCCTCAATGGCTTTGAGTACGACACGGCAATCCGATTCAACCTGCCCATCGTGGGCATCGTAGGAAACGACGCGGCATGGGGACAAATGATGCGTCCCCAACTGGCATTTTTCCCCGACAAACCCGCGGTTGCTACCCAGCTCAACTACACGCGTTACGACAAAATCGTCGAAGCCATGGGCGGCCATGGGGAATACGTCACCGAGCCCGATCAAATTCGTCCGGCCCTGGAACGTGCCTTCGCCTCCGGCAAGCCCGCCTGTATCAACGTAGAAATTGAACGAGACCTGTCCTTTGGTGGCGGCATATACGTTTAACGATAACAGCGTTGAAGCAAACAGCTGCCTCCGGACTCGCAGCACCTCCGCGCACGATGTATGGTTCTTCCTCATCGCACGGTAGCGTCACACCACGCCATAATTTGTTGACAGGCCCACGACAACTTGATAGACTTTCCCTACTTCGTGAGCGGGACTAACTCAGTTGGTAGAGTGCCAGCTTCCCAAGCTGGATGTCGCGGGTTCGAACCCCGTGTCCCGCTCCATTTTTCTTTCCTTTCCTCGAGGCATCACGCCTTGCCCGATTTTTATTCGCACTAAAATTTTGGGTGTTTTATCGCCCTTTGTAGTGCAAATAAATTGCAGCGGTGCGAGGCGATTCGGTGTAGTTCGCTAAATCATAGTTAATCCACCGGCTCTGCTGGTGAGAATTCATCAGGCGCTGCCGTTCCGTCGAGTTCTTCTATTGTTAGCTCAAGCAGCGTAATTTTTGCCGTGTTGCAGAAAAGGGCGGTCTAAGCGCTCTTAGCCCGGAGGGGCGGCATAGAATTTTCGGAGATGGGACCCAATTCGCGCCCTATGTCGCCCCGCTGGGGCTCGTACCAGCGTGTATCGACCAAAACCCAGGACTCGCTACGCTCGCCGCTGGGCTACGTTATGTCGCCCACTTCGTGGACTTAACAGACCCGTTGCCGGGGCTTTCATCATTCCCCCGGCTCTGCCGGTGTTTGCTGATTAATCCGGGCTCTATTCGTTGTCGATTTCCGACACTACCACGCTACGCTTACTGGACCAGAGTTGGGGTACGAATGCGCTCAGCCCCAGGGTGACAATGACGAACCAGCCCATGGGTCCCGTCCACGGCGGTGACGCCTGTTGAAACAAGTGGGGCCATATTCCGGATGCCTGTGCGACCACGCCGCCCAAGGCTACGGCGCAGAGTCCCAGATGGTGGGTACGGTGCTTTATTTGTCCCAGGATGGCGCTGAGCACGATGCCCGTGGCGATAAATCGCATCTGGCTTCCCAGGAGTCCGCTAAGCTCCCCCACTTCGCGGTGCCAGCCGTAAATGAAGGGGAAAAACCAGAGTCCCCAGCACAGCCCCCCGAGGACATAGGCGGGCAGGGCCCCCAGTGGCATCAACCGGGGTAGCAGATACCCGCGCCATCCAAATTCGGAGCCCAGGGCAATGGCGGCAAAGAGGGTGCCGCCCAGTAGCATGCTGATGACCGGGTACGTCCCCAGAATGATGAAGGGCGCTATGGCTTTTACGTGGGGTTGGAGGGGGCGGCTGGAAATTCCATCCACCTGATTCAGCACGCCGGCCAGATTCCACTGGGGAACGGTAAGGCCACCGACCGTGGCTACCCCATAAGCGACGGCAAAGAGAGTCATGGGTAGGACCAATACCCGCAGCGCGGCACCTTTCGGAACCGGCCAGAGAGTTGGTTTTGCGTCGGTCTCATTGGCTGGGTGAATGAGGCCTGTCGCCAGCGCGGCAAGTGCGGGGATGCCCATGAGCAGCATCTGCAGCAGATATTGAAGGAGGCTCGGTGACCGGAACGCAAGCAGACCTTCGCCCAGTAAGACGAAAGTCAGCATAAATACGAGCAGAAAACTCAGGCCCAAGAAAAAGGCGATGCCTTTAATGTCCATGGGGAATGTTGAACTCCAAACTAATTGCGTGCCCGAGGTGGCGGCGGTGCGGGTGCGCCTGCCGGTGCTGGTGCCTCTTCCTGCACAGGGGACACGGATGGGGCAACGCGTTCATAGCGCACCATTCCGTTGGCGGCGAGTTTGACCACGACCGGAATCGATGCGTCGGGCTCGCTCAATGAAAATAAAATGGTCTGTGACTTGAAGGGTGGAATCGAAACGGCCGCTCGTCGGGGTGCGATGGATAGGGTCGGAAACTCACCGAGCTCGGGCCAATGGGTCGGTGCGGCGATGGCATCCAGATAGCCTTTGCCAAAGACGCTGCTGTTGTTTCGTATCTCCACCCGAATCTGGGCACCGTTGCGGGTTGTTTCCATCACGTAGGGCGCTTCGTTGGTCATGGTAACGTCCCGATAGGTCTGTCGTTCAAACTCTGTTTCTGCCACGACGGCCATTTCGGGGTCCATACCCGGTGTGCGGGCCAGATGGATGGGCTCCACATGTTGTTTGCCCGGCGAGAGACTATAGTAGAAATTCTGGGGTCCAAAACTCAGCCCGGAGGTCGCCTCCAGGTTGACCGTTCCCTGTACGGTTCGGTCGGTGCTGTGGTTGCTCACCACCACTTCAATGGTAGGCGTATCGCCCACCAGCGCGCCACGGAGCAGCAGGCCCAGGGGCATCTTACGCAAGGGGGCTGCTCCCCGGCGTTCGTCCCAATAGCGGGTTTCCAACACGCCGAAGGGTTCTTCCTCCCGTCCCAGTCGGGCCAGCCCATCCAAAGGACGTGATACGGAAGGCAGGAACCACAAGGGCACGAAGGCATAGCCACCCAGTTCCAGATTCACGTCTCTCCCCGACACAGACCACGGGGTCTGGGGCAATTCCAGCACGTCGGCGCTTCGGGCTTCCAGCACGTTTGTGTTGCTGCGTAAAACGCCCGACCACCGTTCCCCTGTTGCTTCCCAGGCATGAAGGCTGTAACCGTTTCTCGGGTGAAAGGCGGTACGCGTGTTCGTGGTCGTGGGAAAACCAGCGGGCTTGAGCCCACCGACGCGCAATCCCTCGGGGCGGACTTCCAGGAAGGACTGTTGTACCGGCAATTCACCGGGGTGAATCGCGGTAAGTGCCGTGACGGGGCGGGCATTGTAGCGCGCCGCGACCGTCGGGATATTGGCGTCTCGCCAGGTCCCGCTGAAGGGGTATATACCATAGCGAAAGGTGGTCTCGTTGAGCATGGAAACCGCATCACCCCGCCGCGCTTCGAGTGGGGTCGAATGTTGGAGTCCGAGTAACAATCGGCCATCGCGTTGCTGAGACGCCGACATGGAACCGGGGAAAAGAATGGCGCAGCCCTGCGAAGTCTCTTGCTGGATCTCGGTGGGCACATAGGCCGATGGCGGCAGCAGATAGCGTTGTCCCGTGCGCACCGAACGGGTCAGACTGTCCGTGAGTTCGGCACTTTGGGCAGGCGTGAGTCCGCCCAGCATCAGCGTGGGCACCGGGGCCCGTCCCGCGGGCACATTGGTATCGTGCATCAGGAGCCGTGCGCCGCCGGGTATATGCTCCGCATAATCTCGAATTACCGGCTCCGACAGTTGGGCAATCAATCCGCCACAAAAACGATTCTGGTCGGGACTTCCCACCACAACACGCATGCGGTAGCCCGCTTTTAAATAGGTGTTGCTGTCCATTTCCGTCGTGCCATCGG
Organism: uncultured bacterium; assembly: GCA_963977445.1. GTDB lineage: Bacteria > Hydrogenedentota > Hydrogenedentia > Hydrogenedentales > JAEUWI01 > JAEUWI01. The sequence goes on along the minus strand of CAXBPH010000142.1, from coordinate 4,481 downwards.
TCCAGAGAAAATCTGGCTTCGTCGGGGCATCGGGCTGGAGAATACTTGGGATACCTCGTGTGATTAGGGCCTGCTGCAGGTCCCGGGCCGCACGTTCGAGGACCCTATCTTCGCCATAGACAATTATGGTGGGCTCCCAGGGGACAACGCCGCCCCTACCCACCTGAATCGCGTCGTTGGTGCTCAAGGCTACCCATTCATGGGCTGGATAAGGAACGGTCCCCCCCGCGTTTTCGCCTTCCCGTGTTTTGAGAACAAAGTCAGCCTGACCCCGCGCACCCACCACCGTCGCCAATCGCTCACCCACGAGAAAACTCGCACCCTCATGGGGGAGCTCGAAAGAGGCGGTCGCCGCCCTCCCTTTGAGATCGACACCGTCTAACACCGTTTCGCAGGCGACCCAGGGAACACCCGCATACAGGGTGTAGCGTTGTTCCATTGTGCCGCCGGAAAGGGGTGTTGTCACCGTCAGTCGCTGATAGAACGCCGAATGTTCCGAGGATATCTTCGATGGTTGCCCACCGTCCCCCTCAGGGCCTCGGGTCCAGAGCTCCGTCGCATCCCGATTTTCCGCGCTGTTCTCGGGGAGTAGTAGTATCTGATTCAGGAGACCGCCACTGACTTCCGTGCCGTTGGATTTGTCGAGGAGCGATTGAATAGCCCCCGTCTTGGGATCGAGGAAGAGGGCGAGGTGATCGTTTTCGATCTGGGTGTCTTCCCCGGCGACAGGGCGGAGAATCTGCTCGGCGGACTGGACGAAATACGTGTTGTAGCCGTAGGAAGGGAGGTCATCGGCGACAAATTCGATAAGTTGCTCGCTTTCGTAAGGGCGGGTGACAGATTGGATGGGGCTGCCCCCACTATCGACGATGCGAAGGCCTGTGTTCACGGCGGCAGGAATTCGCGCGACCACGGGCGTGGTCGTCTCTACCCCCGAGGGATTGAACACCACAAGTGCCTGGAAGTCACCCTGATTCAGAGGCACCGTGCCCGATGTATTAATAAGGCCCGCAAGATACTCCGTGCTCCGCCGTAGGCTGTCGGCAGTCCACTCGGCTACTTCACGATACCCGGCGAGGGCGTCAAGAACGGCCGTATTGTCTGTCGGTACACCGAGCGTTTCCGGCGTGCTGTAATAGAGCAATTGCCGCCACGAGAATTCCATAGCGGCGTGGGGATACGTGGAGCCCTGCAGGCTGGCTAGGGTTGCCAGGCTCTCGGCCATTTCCAATTGCTGCGCGAGTTGGGCGTGGGTATGTTGGAGTACAGGCAGGCTCCACAGGGCACCAGGCTGGCCGAGATTCAGATTCAGGGTCGCTGGTGGTATCGAAGCCTGTTGTTGGTCATTCAAGACGCTCAGGTCCTCAAAAAAGCGCGCCGCACCGCCCTCATCCAACACGATGCGGGGAAAGGCACCGGCCAACTCATCCACGTTGCCGCGATAGAAGGGCTCGGGCGGGGCAACAACGTTTTCCAATACCAACACGTCGGTGGCGATGGATTGGTTGAGGAGCTCACGCCGTTGCAGGGCAACCATTTCGCGAAGATCATCCAGGGTTGCCGGACCCGGCGCAGTGAGTTTTCGGCGTAGGTAGAGGGTCTCCCCCGTGAGGTCGTAGAGGCGACTCAAGGGGGCCATACCCGGTGTACTCAGATTGGTGAGGATGCCGTCCATGGGGGTCAGGCGCAGCAGTTGGGCCGTTTGGGGGGCAATGCCGGGCTCATTCCATTTCAGATACTGGGGGGTGCTGCTGTTGAGGTGACTGCCCGCCATGTGCAGGCCGAGCTGCAAATTGCGCCAGAGCGCCGTCCCCCCCACCACGCGTTCATCAATGGGCGCATAGGCGCCCCGCACCGTGGCCGCCCCCTGTTGGGCGCTTCGCTTGAGATTCAAGCGCAGTTCGGGAAAGGCGACAAAGGGCTTATGCCAGGCGTAGGCGTAGCCCAAATCGAAGCCATAGCCGGGTGATTGTTCGCTGAAGAGCAGCTGTCGTTTTACACTGCCCAGGTACAGTTCGTCGGAGGGCGGGCCGTCGGCCTTGGCCATGGTATGGCCCGTGATCACCCGAACGACACCGTTGTCGCCGGTACCCGTGTTTACCGTGACGGTGTCCGAGAATGAAGATTCGGCGTCTCCGCTGACCAGCCGAACGGAAATGGGTATGGCCGAACCAGGACTGGTGTTCGCGAGGGGAATCGCCACGGGAATTTCGCGGGTTTCTCCGGCGTCCAGGGCCTCTATCTCAATGAGTATGGGTAAGGAGGCACCGGGTACCGTTACCAACGCCTGAACCGGCTCGGAGATGTCTGTCAGCGGATTGTGGAGGGTCAGCAGCATGTCCTGCTTGAGGTCGTCGGCAATACCCGAAAAGGTTCCCGCGTCTTTTAAGTTGGGCAGGTAGAGGAGCTTCTTTCCCAGTCCACGGGCATCGTGTACCAGGAGGGACAGGGCGAAACCACTGGTTTTTCGCAAGCGGGGTCGATTGGCCATGGCACCGGCGGTGAGTTGCTCAACACTCAGGCTGCGGGCACGGGCCATTGCCGTGTAGTCGGCCCCGGGCACCTCGAATACAATCAGATTGCCGCCCCGCCGTAAGGCCACGGCCACTTGCGTCTTACCCACGGCATCGAGTGGGCCGGGCTCGTAGTCGGCAATGGGGAACCCGTTGGACCACACACGCACACCAAGGGGCGATTCTAAATCGAGCAAAATCTGGGTCAGGCTCGGAGAATCCACGTAGAAGGCCGCGTAGGCAATGCCCACGGGGTCACCGGGAAAAAACGGCGCCAGGTCAAGCTCGGGACCCGTCGTACCGGCACGTTGCCAGATAGACTCTCCCCCATCGGCCGTGGGGATACGCATCAAATGGTCGGGGCGCATGCGGGCGATACCGCCACGGGTCTCCATGAAATCGGTGTCGGTGAGCACGGCCGCATCATCCCGAATGGCGGCGAGTATGCCGCCGGTCACATCGGGCTCAAAGGGACCGCACACGAGCCAATGGGCCACATAACCGCGCTCAAAGATCGGTCCCAGCCCTTCCATGTTGTCCTGTGCCTCTGTAGGCGGGGAAAGGCAGAGCGCCGCTATGAGCAGAGCGCACGTCAGAAAGGGGTTCAACGATTTCATGGACGGGACCCGCTATTCAGGTGTAGTGGTGGCCGGGGAACATCCTTCGACGTTACCGTGATTTCTGCGTCGTCGGTGGATTGTACAAAATTGCGATTCGCCTGAAATTGCAGAATAAACAGCATGAAACACAAAATGGTGGTGAGGGATACCGTCGGTTGGGCCCACGTCTCGAAATGCATAAGCCAAGCGCTGAGCGCGGCAAGTCCGATCCCCGCCAACGCTATTGGCAGCAGGAGCTGGCCCGCCCCGTCGAGCGTGACCAAATCGATGGGGAGCGCGCCGGGATAAAGGCGAAAGAAAAGGATGGCCAGCAGTGACAGACGAAGCGGCTTCGAATTTACGAGGGCAAAAAGTACGACCATACACGCGACGGTGAATATGCCCCATAACCAGGCTTCCCCGGGGCTCGCCGCCAGGTGATTTTGGGTCTCCGGAAGCAGTCCGATTGGGTAGAGCACCAGAAATAGCGGCGATAGAATCGAATCGGGTGTGGGCAGCCCGCTATAGAGGGTGCCTATGCGGAGTCCATTGCTGATCATGGTCAGCACGAGCAGGGGGACGAGTCGGAGCCAGTTGCGCTCTTCCGCCTCGCCACACATAAACTCGACCAGCAACAGCAGACCGAACAACGTGGCATTCAGGGTGAAGGGAAATACGGCAAGGGAATAGAGCAGGGTGGCAAGGGCATAGCGCTTCCATCCGCCGTATTTTCGGAGGTGAACGTAGGCCAGCAGCGCTGCCAGTGCCGTCAACGTGGCAAGTAGATAGTAAAGCCCCAGCGGACTGAACAGCACTTCCGTTTTGGCCGGATGGGCCATCAAAAAGGTGCCCGAAAGCGAACCCAACCAGGGTGGGCCGGGAACCAAGACTCGGGTGAGCAGAAAAACGCAGACCATACACCCCCAGAGAATCGGCAAGGCCACCCAGGCGCATTGGGTTGCGGAGTCCCCGGCGAGACGGTCCAGAAACGTGGAAAGCCAGGTCCAGGTATCGGGATAGGCGTGCGTCGGACCGCCAGACGGACTGTTCGGCAGGGTCATCAGGCTCGTCATGTGGACGACTAGGAGATAGAAGGTCATAGACACCAGGAAAAACGGTGCCCCTGGGCTCTTGCGCGGCGTTTTTTTGTCGGTGATATCATCCATGATTGCTGCCAAGTATACCGGGTTTTGAGGCGGCAACTACAATTAGAATCAGGGCAATCGCATTAAAGCATGCACGTACACAAGATCCGTTTGACGGGCTCCCGATTTTTCGATGTCACCCCGATGGTGCCACCCGAATCCTCCTGCGGCGGATCTTCAACCGGGAATGCCCGATCGCGAGAAACGACAGGTCCTTTCAAGGT
>CAXBPH010000141.1:0-17529 GCA_963977445.1 uncultured bacterium | reverse complement strand
TCTTTACGGGCTTGTATCCGTCTCAAAGTTCGTGGGGGGGCGGTTGGTATGCCCGTCCTGCACCGGATAAGACGACGATGGCGATGGCCTTTCGTGAGGCGGGCTACGAAACGGCGCTCTTTTCGAACTCCCCGGTACTTGATGCCCCGGAATTCTATCGGGGCTTCGGTACGACCTACTGCTTTACCGAATTTGGCGTAAGCGGACAGGGTCCCCGGTTGGTCGAGAAGGCCCTGGCGTGGCTTACGGAGCACCGGGACGAACCGACCTTCACCTACCTTCATTTTCTTGATCCCCATTCGCCCTTCACCCCGCCCGAAAGCTATTACGATCGCTTTGGCACGGCACGGCCCGAAACGGCGCTGGGACTCTACGAAGATGTTCGCGAGAACGTGCCGGCGCTCCGGGCGACGGGTTTTGGTCCGGGTGAAGCCCGTTTTGAGAATCTGGTGCAACGATACGACGGGGAAATTGCCTTTATTGACGATACGTTGAAGGGTTTCTTTGGGGCCCTTGATGGGGTGGGCATGGCCGATAATACCTTGGTTGTCCTGACTGCCGACCACGGCGAGGAATTCCTGGACCATGGCTTTGTGGAGCACGCCTGGACCTTGTATCCCGAAGTGCACCATATACCGCTGTTGTTTTGGCAACCGGGCCAGATTCCCGTTGGCCGGGTCGAATCAACCGTATCGCTGGTGGATATCATGCCCTCTGTTTTCACGCTCCAGGGCGTTCCTCAGATTGGGGGTGTCAGCGGCAGTCCGCTTTTCGAGCCCCAGGCGGGCGCGCTATCGGTAGTGACGGCAGGCACGGGACCTCGGGTGATGGAGCTGCTGATTCAGAGTCGGAGTCTGGTTCGGGGGGTAGTTACGGATGACACGCTCTATCTGGCGTGGTGGAAATGGCTTTCCCCGGAAGACTGCGCCAAGGCGGCCGGTGCCATTCGGGGGACCCGGGCAGAACTGCTCGAGGGCACGGTGGTACCGACCGATAGTTGGGGCCCTATCGTGCGGGAAGAACTCTACCACCGGAAAGAGGATCCTGGGGCAACACGCAATTTGGCGGAAGAACATCCCGAACAGTTGCAGCAGTGGCGCGATTACCTGCGTGCCTATGAGGCGACCTGTCCGCCCCAATTGAGTGATCGCTTTAAGGGTACCCGGGATCCTGGCCTGTTGACGGAAGAAGAGAAGAAACTGGTGGAGGGTGTTGGGGGGGAATTTCTAACGCCGGTTGCGCCAGAGGTGCCCCATGAAGACGCGCTGAAATCCCTGGGCTATTTGTAACCGCGCGATGGGTGAATCCATAATGTCGTTCATGTCTCGCTTCACCCGCCACGATATCTATTTTCCCGCCGCGATTGCGCTGGTGGTCGTGGTGCTGGGATCCTTGCCCTACGTCTACGGTTATGCCAGTACGCCCCCGGATTATGAATTCATGGGCTTTATCGGACGGGATACCCCCGGGGCCAACAGCTATCTCGCCTTTGCCCAACAGGCAGCGAATGGCCAGATGGGCCTTACGAATCTCTATACGCCCGACTCACCTTCCCAAGGCTACTACAATCTGGAGTGGGGGATCATGGGGTGGACGGCGCGTTGGACCGGGTGTTCCTTGATCACCCTGTTTCATGTGGGTCGGGTGGTATCGGCGGTGGCCTTCGTCTTTGCGGCCTGGTATCTGTGTCTCGTTTGCTTGGCGGGTCGTGGACAGCGCCGGGGCGCGTTGCTCCTGATTAGTTTCGGTGCGGGGTTGGGGTGGATTCCCTATGGCAGCAATGCGCTCTTTGGTACGCACCTGGCTTTGCCGCTGGATGCCCAAGGCGTCTCCATCTTTGCCTATTTAGTCAATAAGCCACATTTTATCCGGGCGGGCGTCTTTGCGGCGCTCCAGTACGCGTGGTTTATTCGGGGGACACAGCGCGACGACCTTCGCTATTTCGCGCTCGCGGGGCTGGCTGCTGCAGCGCACAGCATCATTCGTCCCTACCAGATTCCCGAGTCCTGTCTTTTTCTGTTGCTCTATGGTGCGCTCACCGTGTGGCAAGAGCCTGCCCGGGGACGACGGGTTCTTTTGCAGTTGGGCGTTTGCGCGGGTGCACACCTGCCGGCCATCCTCTGGCATGGGATCATTTACATCCAGAATCCCCTGGGCCTCGGTGCCTTTGTTGCCTGGCAGCCGGTCCTTCTTCTTTCCCAACTGCTCTGGCTGGGGATTCCGTTTTGCGCGGTGCTGGCTGCGGGTGCCTGGGGGCTTACGAAGCGCTCCCTCAATCTGGGGGCGATCCCGGTGCTTGCGATCTGGCTGGTGGTGGCCCAGGTATTGCTCCAGTGTTACCCCTATTTTCCCTGGGGCGTAGAAAGTTACTTTCCTTGGGTACTGGCACCACCCCTGCTCTTTGTTCGCTACGTATGGCCTGCCCGGGCTCCGCGTGTGCTGTTGGTGGCGATGATTGTCTTGGTGATTCCCTGTAACGTGCTCCACTACGGCAAGTTTTTCAACGACCTGCGCCATCCTGATGCGCCCTGGGTCTATTATCTTCACAATCACGTGGGGGACGCCATGACACAGCTGAGCCGCTTCGGTGATGAAGGCGATGTGGTCCTGGCGAGTCACGACACGAGCCAGTTTGTGCCCCGGCTTGCGGGACTCCGCGTGGTCGCTGGCCAGGATGCCCTGAGCGTGGACTACGAGGAGAACAATGCCCTCGTCTTGCGCTTTTTCCAGTCGCCGGGAGATGTGGGATTCAAAGAGTGGTTTGTGCGGACCCGAAACATCGACTTTGTTTTTGTCGGACCTTTCGAGCAGGCCGTTGCGCCTCAGGAACTCGGCGAGATTCCCTGGCTTGCGCCGGTTTACTCCAACGACCTGGTGACGATCTACCGGACGGAATTGCCCGAATAGGCGTTTCCCCCTTGGCCGACCTTCCTTAATTCGGCACGTAGCAAATCAATTCCACGCCCGGGAAGCTATGGCGTTCCTGTGCCGTGGCGACGGAGTCGAGCCATTCGCGGATGCGGGTGGTGGTCGGTTGCCATTCGAAGGTGATGCCCTGGGTGGACAAGAACCAGATTCGCGTTGCCCCGTCGATGGCGCGTTCTTTCGGCACGGGCATGAGCTTGTGTTCCCGCAGGATGGCTTCGTGGCCCAGGGTCTTGATGAAATCCACCTCGTCTTCCGGGCCCCAGCCAATCCGCAGTTGGTCGTGGGGCAGATAGTGAAACATGGAGTAGGCACTGAAATGGCTGGTGTAGACGAGGCGGTCTCCCGGCTTCCACTGGTCTTCCATCAACCGGGCGGCATCACGAAAATCGACCTTGTCCCACATGGCGAGTCGATGCATGGGGATGGGGTGGAGACGTCCCTGATAGAAGTCGGCGAGACAGGGCAGGGTGAGCAGGGATATCAGGGCGAGGCCGACCATACCGGGACGTCCCAGCAGGATGATGCCCCGTGCGACGCCGACGATCGCGAGTACGCCGGAGAAAAGAAAGAGGCGGTGTTCATAGAAGGAAAAATCGGCCCCTCCCCATAGCCACAGGCAACCAAGAATCGGAATCCACGTGAGGCCTGCGACGACAACGGTGGCGAGGTCGTATTTCCGGGGGCGTAACACGCCCCAGAACCACAAGGCGATGGTGAGCAGAAAGAGCGGCCCGTAGGCCCAGGCGCGGGGGCCATAGCCCGCGAAAAAGGTCTTGAACGTGATGAGTCCCGTTTTCCAGGTGGGGTTGGGATACCACGGCACTTCGAGGCCTTGCACTTCGGCGTGCATGGTGAAGGCACCATAGAGTGCCGGGGCGAGGAGTACCATGAGCACGGCGTTGGCGATGGTCCACGGCCAGAAGCGGTGCCGGTATTTTCCAAGGAGGGCAACGTAGATAAGGTTCAACGAGAAGATTAGCCACATGGTGAAGTAGTGGCTGTACATCAAGACGGTGAGGGTCAGTATATAGAGGGCCCAATGGCGGCGCTTGTTGCCGTCCAGGGCCTGGATTGTCGCCCATACGGCGAGGAGGGCAAGGGTCACATAGAAACTGTAGATGCGCAGTTCCTGGGCGTAGTAGATCTGAAAGGGCGCTATGGCGAAGAGAAAGGCGGCGCAGCAGGCGGTACGGGTGCAGTGGTAGATCCGGCGAGTGAGGATGTAGAGCAGCAGACAATTCAGTATGCCGAAGAGGCAGGGCAGGAGCCGCAAGAGAAAATCGTGGGCCTGGTCTGTCGGTGTCGAGGCACTCACCATCCCGATGGCACCCGCCCACAGGCCGGTCAATACGGCGTTGAGGGGGGGCTCGACGGTCTTGGTGCTGTCGAAGAGGGCGGCGGGGGTGGCGAGGTAGTGACTGAGGTAGAGGCTGGCCCCTTCGTCATACCACAAACTCGCATTACCCAGTCCGTAGAGTCGGAGGCATGCGGCCAGCACGAGGATGACCAATAAACCCAGGAGCACACGTGTCGGTGCTCCTGGGACAGCTTCCAGATCTTCTTTGGGGGTAATTGGGTTCAATGGCCGAGCTTCAGACGGCGCCGATTTTGGTTCCATCGGGTATGACGGCATTCTTCAATACGACGACGATACCATCGCGTATTGCGTAGCCTTCTCCATCGGAGTCTTTGAGGCGTTTGGAGCCCTTGATTACGACACCCTTGCCGATCCGCGCATTGTGATCGATGATGGCATAGCTGATGTCCGTGTCCGGCCCGATGCCGAGCTGGGGCTGATCGGTGTCTTCCACCTGGTCTTCGAAATACTCTGCCCCGAGAATAATGGCCTTGTTGAGTTTGGCTCCGGGATGAATGATGCTTCGAATACCGACGATGGCGTTGCTGACGGTGGCCTTGGTGACGCGGCTGCCCTCACAGATGATAGCGTTCTTTATGTGGGCATCGCTGATACGCACGCCCGGTAAGGCCCGTGCATGGGTATAGATTTGATGGCACTCGTCGTGAAAGTGGAAGGGGGAATCGGGCAGGGTCATGGCCATGCTGACGTCGAAGTAGGAGCGAACGGTTCCGATATCTTCCCAGTACCCGGTGAACATGTGCGATTGCACCTGGAGGGACTGTAGCGAATTGGGAATGATTTCCTTGCCGAAATCAATCCATTCCACGTGATCCATCAGCAGGCGTTCCAGAACCTCTGCCTTAAAGACATAGACGCCCATAGAAGCGAGATAGGGTTTCCCGGCGGCTTCGAGACCAAAGTCCTCGAATACTTTTTCCGGAGTGACCAGGGATTCCAGGACGGCTGGATCAGTGGGCTTTTCGATGAACTCGCGGATGCGGCCACTTTTCAGCACCTTCATGATGCCAAAGCCTTCGGCATCTTTCGCATCGACGGGCAGGGCGGCCACGGTGATATCCGCGTCTTTGTTCAGATGGGTGCGAAGGAGATCGCGGTAGTCCATGCGATAGAGCTGATCGCCGGAAAGGATGATGTAGTGCTCTACCGAAGGGTCCTGTATATGGACAAACTGTTTACGGACTGCGTCGGCGGTACCCTGAAACCATTCGTTGCCGCTGGCGAGATCGGTCTGTTCTGCGGCCAGGACCTCGACCATGCCGCCGCTGAATGCGTCGAATTGGTAGGTATTATTGATATGGCGATTCAGAGAATGGCTGTTGTATTGCGTCAAAACGGCAACACGATTTATTTGAGAATGAATGCAATTGCTGAGGGGTATATCGACCAGGCGATAACGACCACACAAGGGCACGGCGGGTTTGGCACGTACTTTGGTGAGCGGGTAAAGTCGCGAGCCGCGACCGCCTCCCAAGACGATGGCACTCACATTCCGCATTACATCTCCTCCACTCAACGTCCCGACAGGGTTCCCCATGGTCTCTACTCCTTTGTTACAAAAATACCAGCGATAGTTCCCACTACTCAATCTTATTGTAAGGAACTCGGTGACTTGGTTCCAGCTTGGCATTTTTTTCGGGAGTTCTGTTATTTAATTACGGCAGGGAGATAGATGATGAGACCGCAGGCGACCGCCCAGATGAGCACGGTAACGCCGAGAGGGCGGTCTTTCAGGAGTGTCTGGCTGGGATCGCCGCCGCCCGTCTTGTGATGAATAAGATGGAGGTAGCGAAAGAGGCCGTAGGCAACCAGGGGGAGGGTGATATAAAGTTTGTCCGTGCCGAGCCGTTCGATGACCTCGGGGGAGCAGGTGTAGATGGTATAGGTCAGGAGGGTGCCACTTGCGACAATCAGGATAAGCTGGTCGAGGTAGTTTACCGTGTAGTGCTGCAGTACCTGTCGGTGCGATTGGGCACCCTCATCCAACAGGGTAATTTCGTTGCGTCGTTTGCTGAGTCCGAGAAAGGTGGCGAGGAAAAAGGTGCAGACGACAAGCCAGTTGGAAAAGGGGACGTCCAGGGCGATGGCCCCGGCGACGGCACGGATGACGAAGCCCAGGGCAATCGTGAGTACATCCACGATGGCCAGATGTTTTAGTTTCACCGTATAGGAGAGGGTGAGGACGACATAGGCGAGGAGGGCAAACATGAAGGGAATACGAATCATGTAGGCCAGGGTCAGGGCCAGGGCAAAGAGTAAAACGAGCAGCACCCACGCGGTGGCAATGCTCATCTCGCCGCTGGCCAGGGGACGAAGGCGCTTTTTGGGATGTTCCCGGTCGCTTTCGATATCGAGGAGATCATTGAAGACGTAGGTGGCACTTGCCGCCAGACAAAAGGCGACGAGGGCACTGAAGCCCACGAATATCTGATGGACATGTCCCAATTCACCGGCGAAGAGCAGCGCCGCCAGCACCAGCAGATTTTTGGTCCATTGGTAGGGCCGCATAGCGCGAAAGAGGATGACGGGAAGGGAGGTTAGACTGCTCTCAGACATCACATGCTCATCTTTTTGAATTGCCAGCGTGGAACGGACTTGATAATCATCATAATGTAGCGCCAGAAAAAAGGCACATAAACTTCATTTTTGCCCTGACTTACAGCGCGATAAATGGCGTCACCCGCTTGCTTCGGCGTGGCGACGAGGGGGCCCGGCAGGGGCAGGCCGTAGGTCATTTTGGTGTCCACGAAGCCGGGTTGTATGGTGGTCACCGTCACATTGGCCTTGAAGAGTCGCACGCGGAGCCCTTCGAGGTAACAGGTGAGTCCCGCCTTGGTTGCCCCGTAGATATAGTTGCTTTGTTTGCCCCGGTCACCGGCAACGGAAGAAAGGACGCCCATGAAGCCGGAGCCCCGGGTTTCGAAGACAGCCGCGAATTGCTCCAGTATGGAGATGGCGCCCGTGAGGTTGGCATCCACCATTTTCTGCACTTCGGTGATATCCGACTCGGCGATCTTCTGCTCTGCCATGTACCCGAAGCCGAGAATTAATCCTGTGGGATTGGTGCCGAGGCATGCTTCACATTCCTGCACGAAGGCGGCGTGGGAGGAAAAATCGGTGCCATCAAAGTGGACCGCATGGCAGGGGGTGTCATAGCGGACCCCCAGGTCGGCGGCGAGGATTTCATTTTCTTCGTCATCCCGCGCGGCCAGGACCAACGAAAACCCTGCGGCGGCGTAGGCTTCGGCGGTGGCGCGGACGATGCCCGAGGTGGAACCCAGAATAACGACGCTCTGTTGAAATTCACTCATCATCCTACCAACCCCAGTCGCCGTGCCATGGTTGAGGACAAGACCCCCTTGGGGTCAAGTCGTCGTTGAATGGCTTTGAATTCATCAAGTCGTGGATACATGGCCGCGATAGTTTCCGCCGTGGCCACGGCATCTTTCGCCAGATAGAGGCGTCCACCGTGATCGAGGAGAACGCGGTCTAATTCGTGAAGAAAGGGGGTTAAGTCACTGCGATTGGGCAGGTCCAGGGTCAAGGTGTAGCCCTTCATGGGATGGGAGAGGAGCCCCGGATTTTGCTCGCCAAAGGTCTTCAGCACGGCGAGAAAGGAGGCGCGACGTGATTTTGCCAGGCGCTCCAGCATCGTGACCAATCCCTGCTTGCTCTCGAAGGGGAGGGTCGCCTGAAATTGGGCGAATCCACTCTTGCCGTAGAGGCGATTCCAATGGTGGATGGCATCGAGGGGATAAAAGTAGCTGTTGTAGTCGGTGATAGAACCTTCTGCCGTAGGGTGCAACGCGTAGAAGGCCGTATTGAAAGCTTGAACACTCAGGGAATTCAACACGAAGGGAGGACATTGCACCGGCACCATCTTGGGCAGACCCTTCTTGATGGTAAAGGGCGCTTCTTTTCTGTCCCCGGAGAGGTGCTCCACGCCAGCGTGGTTGCCTTGCATGAGCACCGAGCGGCCCAGGTTCTTTCCCTTGGCCAGGCAATCGACCCAGGCCACCGAATACTGATAGTCCTGGTCACTTGCGGCCATGGTTTCGAGGGCGGCGTCCAGGTGGGTGCACTGGGTGTAATCCGTGACCATGTAGGCACTTTCCACCGGCAAAAGGCGGATGCAGGCCGTGAGAATGATGCCCGTAAGGCCGATGCCGCCTGCGGTCGCCCAGAATACGTCTTCGTTTTCATCCCGGGAGCAGGTGAGTATGTCGCCATTGGGGATGAGCAGGGTGAAATAGTCCACGAATTCGCAGAAGGTGCCATCGCAATGGTGATTCTTGCCATGGACGTCGTTGGCGATAGCGCCGCCGACGGTCACGAACTTGGTGCCCGGCGTGACGGGCACGAAAAAGCCCCGGGGCAGGAAGGTCTCGATGATTTCGGCCAGACTTACGCCAGCTTCACATTCGAGCATGCCTTCTTCCGGGTCAAAGGCCAGCATCCGGTTGAGGCGGGTCATGTTGATGACGCCCTTGCCGCCGTTGACGGAGGTATCTCCATAACTGCGGCCCAGCCCGCGGGCAATGATGGTGTCGCTGTGTTTCGCCTGGATCAGATCGGAGAGGGCGCGCCGTTTTTCCGGGCGGAACACGTCACAGGTTTCGGGATTCATGCCCCCCCAGCCTGTTAGCGTCTGCTGCATATTGGCCTCGGCCATAGTGCACTTCCTTGTTTGATTGGAGAGCGTCGTCCTGTTGCGGACGATTTGTTTTCCCTCGGGGATCTCCGCCGGAATCACCCACCCGACCCAGTGGAGTGTGCGAAAACTTGCTCGGAGACGTTAGAATGGTCGTGGAGAGTATAGCGAGGCAGCCCGAAAATATACAAATGGCGGTGCTGCTTTGGCTTAACTGGTCTGCGTCGTTACCCCGAAAGTGTGATATTTCCATGGCAACAGAGTCTACTGAGAGCCTGATCCAAGGTGTATCGCGCGCTTTGGACGCCCTCCATGGGCCTGCGGCGGGCGAGCCACTTCTCCTTGCCGTTTCTGGCGGGGCCGACTCTATGGCCCTGCTCCATTTGCTGCACGGTGGTGGTCGGGGCCTTGGGGTGGCCCACTTTGACCACCAGACCCGGGAAGGGGCCAGCACGGAAGAGGGCGATTTCGTGGCCGCCGAAGCCGCGTCGTTGGGTGTGCCCATTTATCGTGGCTGTGCGGATGTTGCGGCATTGGCCCGGGAGGCGTCCGAGAGTTTTGAAATGGTGGCCCGGCGGGTGCGCTATGCCTTTCTGGTGAAAACGGCCCGTTCTCACGGTTACGGGGCCATCGTAACGGGGCACCACGGGGATGATCAGGCAGAAACGGTTCTCATGCGGGCCTTGCGAGGGACCAGCCCTTCGGGACTGGGCGGTATCCAGCCCATTGGCGACGTGGGGGGCATTCCCCTGTTACGTCCCCTCCTGGGATTTCGACGAGTTACCCTGGAAGCCTGGCTCCGTGGCGAAGGACTCGCCTGGCGTGAAGACAGCAGCAACCGGGACACCGACATGGTCCGCAATCGGATGCGCCACCAACTGTTGCCGACCCTGGCCCGGGATTTTAATCCCCGTGTTGTTGATGCCCTGAATCGCTTGGCCGAAATTCAGCGGCGCGAAGATGCTTTACTGACCCGACTCACGGCGGAAGCGCTGGGCCGTATTCGGGACCAGGACGGACGCATTCACCGGCAGGAGTTTTGTGGGCTGGACGAGGCCCTCCAGTACCGCGTGATGACGGAAGTAATTCTGGATGCCGGGGGTGCGGGAACCTATGAAATCGTAGGCCGCGCGGTGCGGTTCCTTCACGGGGGTGAAACCGGAAAGTTATTGGATATCGGGTGCCATGAATCTCTGTTGCTGACCCGTGGCTATGCCGAAGTGGTCCGCACGACGGCGGACCTTACGGAGCGGCCCGCCGTGGTGCTTGCTGTTCCGGGGGAAGTCGTGACGGATGGAATCCGGTTTCGTTGTCGCTGCCTTAGTGAGGCCCCTGCGGGGCCGGCGCACGGCTACGGATCGGACCATCGGCAGATTGTTGATGGGGACCGGCTGGGGACGGCCCTGACCATTCGCACCCGAAAGCCCGGGGACCGAATCGCCCCCCTGGGGATGACGGGCACGAAGAAACTGAAAGATTACTACAATCACCTCGGCCTGACACCGGTGCAGCGTGAACGCCAGTTGTTGGTGGTTGATGGGGATACCCTTGTCTGGGTCGTTGGTCATGCTATGAGTGGGCATGTCGCTGTCCACGAAGGGACCACCCGGTGGGTCGAAATTGAACAGTGCCCGGAACCGACCGAAGAAGGAATGGTGGTTTATGAAACTCCGCCTGAGTGAACAGCCCCTGATTGATGGGGAGCAGATTCAGCATGGCATTGCGAAAACAGCCGACGCGGTCAATCGGCATTATGCCAACGAAGCGCTATGCCTGCTGGTCGTGTTGAAGGGGGCGGTGCCTTTTTCGGTGGCGTTGATGGGTCATCTGACCATGCCCCTCACGGTAGAATACATCCGGGCGAAGAGCTACGCCGGCACCGAGAGCACGGGGGAGGTCCTCTTTACCCATCTGCCGGAGGAATCCCTCCGGGGACGACACGTGTTGATTGTGGAGGATATCCTCGATACGGGCAGGACGGCCGAGGCGATTGTGGATTTTGTGCAGAGCCAGCACCCGGCCTCGGCGAAGTTCATCACGCTGCTGGACAAGCCCTCCCGGCGTATCCAACCGGTGGAAGCCGATTTTGTGACGTTCACCATCGAAGACCACTTTGTTGTGGGCTATGGCTTGGACTACAACGAGCGCTACCGTGAGCTGAACGCCATCTATACGATGGAGACGTAGTGCTCCGGCTTTTGGATTAAATCGGCAGACGGTTTCAGGCGACGGCCATGCGTTCGATGTCGACGTGGACGGGGGTAGGTGAACCGGAGACTTCAACGGCCAACTCGTTGTAACACGCCTGAAAATCTTGTGGCTCCGCATCGCCGTGGTCCAGTACAAAGAGCCGAATATCTTTTTCCGTTGACCAGGACATATTGGTGGGGCCATCGCCTGCGTTTTCCCACTTTTTCACCGCCGGGTGAGACACGCCGAAGCGATCGGCAAAGGCCTTCAGCGTCATGCCCGTAAGCGCGCGTACAAAGCGTACCTGGCTGCCCGTCAATCGCGAAGGATGGTGGGGCAGGCCTTCAAAGATAAGGCGGTCGATGACGCCGGGGTTGATATTCAATACCCATTCACTCCCGAGCTTTATCATGGGCACATTGTGGAGTACGACCTCGTAACCCGCGCCGTGATAGGCGAACCTTTTCTGTACCTTTGTTTTGTAATCAGACATGAGTATTTTCTCCCGAGTCGTTGGGATTAATCCGTGTCAGTATGAAATTCTTGTATCCACATCACAACCGAATCATCGGATTCTTTGGCAAAGGCCACGAAAAACACCAGCGCAGGCATTTCGGCCGTTTTTCGCGCGACAAAACAAAAACAAGGGATTTCGTCCTTGCCCTTAACGTAGTCAAAATCTTTCTTGCGGCGACCTTGTTTCAGACGGTCAAGTACCCATATTCGGGGAAGCTTGTACTTACCAAGCAGCGCATTAAAATGGATGCTGAAGCGATACTGTTCCGATTCGATACATTCGGCTATCTGTTGATCCAGGTTCGGAAAAGATTGTAGCCATTCCATTCTCTCGACGCCCCTCTGTGGTGAAGCAACCAGCCCTGTTCAGGCCTCCGTTTCAATTGCCTCGCCCTAGAAGCTATGGGAATAACCAAATTCCGACGATACAATCTAAACATCCTGGAGATGTCCTTGCTTTAATCTAGTTACACTATATCACTCAGTTACAAAAACCGTCAAGACACTACCGAGTCCAAATTGCTTCCCAAAATCGATTCTGCGTGTCACCATGGATTACAATAGGGGCTCTCAACGTCCCTTTTTTCTACCCATCGCGAGCCCCCCCATGATTGACACCATCCCCACTGCTACCTTGAATCCCAAAGAAGAACGTCGTATACAGCGGGGTCATGCCTGGGCCTATCGGACGGAGTTTAAGAAACTTCCCGAGCTCTCTGATGGCGATCTGGTGGATGTGTATTCCAGCGAGCGCCGTTTTGTGGGGCGGGGCTTCTACCAGGCGCAGGGCGGCATTGCGGTGCGCATCTTGACCCGTCATCAGGAAGAAATCGACGGGGCTTTTTTTCAGGGACGCATCCAATCAGCGCTCGCACTCCGGCAGGCACTTTTTCCCCACTCCGACGCCTATCGCTGGCTCTATGCCGAGGCCGATGGCCTTCCTGGTCTGGTGGCCGATCGATTCGGGGCTGTGGTGTCGCTGCAATCTTCGTGCGCGTTTTATGTGCCGTGGATGGAGCGCCTCGGGCAACTGCTGCTGAACAATGAAGGTGTCACAGGCGTCCGCTTTCAGGTGGCCTATAATGTGACGTGCCTGGGCGACGTGCCCGACACGGTAGATTTTGAGCTGGAAGGCCTTCAGGTGCAGTTGCGTCTCGAAGGTGCCCAGAAGACGGGCATGTTTCTCGACCAGCGCCTCAATCGCCTTACGCCGGTTCCCTTTGCGAAGGATGCCCGCGTATTCGATGGCCATTGTCATCTGGGCCTTTGGGCGTGTCATGCGGCTAAAGCAGGTGCCCGGGAAGTGGTCGTCGTGGACAGCTCCGCAGCGGCTATCGAACTTGCCCAAGCCAACGCCGAGCACAACGGCGTATCGGAAGTCCTCGATTTTCGCTGCGACGATGTGGAAAACGTCCTGGCCTCGGAAGAGCCCTTCGATATTGTTATCGTTGACCCCCCGGCCTATGCGAAGGGGCGGAGTCAGGCCAAGAAAGCCCAGGGTCGCTACCTCCAACTCAATCGGGCGGCCATCAAGGCGACCAAGCCCGGTGGTATTTGCGTCACCTCGTCCTGCTCCCATTTTATCGACAATGCCACCTTCGTCGACATCATCAAGCGTGCTGCTTCCTCGGAAAAACGGACCATTCAGTTGCTTGAGTTCCGCGGGGCCGCCGCCGACCATCCGGTGATGCTTTCCATGCCCGAAACGGGCTACCTCAAGTGTGCTGTGTTGCGGGTGCTCTGAATCGGGGTCTTCATTCCACCGACACGGCTTCGTCGCCGGTTTCCGGACCGCTCCAAAGGGTCAACGTAACGCCGTGTACATTGGGCGGGTGTCGATAGCCCAGCCGATAGCCGTCTGCTTCGCGCTCATAGAGGTAGGGCTTGCCGTCAATGGGACTGATGGGAAATGAGTCCTTCCCGTCATCGACGAGGACGTGCAGTGTCTCCGGGTAGCTGCCTTCCTCGCGCTGCCACCGGTCAAGGAGAATGGCTGCGCGAACAACGTCGATTTCCGCCTGACGCTGTGCTTCTTTGGGAATGCCCACGCGGCTGTAATAGAGTACATTCGCCCATGAGCGGTTTTGCCGAATGAAACGTTGTTCATCCATGCTTGGTTCCACATCGAAGTCAATATAGAACTGTTCCAGTTCCGGTTCTATCTCATAGTAGGGTCGGTGCGCGAGGTCGAGGAGCACGTCCATGGCCCGGCTGAAAACCTCCAGATCGTGGTTAAAGAGGGGCGTGGTGATGTTGTAATACGACCAATTCTGAAGGTAGCTGAGGGGCTCACGCGTTATTTCAATTTGTTGGGACAATGTGCCATTAAAGTCTTCCCAATCGTCGAGAATATCTTCGACATCCCACTTGAACGACTGAAAGAAGTTGTTGGGATCACGTTGGGCTTCCAGTTGGACCAGGAGTCGTTGCCACTGGTTGTCCGTGACCTGTCCACTCTCCAGTGCGCTCCGTATAATCGGCCAGATAATTTCCGGCGCAACGCGCACTTGGGGCGCACCAAACCACCGAATGTGTGACAGGTTCAACATGGCGGTATAGGCTTCTACGGCGCGGGCATGGTTTTGTTCCGATGCCCACGCCATGAAGTGACGCGATACTTCGCTACGGACCTTCAGGAAATTCCCGAAGATAGGTACATCGTCAACGGGAAATGTTGCGTACAAGGCATAGAGGTCATCCGACGCAGCGCACAACGCAAGGAGCTCATCCAGAACGTCGCCCAGACAACTGCGATAGGCCGCGACTTCGGCGAGTTCTGCAACGGACAGTGTGAGGCCGCCTGTGGTCTCGACGCGTACGACCAGCGGTGCGCTCAATGCTCTGCTGAGTAGGCACGCCTCCTGCCGGGTTTGGAGTTCACTGAACGCGACCCGCCAGCGGTCCTGCAGTTCCGACGTAGCATCGTCTTCCGGAGCTGATGGCGGCGTTTCGGGCGCTGTTGGTGTTGCCACGTGTGCTGGTGTGCCCGGCGTGACCTCCTCCGCGCCGAGACGGGCGAGTTTTTCACGGAGGGCCCCTACCGAAACGTCCCGGGCGCGGCGTGTGGAGGTGGTGAAGAGGCTGTGGGCGATGACCCCGATGGCCAGGACGGCGATGGTGGCGACCAGCGCCCACTGCAAAAACTTTCGCATACCCCGTGCTCCCTTGTCTTTACCCCAATGTTCTCCTGTAGCATAGCAGGAAGGGAATCGATAGTACATCGTAGAAGTTCGGGTTTAACAGGCAGGCTCATCGTGGTTTGCCCGAACCCCCGGTCGAAAAAAAGGGAGCCTATGAAAAAGAACGTTCGCAATGGGGCTCGCTTTCTGCTGTTGGGTGTCGGGCCCGCGATGATGTGCTTCGCCTGTTTCAGTCGCTACGGTGATAGTGGGATTTTTGCGCTGGGTGCTGCGCTGAATATTTTGATTGCGACGGCCATCCTTCTTCTGGGGCGGCCCTACACGACGCCCTTCGTCAAGCAGGCGTTCTATTGGTGGCTCGGGAGCGCCGCACTCGTCTCCTTGGGCATATTTCCCATCCTCAGCATTCCGGAAATCATGCTGCGGAGTGCGCCCGTGGTGCTCCCGATTATCGTCCTCTGCGCCGCTGCCACGGAATCATCGCGATTTTCCGGGCTGGCCCATTCGGTTCCCTGTGGGGTCATATTTATTCTAGGTCTTTTCCTGCCCTTTTGCCTTCCCCTGAGCATTTCCAAGGCGGCGCAAAAGGAGGAGCCGATTAAACTGACCGACGATGTACTGGCGGACAAGACACCCGCTTTCGTCGATGAACCGACCCGTTGGAAAGCCTTGGTGCCCACGGCCGACCTCCCTTCCGGGTTGGAGATTAACAAGAGCGGCGCTGTGGTGGCCCTCGACCTGGCGACTATCGAAGGCGCGGAGCGTGGTCACGGCGAACAGCGATTTACCGACTATGCCAGCGCACTACGCTATGCCGAGTCGGCGGGGCTTTCGTGGATGCCCTCGGTGCAGCTGGTGGACCAGAAGGCGAAAGTCGTCGCCGACGAAATTAAGGCGTCCGTGGAACGCTATACCCAGGGGCACGCAACAGCCTTGGGCCGGGGACGACAGGAATTTCTGGAAGACTTGCTTGCGGTTTTGCTGGAAGCAGGTGATGAAGAAGCGGCGACTTATGTTGCCGTGCCCGTTATGCTTGGTGGCGGAACGCCTGCCCTGCCCGATATGGTCGCCGCAGGCGCCGCGGAGCTGCAACAGTGGTTCCTGGCCAACCGGCTCGCCAGTAAACCGATCGGCTACTACACCGACACGCCCGAACTGGAACGCGTGTTTCAGCAATCCCGATTTTGTCAGTGGAATTTTCGGAGCGTCTACCAACATGACTGGGATATGCAGACCCGCATCGCCGCCCGGATTTCCGAGCGGTTGGGGATGGTTTTTTCTACGCACCCTGAGCTTTCCAGGGAGTATGAGGGTTTCCTCGGGCTACAGTCGCGCCTCTGTAATCCGCCCGACGCCGACTTTTTTCCCATGGGGAAAAACGTGCCCATTGACCGGGGTATAGAAGCGCATAGCACCCTGTTTCCACCTGCAGGCTCTCCGGAGAATACCCTGTTCAGGCGGTTGTATGCCCTCCAGACCCTGCCTGATGAAAACGTGATGAACCGGTTGATCCGTGGGATTCAGTCGGGCGAGGTGGACCTCCGTCCCGATGAGGACAGTGGCTGGTATGACTACCAACTCTATGCCCTGGAGACCCTGCTCCTGCCCGATAGAGGCCAGGAAGGGGAGAAGTTGTTGCTCTCCCGGGCCTACAAGGAGCGACTCCTGGAGGCCTTCCGCACGATGGTGACGAAGTGGCGGGAATTGCATGTAGGGAGCCTCCATATAGCAGATAAGTTCGCAGCGCCACTCGATGTTACGCTGAGTCCCGATCTTGCGGTCGAGCCGGCGGCGACCTACTACCTCCGAAGTGCGCGGGCCTTTCGTTTTATCGAAAACACGTTGAGGGACCTTCTGGGAGATTCGGCGCTGCAGGCAATTGTCCTGAACGACGGCACGCCCCTTGCCGACGCCCTGATCGATATCTCGGGCTTGCTCTATGGCCTCTATCTCCAGGTCTGTGACGATATCGGCATGGCCCCGGAGTTCCAGCCCGATGAACTGACGGAAGAAGCCCTTGCCGTCGCACGGACGAACGCGATCGCCTGGCTGAAGACGTGTGTGGCGGATGGAGACCTTGCGCAGGATGGCCGTTACATTGTCCCCATACTGACGGATGGGGGGCACGCCAACGTACGCTATTGGATGTGTACCGGGATACGCTTCGAAAAACTGACAGCGACCTACGCGCGTCCACCGAAGGTGCGTATGGGGAATGACGCGAATGGGGTTGGGTATATTGATGTAGTCCCTCGGGATAGTTGGATTCCCGTGCAAGAGTTCATGGAAGTGGACGGGCCCAACATACCGTATACCCGTGAGGCGTTTCGCGCCTTGTGCGATGAAGCCGGGGGCCAGGAAAGGATTGCCTGGGCGGTGCGATTGGGTCGAATGCCTCGATTCTATGAGCAGTCTGGGGTACAGCTTGGTGGCGTGATCCTGGTGTTCTTGTGTCTTGCGGGCGGCATTGGCTGGGCTGCACGCCGTCGGCCGGAGCGACCTGTAGGCGGGGCGTAATGGCTTGGTGGACACGTTATGGTAGGTTGCCACAGTCATTCGTGGTGATCCCGGGGACAGTTTCCGATTGCAGCGCGTCGTGGTGGATTGGAATCGGGTTGTTACTCAATCGGTAACTGTACCCAAAGACCCAGTGTTTCGAGCTATATTCCAACACGAGGGTGTACCCTGCACCCACAAGCTTGCCGGGAACCGGCTGCGCGTGAAGG
>CAXBPH010000140.1:0-17622 GCA_963977445.1 uncultured bacterium | reverse complement strand
TCGCCAACTGAGTACTTTCCGGCTGTGCCAATCCATGATGGCAACAAGGTAGACGGCGAGAAGCTACTGGTGTTCATATAGCGTGATTCGCATGCGCTGATTCTCCGGCTCGATAATTCATCGCGTGAATGCAACAGACATACCCTGATGCACTGCGAATCATGCCTTGGCGTCGTTTCAAAAGGTAAAATGCTCCCAAATCATATGGGGTCGAGATGAGTGAAGCTACCAGCTTGACCGAGAAAACCCTCCAGAAAGCCTACCGCGTTCTCTGGGACTGGCCAGCTCTTTCCGACGGCAGCGTCCTGTAATAGCACATCTACCCATTGGCGATCCGCGCCCGCAGACTTCACAAGAAATTGCGCCGAATCGGTTTCGTAGATCATTTCATACTCTTCGATGCATACGGATATTGGCTCCGTCTCTCCCTTAAGCAGTACCCTTGCAGATATCGTTCGATTCGCATTGTCACAGCTCAACCCCAATATTTTTCCATATCGATCCAAGCCCGAAAACGTATTAATAAAAAAGGCCAGGCTCTTGTCGCTGCAGGACATGCCTAAGACTTTTCCCATTGCTTTCTGACCCCACATTTGTCTTCTCCCTATGAGTATCCACATGAACAGGCCTGTACTTTCCATAATCGGAAGTGTGCCTTAAAAGCGGAAATATTAGTGCCAGCTGATGAGGTTGTTAGATGTTTTTTCCTATAAAGGTATCTCTTGCTATATTGCCAATCGTTATGGTCGCCACGGAGTCGAACGTACCTCCAATTGATTGCATTTTTGCCGAGAAAAGGTTCTTGCTCCGACATGTTTGACGGAGTTAACCGGAACAGATTCCAGAGCGCTATTTCACAATGGCGGAATGCTTATTCTATCTGGTAGCTCAGCCTTAGTCCGAGCAGAAAGTGTGGTCAGCGTAAAACGTAACGATTCGATTGTAGCAAGAATTGCTTCGTAGTCGGCACCACCCGCCGTATGCAGTTGAGCTTTCTTCTCCTTGGCAAGAACTATGGCTTGGCGATGTGGTTCAAGTTGCTTCTTGGCCAATTCCATCAACGCCTTATCGGAGTTTACTTCGATCCTATATATGGTCTGCTCAAATCTGTCTTTGAGGTCAATTAACATCTTTTTGTACTCGGACGCAAAATCATCAATAAGCTTCGCCTTCTTTTTTTTCCATCCCCATATGAGAAATCCGGGAACGGCGAGAACGGCAAGAATGGCACCAAGTCCAGTAAATATAAGCGGAACAGAAAAGGTCAAGCCCCCGAAAAGTGCAGTAGAAATACCCCCAGATACCCAAGCAAACAATCCCGGCGCGAAAAAGTACATACTCGCCCACCAAGCACCGAGACCAACACCAGTTGCTGCGGATACAAACGTCCCCAATAAGGGCCCCAAATCTGGACTCGTCGAGGCAGAGGTATCAAACGATCGATCTCCGAACAAGTCGTCGAGAAATTCCTCGTCAATTTCTTCCTGCTCTTTTTGAAGGTTCTTGTAAATCTTCTCCAAAGCAGGTCCGATTTTGTTACTGACAATCCTTCCTACCTCCTCTGGAATCTTATTTTGAAGAGCTTCTTGTGCCTCCTCAGCTTCGCTTTTCAATTTCTTTTTAAACACTTTGAAGTCCGCGCTCTCTAGACTACCTACCGAGTTTTTTAGATTTTTATCCTTTTCCAGGAATTTTTCCTTTACCTCTTTTTTGATAGTCTTCCATGTCTTCTTGAGATCGTCTTGCATTTGGACATGCCCCACATGGAGCTCTTTTTCCTTGGCGTCGAGTTCCAACAGACGGCGATCCAATTCCTCTGTCGTTTTGGCTGCAAGCTGTTCTTGGCTCTGAACTACTTGAACCACTTGGTTGGTACTAGCGAGCAATCGATTTGTCATTAGCTCTACTGAATAGAGCGCCATCGAAGTTCTATTGACAATAGACTCTATTCGCTTTTCCAATACAAAAAATCCAGAAGAACACTCCGGCTCGTCACCGTTCTCGATATTCCTATTTGCCAATCGGGATGATACACCTATAAACTCAAGGTATTCCGATTCGTGAAAAACGGACATTTTCGCGATGACCCCCTTATTGTGCTCAATCACCCTCTGGACCTCGTCCTCTGAGGACAATCGGTCTTTCATATTGAGCACAAACAAGATTTTCTGGGGGCCGACATTCTTAATCTCTTCCAAGAGCCGTTTCTCGCCACCGCTGATAGGCTTGTCCGCAGTAAAGACGAAGACCGCCACGTGGGCCTGACGGATCGCATCCATAACAAGAGCGTCGTGGTGGGCCTCAGCGGAACCATTCCCTGGGGTGTCAATCACTCGGGCCCCCCCGGCCAGCCATGGATGCATCAGCTCCACGTCAATGCTGGCAACACCTTTCTTGTTCTTCTTATTGTACTTCTCGACGCAGAACTGCTCCAAGGAGTCGAGCGTTATGGTCTCGGACTCTCCGTCGAGGTATCGCACTACGGCCTCTTCTTTTTTTCCATTCCTGATACGTACAATCGCGGAACTTGTCGGTATAACGCCCTCCGGCATGAGGTTTGGTTTCCTCAGAAGTGCGTTTACTAGCGTCGATTTTCCGCGTTTGAGTTGCCCGACTATCACAATATTGAATTCATTCGCGGACATCGAATCGAAGCTGGCACTTACACTCTGAGCCTCGGTGCTCAAGCCAAGATCGTCCAGTATGGGGATTAGCTGGGCAACGGCGTCTTGTATGACACGTACACCTTCTGCATAGCACTTCAATAGCATTCAATTTCTCCCGGTTTTGTCTGCGCAATCACACGGTTGCCAAACGCTCGATGTCTTTGTTCAGTTTTTCTAACTTGGCTTCCTGTGTAATCTTTCGTTCGCCAGAGGCTACTCTTGCATGCTTCAGAAGTTTTTTTTGGGCTTCCAGTTGCTCCAAGGGCTCCCGTGTTCGAGCTCCAAGACGTTGCTTGAATTCGTCGCTGATTTTTTGCGCTATAGATTCGAAAAGTTTGTCGCCTAGTGCGGGTAGACTCTCTGTGACACGTTGTGCGTACTCATGTTTTTGTCCATCCTCGTTATTTATGAGTTGCGCAAGCTGTTGTTTTATGAAATCGCCGCCAAAATGGGACGCAGCCGCAAGCACAATGAAGTTTGTCCACCCTAGAACCAGCCAGCCACCGAGCATGAGTGCTGGCATGATGGCATCATCCTGAATATTGGCTTTCTCCATCGCAAGATCGCCTTGCCCATATTGAGAAATGCAGTTAAGCTGGTGAGGATGCATTCGACGGTCAAACTCGTGAAAGACTTCGGTCAATTTGTTCTCCAGCAGCGAAGCTTCATTTTCCAGCCAGTCTTTGAACTGTTTTTCAATACAACGCTCCATCATACCCGGCCTCCTAAGCGACGCGGCATCAGCATTAATAATGTTGTCATAGAGTGCGAGTTTGTATTTTGAGACAAATCCCATCAGTCGCTGCTGAGAACCATTAAGTATGTCTTCCAATTCGTGGAGCGACTGTTCTTCCTCACGAGCCGCAGCGCCTTCGAGTTCCTTGTACTGGACCTGAATTTGCGTAACTTTATGACTGATCTCTTCGTCGCTACGAACGATACTGTCTTTCAGCATGGCAAACTGGTCAGCGAGCGATTCCTTCATACCAAGAATTTCGGAATCTAGCACCCGAGCCATAATCTCTTCGCTCTTACCCATAATTTCTGTATTAATCAACGACACAAGGCCCTCAACGCCTCGGTAGGAAAAACCTTCGGACCTATCAGCATTTTTCGCCGCAGGTATAGGTGAGCCGATTCCCTGCAAATGCGTCTGAGCCGACAGGCAAACGATCAGTGGTACGGGTACATGTGGGCTAAGTAAGCTGCGAAGGTATTGAACTACTTCATCGCGATCAGATTCGTCGATCAAATCGATCTTGTTGAGCACGAAGATGTATCGAGAGAGCGTTGACTTGAACACTCGCTCCCGAAGAAACTGTTCTTCCGTGCTTCCTATCGCCGTCGCGTCGAATACCATGATAACTGCGTCAGCGTCAGGCAATACGCTGTAGACGACTTCACTTCGTGTCTGGTCCACGTCATCAAAACCAGGTGTATCTATGAGACAAATGCCCCTTTCCAGAAATTCGCTGGGGACTTCAAGCTCCGCACGCCTGGCAAGTTCTGAACCGCCGACAGCGACATGCTGATTCAAGGAGGTGATGGGAGCACTCTGTAGAGTGCCGTCTGCGGCTTCAATTCGAAGCGCTTGAGAGGGCCCATTTCGGATGTATACCTCACATGCACTGCAGGGCAAAACGTCGTATGGTAATATCTCCTCCCCCAACATTGCATTGATGAGCGTGGATTTACCCGTTTTGAATCGACCGACAATGGCTAACTTGAATTCCGGTCTTTCTATTCTTTTGCGGAGCATCGCGATTCTATCAGAAATATTTATGCCCCAGTCGGAGCCGATTGCTGCAATAGAATCCGCTTTTCTGAAGGATATTTCAATGCGCTTATCCAATAGTATACTCATTCTAGTAACGCTCCAATTCTTCGTCGCTAATAAGGAAAGGGTACGCTTGGGGTCTGTCTGTCGTGGCGTTGGAAGGAATCAAATCCGAGGGGCTTACATCGGTTGACCCAGTTGCAGATGTGGGAGCTTTGGAATAATGGCCGGACGCGAACCGTTTGAGCTCGGAATCAAGCCATGGAAGTAAGGCCATAGAAACCACGAAATCATCTATTGGTCCAAGAATTGGGTCGGGTAGTATCACCCATAATATCCCGCCGAGTATTATCGCTCTCTTCCTCAGAGGCACGTCCGAAGAGGTAAGGTATGCCACAATGCTGCCCCACTTTTCTCGAATTCCGATAGCTTTTGGGTTACTTTTTACAACAGCACCCATGTTGGCAAGTTCCTTTTTGGGATTATTTTGTAGTAACTCTATTGCCTTATTTGTGGCGGAGGGCGGTATTTCCATCTTGCTGGTCCTCTACAATGTTAGATATAACATCTTGTCTACATTCACTCTTGATGCTGATTTGCCGTTAGCATCCCACACTTCCCGATCTTCTCCCTCACCCCCACCGGCTCCACCAACACCATCTGCCCCGCGAAGCCCAGTACCCAGCTCACCACTTCGTCTTCACTGGTGGCGCAGAAGGTCAGCTTCACGCGGCCGTCTTCTAAATCTTCAAATTCCTGATCGTGGCTCCAGGTGCGTTCTTTCAGGTAGGGCACGACGCGGGCTTCGGCCTCGACGACGACCGTGAATTGCTCCCCGGGCATGAAGCCGAAGACGCTGTAGGCGTCTTTCTTCTTGGCCTTGGGCGGGGTAAACTCGCGGTCGGACAGGGTGGCCGTTTCGATGCGGTGAATGGCCAGCGTGGGGTCGTAGAATCCGTTTTTCAGCCCCAGGTCTTTCTCGCGGCGGGCCTTGAGGTAGAGGCTGTCGCGATGGGTCACCAACTGGAGGGGGGCGACGGCCATGGACTTGCCCTCCGCGCGGTGGTGTGCGGTGTAGGTCACGTCGACGATGCGGTGTTGCCGCAGGCCTTCAAGGACGGTGGCGAGGATATCCTGATGGGCGCTGTAATCCACCGCACCTTTGGCGAGGGCCAGGGTGACGGGGGCGAGGGCCGCTTCCCGTGCGTCGAAGTCGTCGAGCAGGACGGTGGTCTGGTGGATGGTGGCCCCGATTTCTTGCCGGAGTTGTGGCGGCAGCAGGTGGGTGAGCATATCGCGGCAGAGGGCGAGATCCTGAATGGCCTTGGCTTCGAGGGATACGTTGGGCTTGGTTTCGGGGCGCACAGCGCGGTAATAGTGCTGCCGCCCCTCTTTTTCGACATCAATTTTGACGTGGAGGCCGGGCGTGACTTCGATTTGCAGAATGGCCCGGGTAACGGTCGGCTTGGAACAGCACAGCAACTCGGTGAGCTCAGTGAGGGAGTAACGACGGCCGGAGAAGATCAGCAGACTATAAATAGTCAGGGCCTTCATCGCCGCCGTGGCGTCTGGATTGCGCTTTTTAGCCAACATGTCCCCCGATTCTATGCGATGAAGATTGCAGAATATGAAATGATAGGTGTATTGCAACTTCGAATTTAATTATATACGCAATTTTGGTATTTCGATTCAAATTTTTATCTTTTGCATATTGATCGGACAATGGCTTGTGGGCGGGACGAGCCAAGGGACCGGGTTTGCGAGTGCCTCTGGTGGCGTTGGGTCATTCGTGTGGGTGTCGTTTTTGAGAGGCCCCCAGCTACGATTTCCTGCCTCAAGCCATAGCCCATCACGTTTCTGCACGGGCAAGCCCTGGGGGCTTGTCCGTGGCACCCCGACGGTTATTTCGCGCCTTCACGGATTGCGTAATTGCCCGAGTCGTCTCCCGCAGTCCGTCATCCTCGCGAACGCGGGGATCCAGCAACGCGAACACAGGAACCGAGGATACCCGCTGGTTTCCCGCGTGCGCGGGAAGGACGCTGTGTTTCGTGTGGGTAAACTCTGCGGCAAAGCCATAGCCCAGTTCCGTTTCTGCACGGGCAAGCCCTGGGGGCTTGTCCGTGGCACCCCGACAGTTACTTCGCTTCATCGCAGTTCGCACAACTGTTCAAGTCGATTTTGGAGGTCCGTCATCCTCGCGAACGCGGGGATCCAGTAACGCGGTCACAGAAACCGTGCATACCTACTGGATTCCCGCCTGCGCGGGAATGACGCTGTGGGCGCTAAATACTGGTTGGTAGGATTTATTCGTACTCCGCACAGTAGATCAACAGCCCCGTGCGCGGGAATGACATCCCGATTGGCACAATTGCCCAAGTCATTTCTGGAAGCCTGCCATCCCTGAAACACCACCTTTTCCCGCTGTCTCGATCCATCCACTTCCACCTGCGGCGGACGCTTCGCGCATTCAACATTCACAATGCGCCCTCGGGCGCGATATAATGGGCGGCTATGGCTCACACGTGGATAAAATTAAGCGACGTTACCCCGAAACAAGTCACGCCTATGGTTCGCCAGTTTATGGAGGCCAAGGCGTTGGCACCGGATTCTCTCCTCTTTTTTCGGATGGGCGACTTTTATGAGCTCTTCTTTGAGGATGCGGTGGAAGCGGCGGAATTGCTCGGCCTTTCGCTCACCTCGCGGGATGGGGCCGATAAGGTGGCCCGGGTGCCCATGTGTGGCGTTCCCGTCCGCGCGGTGGACACCTACATCGCCAAGGCCATCAAGCTCGGCCGCACCATCTCTATCTGCGAGCAGATGGAGAACCCCAAGGACGTCAAGGGCATCGTAAAGCGGGAAATCGTCCGCACGGTGACGCCGGGCACCATCATGGAACCGGAACTGCTGGATGAATCGGCGAACAACTACCTGGGCGCCATCACGGCGAATCACACGGTGGGCGGCCTTTCGTTTATGGATGTGTCCACGGGCGAATTCCTGGTGGCGGAGGTCCATGGTGAATCGGGCGCGTTGGCGGTGGGGCTGGAGCGGATTCTGACGGATGAATTGGTCCGTGTGGCGCCGGTGGAGGTGTTGGTGCCGGGTGCGCTAAACCCGACGCTTCTCGAGCGCCTGCGCTTTAATTTCCCCGCCATCTCTTTTACCCTGCGAAAAGATGAAGATTTTGAAACCACCTATTGTCGAGAGCAGATTTCGGAGCTCTTTCAGCTCAGCAGCCTCAAGGGCATCGGGCTGGATGATGCCCCGGCGGCGACGGCCTGTGCCGGGGCCATCCTCACGTATGTGAAGGAAACCCAGCGTGATCGGGTGCCCCATATCCAGATGCCCCGACGCTATAATCCCTCGGGTTTTGTCATTTTAGATGGCAACACCCAGCGCAATCTGGAGCTCATCACCTCCCTCGCGGAGAAGACGAAGCGGGGCACCTTGTTGGGCGTCCTCGACAAGACCCTCACCAGCATGGGGGGCCGCAAACTTCGCCAGTGGATACTCCACCCCCTCCTCACGGTGGAGGCCATCCAGGCGCGACTCAATGCGGTGGAAGAATGCTTTGAAAACACCCAGCTCCGCCTGGAACTGCGGGAGGCCCTCAAGGGCGTGGCCGATCTGGAGCGCCTCCTGGGGCGTCTCACGGCCAAGTCGGGCAATGGGCGCGATCTGAAATCCCTGGGCTATTCGCTCTTGCGTCTGCCCCGCGTTCTCGAAGCCCTGGCCAACATCGAGGCCGACCTGCTCGGTCAATTGCGCCAGCAACTCGATCCGCTGACCGATGTGTCCGGTTGGATTGAAGCAGCCATCGTCGACGAGCCGCCCTTGTCGATCACCGAAGGCAACATTTTTAAGGATGGCTACGACCCCGATTTGGATCGCCTCCTGGGCCTCGTCCGTGGGGGTCGCGATTGGATTGCCACCCTCCAGGCGGATGAGCGCCAGCGCACGGGCATCAACAATCTCAAGGTGGGCTACAACAAGGTCTTTGGCTATTATCTGGAGGTGAGCAAGGGCAACGCCCACCTCGTTCCCGATGATTTTGAGCGCAAGCAGACCCTGGTGAATGCGGAGCGCTATATCACGGTGGGGCTGAAGGAGCGGGAGGAGGAAATCCTCACGGCCCAGGACAAAATGCAGTCGCTGGAGCACCAGCTCTTCGTGGCGCTGCGCCAACAGGTGGCCGGGGAATACCGCCGCATCCAGCAGACGGCCGACGCCCTGGCCTCTCTCGATGTGATCCTGGCCTTGGCGGAAGTGGCCGTAACGAAAAACTACACCAAGCCCCAGGTCAACACCGAGGGCGACATCGATATTGTGGATGGCCGTCACCCCGTGGTGGAAGACCTCATGCACCGGGGCGACTTCGTGCCCAATGACACGCGCCTGGAACGGGGCGGGGCGTCGTTGCAGATTGTGACGGGGCCCAACATGGCCGGTAAATCGACCTACCTCCGCCAGGTGGCCCTCATCACCCTCATGGCCCAGATGGGCAGCTTCGTGCCGGCGTCGCGGGCCCACATCGGCGTGGTGGACCGCATCTTCACCCGCGTCGGCGCATCGGATAACCTCGTGCGGGGCGAGAGTACCTTCATGGTCGAGATGATCGAGACGGCCAACATCCTCAACTCCGCCACCGAAAACAGCCTGCTGGTCCTCGACGAAATTGGCCGCGGCACGAGCACCTTCGACGGCATCAGCATCGCCTGGTCCGTCGCCGAATTCATCCACGACCGCCTCAAGTCCAAGGCCCTCTTCGCCACCCACTACCACGAGCTCACCGACCTCGGCAACAAGCTCGAACACGCGAAAAACGTCAACGTAGCCGTCCGCGAACTCGGTGACAAAGTCATCTTCCTCTACCGCATCATCGACGGCGGCGCCGACCACAGCTACGGCATCCAGGTGGCCAAACTGGCCGGCCTCCCCCCCAGCCTCCTCGCCCGCGCCCGGGAAATCCTCGAAGGCCTCGAATCCGGCAACACCGCCGCCGTGGGCCTCCCGGAGCAGACCTATTTATTTGGCCCCACCGCCATGGGCGAGCCCAGCAAAGTAGAAAAAGAACTCGAAGGCATCGACCCCGACGCCCTATCACCACGAGAGGCGCACGACATGTTGTATCGGCTGAAGCATTTGCTGAATCGGCCGAGGGAATGATGGGAAAGGGCACCACAGACGTGCACCGAATAGGCCAACAACGGTGAGTACATCTCAACTCAAAAGGTCTGGTTTCCAATCTATAGGGCTATGTATTGAATACAAATGCGGCTAGCGGTGTATGAATACTAGCCAATACAGCGACCCAACTTCGCGAGAGTGAATATGGAACCCACAGACCCCAATCCAGAACCAGCCGGTGAAACCACCAATTCAGCAGAAGTTTCTGCTGACAATAAGATCATCTTTCAGTCCTTGAAAGAGAATCGGGATACCTACTTCATCGAATATACACCTGCGCGTGCGACCGACGGACTTGCAATCTTAAGTCTGACATTCGTGGACCTCCCAGGCGATGCTGAGATAGTTGATTTTATGGAGTATGAGTGCCGAGACTGGTTGAAGCGCTATCCAGTGCCAGTTCATGTCATGGCCTTTGACGATACAGACACCGCCGTTCGTGCACATGGGGACCCAGCTCGTTCCTACCTCTTGGGCCTCCCAACAGATGACGGCCTCAAGCTCCACTGGCGGGGCTTCAAAAGTCCTCCTTTGCCAATTCCACCGATATCGCAGAGGCAACTTCTTGAAATCTACGATGGGATTCCATTTACAACCATCGTAGAACTGAAACTGGAGACAGCCGAAATGTCCAGATCTTTGAGGGTGGGTTGGCTTCTCGCGCTAGCATGGCTCGCCGGTGTGCCATTGGCGATTGCCGTATTTGGGCTTGCCAGTCCTCTATTCGGAACTCTCTGTGCTCTCTACTCGATCTACGTGGGTGTAGAGAAGCTTCGAAAGATGCTTGGGTACAAAGAAAAATCAGACCGAGAAAAGGAGAAAAACGAAAAGGAAGCGAGAATGCAAGATTACTACTATCATTGTGAACTCAACCCCGAGGCCTTCAATCGAGTCAAGCTGGAGAACTTCCAGCGGTCAGCAAGAGAGCAGAC
Organism: uncultured bacterium; assembly: GCA_963977445.1. GTDB lineage: Bacteria > Hydrogenedentota > Hydrogenedentia > Hydrogenedentales > JAEUWI01 > JAEUWI01. Next base: position 7,060 of record CAXBPH010000140.1, on the reverse strand, counting down.
TATCAAGGAGAAGCGGGAGCTGGAACAGCTTGCAGACCGCGCGACTGGCGATGAGTGAGTTGGCTATTGCGACTCGGCTGCACCCCCACCCCTTCACAGGACTCCACTACGTCACATAGTTCCCGCTGAATAGCTTCGATATCCGCCTGTTGATTTGTCAAAATCTCTTCGCGCGGCACCACATTTTCCATGTTCCTACGCCAGACAATATGAACATGCCTGCGTATACTGGTGCATCTTCGAAAAGCACGAACCGCCCGACAATTATGAGGGCGACAGAAAAAATGAGCCCCATGAACACCGGAAGCCCCTGAGCCCTGCCCCCAGCGACCGAGGCAAACAAAACCGTGATAATGAGACCGGTTACGAGAACCGTCACAAATGTCGTGTAGAGGTCCGACAGGGAAAGCCCTAGAATGCCGAGTACACCAAACAAACCTGCGAAACATGCCGGACACTTTGGCATCAGGATAATTCCCAGTGTCGGAAGCAAACCTAGAAGGCCGCTACTCAACACGCTATATTTCTTTGTGTCAGCATTATCGATTGAAGTTTCCTCGACCATTGCGCCTGATTCAGAATCGCTCTTGTATTTCCACGTTTTCCGGAGACCCGATAGTTCTTCGTTGTTACCGGTCAAGTTGTCATCCTCAAGTAGTCGCTGAATTCAATGGGCAACAAGAACCTTGTAGAACTTTGTCAGTAGCTCGCGCTCGTACAGTAGTCATGCGTAACCAACTGCACTCCCTGTAAATCAAGCAAGTTCTTGCCTTCAAACTCCTCATCTTCGCAAGAAGCAAGAACAGTTACTATGAGCTCCTCCGATCCTTCATCGATAACTCGCATCAAGGCCTGCGTTATATCGATGCGCTTGAAAGCCTTGGTCAAGGGATGCGAGGGCCGCGTATCGAAGCGACGTTGCGTGGACGGCACACAACAATGTCCGACATCACCGGCACATGTCGCATGCCCAAAGATGGAAAAACCGCCCGCGTAGCTTGCTCTATCGGTATCGCAAACTGCCTTACTGACCTTCTTGTCGTTAAGAAATACCCGGGTAGAATAGCTGGGACGAAAATGATTGATGCCGTAGAATTCAAGTTCTGCGACATCGAAGTTCTCATTGCCGGGTAGTGGAATAGGGCCTAAAACATGTTTCTCTATAATCATCGTAGCGATCCTTAGACTGGGAGGGGCGTTGCTGTTGCTGCATATTCGTAACCCAACGATTGCACATCCATCACATCTCTTACGGTTAGAGCAAATGGTTCCATCTTCATGTCCAGAAGAGACGGCGGTATGTTTCCGTTTCCATGTCGTTGCTGCCACAGGAACCACACGCGATCTATCATACAGTGATGGGCGTAGAATACCGGATCGAATCCGGCAAACGCCGGGTTGCCCATGTCGCCACCAACCCATACATGCACATCATCGTGTAATCCTTGAAGCGCATCGGAAAACCGACTCCAGTCCTGCTCCTCTAGTAGCCTGACGACTTCGTCGCGAGTGGGCAATCGTACGAAGTTATCCATGCCAGAGCGCCGCACCGTGTATCGGTTGACTGCGGACTGCATTGCAGTGGCAGCCAGCCTCATGCGGTAGCGGTAGAGTGGATTGGGTTTTGAATCCACATTTTGTCGCGAGTGTGATTCAGGTATTTCATCGTCTCTGGTCCAGTCCCAATAAGTAAGGGCGGCGTTCTCCTCGCTGTCTTGCAGTGTCAGTTCCAACTGATGAAGGTAGGCACGGTGCCAGGGAAGGAACAGTTGAGCCCGTGTGTCTGGAAAGCGTGGATTCCGTTGATGATGCCAGCAGTACCAATCCGGACGACCGTGAAGTCCAGCGACCCAATTAAAACTGTTGTTATCAAGCCTAGATTGAATCTTCTCCATTGCCGACATGAGCAACACCGTATTTGCTCCTGTTGCACTTCCCGCCCTAGTGCGATAGACCATCGAACCGGCCATTTGTTCTCCTCCTATCGATTCCGTCACTTAGTTCAATGATATTGGCAGGCGTTCTCGCCAAGCTGTCGTGCTTCCATCAGCTCGACATTTGCTCTCTTCTCACTGTCCGATGAAGCTTGAAAATCCGAATATTAGTTAATCACTCCAGATTGTGAGTTTAGGGATTCTGATCACTCGATATGTCGAGCTTCCCACCGGATATCGTCATGTTGAGCCCCGAGGAGTCATATGCCCTGTCCGCCTTCAAGACTCCGTCCAAGGCTTCCAACAGGGTTGTGGCATCACTCCACTTCCCTTGGGTGCTAATTCCAGTGACACGCCCAGAAAGGTCTCGTTCTAGATTTACACGGGGGGGCACATCTGGCTTTTCAGTCTTAAACTCACTATCAAATGCTGCGGTTCCCAGGTATTCCACACCCTTGCTTGTAATTAGCTGGACCTGCACTGGCGACGCAGTCTGCGTGTCGGTTCCCCACTTGTCCACCACGATGGCCGCCGCGCCAACACCTAAGACTCTGACACTGGCATCTCGGCCGCCAACCACGGCTCCCAGGATATTCTTTTCCGTAAAACCCTTCCCCTGAATCGGAAATACGCTGACCGCATTCTTCCAGCCACGAAAATCTGCTTCCTTCGTTGTCACTTCAAATTCATTGCGCTTCGGACTTGGATAGGACGGAAGCTTCACGAAAATGCTGCTACCCAGCCCCGTCGCCGCCAGGGCCGCCCGACGGCGGTATAGCGTGCTATGGACAAGTTCGCCAAACCTCCTGCCATCATCTTCTTCACCATCGATCATGTAATCCGCATACTCGTCTGCTTGAGGGGAATCTGGGTCTTCCAGTGCGAATTTGAGATCATCGAGATACTGGGCGCGTTTTAGCATGGCATGCTCGGACTTGTATGGCTTCACGAACAAATTTTTTGCCCTCTTGTCGAGCACACCCCGAACTGAAAATGGATTGGCGCTACCATAATCGACAATAGGTGTCCACCGCTGTTCGGCATGGAACACAATGTGGTCATATTCGCCGCCATCACCACCGATTTCGGGTGCGAGGGCCTGCTTGTCCGCGAATATCAGGACCATCGCGGGAAATTGGATGGATTCCAAGCGATACCCCGGGCGCGCGCGAGAAGATGCCGGGTTGTCCAAGGCCGCAAACCGCGGCTCGACGCGGAATCCGAAGTTGTAGCCATTCGCACTGTAAGAACTGCCGACGGAGGGCATCCTGCTCGATTCGCTCGACTTTGTCTAGAAAGGACTCCGACTGAACTCCGAATCCCGCCAACGCCAACGCGGAAGCCATCGCCATCTGCTCTCGTAGGCTAGAACGAAGGTCCAGCACTTGACCATCTACCATCGGGTAAACCCCCGTGACGAGTGGACGCGAGAATGAGTCTTCGTAGGAGAATTTTTTCGCAGTGCTCCTGTTCGAATCGTCTTCTTTCTTGTCTGATTCGTACATTGACGGGACATTGCTGGAATGAGAGGATACGTTTCTCTGCCGCCATGTCTGACTAGCAACAAGCCCTCCGCCCGTCGGTGAAGCCAGCATCCCTCGCAACGATTTGAGTAGCGCGGAAACGGATTCTCCGAAGGATGCATACAGATTCGAACGCACTCGCATCGCTGCCTCATTGATCTTTTGGCCCGTGGGTATAGAATCATTGGACCTAAGATCTTCGAACATAGAACGGTCATAGGCCTGGCGCGCCATTGACTCGAAGTCCGAAGATGGCGGTTCTGGAATCGAATTTAGACCTAACTTAGCTATTTCTTCGACTCTTTTATCGCTTGACTCACGTTCAAGCTCTTGGATGAGAGCCGATTGCTCCGATAAAAAAATATCGTATGATGCCTCCTGCTTTGGTTCAACACCGTCCATTCCGGAGATTGTTTCCGGTAGTTTTTCAAGACGGGCCTTATACCGGTCCACCAGACGTTTCAGCTCCTCGGCAGCTTGACCTGACTTCCCCATACCTTCCGCAAGAACGGTGAGGCCGGATAAGTCCTTGAAGAGCTCCTGCAAATCATCCGAGACGATGGAACGCCCATACTCCATGGAGACCAACACGTCGCCGGCATAACCTGTGCGCGTTACGTATCCTGGCTGACAGGCCACTGTCATGATGCAGAAGTAGACTTTCTTGTTGTTCCCAAACCCTTCCGGTTTCGCAAGAATCTTCAAGAGATCCTGCGTCATTTTGTCATTTGCGGCCAGATTCAGGGCTTGTCTCGGCGATATGGAGACTTGACCGGAAAAACGTTCCAAGGGGTCGGTGAACTTCTCGCTATTCAGAACCCCCTGAGCCGGTCGAGATGAGAAGGGAAGCACGCTCAAGAATTCCCCCTGCTCACCGCCGGTTGCTTCTTCCAGCGTTTCGGGCGGGGCCCCTTCGGCTTCCTTGGTCGCTTGGGCGGATTCTCCTTGCATCTCCAAGGAATCCATGAGAAAACTCATGCCGGCCTGCAAAGCAGGGTCCGCCATGATCCCCGCCGCACCTGCGCCGCCCGGGGCAAATTGGTTCAGTGCGCCCAGCGTTGTCGCTATTTTGGTAATTTGACTCTTTGCTGCGTCCGCCGCAGCCGGTGTTGGTGCGGAATTCAATGTTGCTATGGCCCTGGCAAGCTCTTCCAGTTGGATCTTCGTGGCGACTTGAATATCAACCGAGCGCTGTGTAAATAGCCGCACCGCGCCTTCCACGCGGGGGGCGTCAAAATAGAACGTGGCAGACTTATCGAGGTCGAAACTGAAGGTATCGGCCTGCTCCACGTCTAGGAGAATTGGGGCCGACACGGTCATCGAACCGTATTTCGCTATACTAGTTGCAACTTTATCCAGATGGGTCTTTCCGGCACACCCGGAAAATAAAATCGCCCCAATCCCTAGATGTATAACTCGTTTCATGGGCATAGGTATCATGATCTAGCTTAATCCTTTCAAGTGACTACCTCACCAACAAGGCGCATCTTGTCGTTCGCCCTGGTGTTATACAAAGCAAGCAACGTGCCACGTATCGAACACCTCGTTTTGACGTCCTCCAGTAAAGCCTGTGGGAAGTAAACTTAGTTAAATAATCTCGTTTTGATTGATACATGCCGAATTTTACGCTACTGTTCTTGAGAAGCCGGTGCCCGCAAATTGCGCAACTCCTGTGCACAATTTGTGGGCAGTCATGACTCTCCGTACGCCACACAGGAAGGGGATTAGTGAGATCTCGGCTGACACGAAGTATCAACGTCGATTAGTTCAGTATAGAAAATCTAAATTGGGATGCCTGATTGCTTTCAGAACCCCCTACCCGCCAATCCCATAGGTCGCAATCTTGTTGTGCAGCGTAATCCGGCGGGGCGAATTGGGAATGGTGAATTCTGAATGGAGAATTTTTAAGGGAATTGACGGTCACAGAGAGCGCCTTAAGCAATCTTCTAAGGAATCCTCGGGGGCTTCGTGATGTAACGAATACCCTTAATTCATGCACCTATACTGCACAAACCCAGTGCAATCCCTACCCGCCAATACCATACGCCGCGATCTTGTTGTGCAGCGTGTTCCGGTGAACGCCGAGAATCTTCGCGGCTTTGCTCACGTTGTAGTTGCATTGCTCGAGGACGTGGGTGATGTGGTTGCGTTCGACTTCGGCGAGGGTTTGGTGGGTGTCGCCGTTGGGGTCGTCTAGGTCGCTGTCGGGATTGCTGTCGAGGAGGCCGTTGAGGAAGGTGAAGTCGCGGGGGGTGATTTGGGGGGCTTTGGCGAGGGCGGTGGCACGCTCGATGGCGTTGCGGAGTTCGCGGACGTTGCCGGTCCAGGGGAGGGCCTGGAGGTAGGCGAGGGCATCGTCGGTGAGGCTGGGTTGGTCGCCGTTTTTGGCGCTGGTGAGTTCGTGGGCGAAGTGTTGGGCGAGGAGAGGGATGTCGCTGGGCCGTTGGCGGAGGGCGGGCAGGGCGATTTCGACGCTGCAGAGGCGGTGGTAGAGGTCGCGGCGGAAGCGGCCGTCTTTGATGGCGCGCTTGAGGTCGCGGTTGGTGGCGGCGACGACGCGGACGTCGACGTGGGATTCGACTTCGGAGCCGACGGGATTAAATTGGCCGGATTCGAGGACACGGAGGAGGCGGGCCTGGTTTTCGAGGGAGAGCTCGCCGATTTCGTCGAGGAAGAGGGTGCCTCCATCGGCAAGGGCAAAGCGGCCTTTGCGTTTTTTGTCGGCATTGGTGAAGGCCCCTTTTTCGTGGCCAAACATTTCGCTTTCGAAAAGTTGGTCGGGAAGGGCGGCGCAATTGATAGCGATGTAGGGTCCCTTGGCGCGCGGGGAGCCCTCATGAATCATTTTGGCGGCAATTTCTTTGCCCGTACCCGTTTCTCCGGTGAGGAGAATATTGAGCTCGGTGGGAGCGATATCGCGAATCAGGGTGCGGACGCTGCGGAGCGCCCGGCTCTTCCCGACGAGGGGGCCGCGTTCACCGGCCCGGTCGTCGAGCTGGGCCACGGTATTTTCGAGGCGGGCGACGTGGGCGACGGTCTTGTAGTAGGGCGCGACCATCTGGGCCACCGAGAGGAGGCGATTCAGATTGCCTTCGCCAAAAGCAAGATGCCCATGGGGAGGTCGGCTGATGAGGGCACCGTAACAGGTGCCGCCTGCGACCAGGGGGGCGGCCATGATGGCATCGCGCCGCTTTTCGCCACCTTCCCCATGCTGCACCCAAAGAATAAGGCCCTTTTTTTTCTCCGTGACCTGTGCCAGGACCGTGCTGAAAGCGGGGTCGGACTCCGCAAGGTCAGGGGCCCAATATACCCGTGAATCCTGATTGGCGACCAGTGCGATGGCCGCATGGGGCAGTCCATCGGCTTCGGCCAGATGGGCAAGCACCTGGGCGGACAAATCTGCGCGGCTCGTGGCACGGCTGAGGCGGCGGGCAAGGTTGAAGAGTTCGACCAGTTCGGTGACGGATTGGGGTCGCCCTTCGTGGAGCGTGGTAGTGGTATCATCCCCAATCGGTTCCGACGACAGTTTAAACAGGTCAAGGGTCTTGTCCTTCACCTCGTTCCGGGGCGTAACGTCGCTGGGCATGTCGCCCTCGGTAACGA
>CAXBPH010000139.1:0-17691 GCA_963977445.1 uncultured bacterium | reverse complement strand
AGCCCCTGCTTAATGGCGGAGTACGAGGCCGGAGCGTGGGTATGATCGGGCGTGGACACATTGACCGAATCAATTTTGCCCTCTTCCTGAGAGAGCATTTCACGCCAATCGCGATAGAGGCGGGCATTGGGATAAAGCTGGGCAGCCTGCCCCAACTTCACTTCATCGATGTCACACAAGGCGACAACGTCAACCATGTCGTGGCTGGCGATATTACCCAAATCATGGGCACCCTGCGCGGTAACGCCGATACCAGCGTGCTGCAGGCGACTGTTCGCCGGCTGGGCAAAACTCAGTCGGGGCAAAATCAACGGGGCAGCGCTGGCCAAAGCCGCATGTTTTAGAAAGCTTCGGCGGGATGGGTTGTTTTTCATGGTCTTTTTACTCCACGGGGTTTATTGGGTCACACGGTCCGGGCAGCGTTCCCACATTGCATTCACGAAGACCGCAGTAGAATTAAGAGCACAGTGTAACCCCTCGCTAACGAAATCTCAATCAAAAGATTTTACGTATTTACGGAAGCCCATTGGCGAAGTCTCGCGTACCTCTGGCATACTACAGACACCTTGGGTGCTAGCCCAAGACCCATGCCCTATCTCAACAGGTACACTGCACCAATGAAAACTCAAGAATTGCCTTTCAAGAAAATCCTCTTCGTCTGCACCAATTGTCGCGAGCCCGGAGAACGGGTGTGCTGTGCCGAGGGTGGGAGTGTGGCGCTTCACGCCGATCTCAAACAGTGGGTTAAAGACCAACAGCTCCGCCGTCACATCCGCGTCTGCAAGTCCGGGTGCATGGACCGATGCGAAGAAGGGCCCAATGTGCTCATCATGCCCGACAATGTCTGGGTTTCCGGTCTCGATGAAGCGGGCTTGGCAACCCTGAAAGCCAGGCTGATTCGGGACGTAGGGTGTGAACTCAATAACCCTACGCCGTGATCCACCACATCAGCAGTCTGGCGCGTATCGTGGATGCCAAATAAGCGAAGATTCATCTCGGGCACGTTCCAAGTCGATCGGTTTCCAGCTACCAAAACGGGAGGCTTGGGAGCGCAGGCGGCTCGCCTGCATTGTGTCGAAGACACAAAAAGAACGTGCCTTTGGCCCGGGGCAGGCGGGCCGCCTGCGCTCCCAATTGTCAAAGACTATTTTAGGCGATAGTGCCCAAGGCACCAGTAAATTCGCCTTTTGTAGGCATTTCCGCACACTACCGAAACTATCAAGCTAGATTTAATCGAGGTCGACCTTCGCTTATTTGGCTTGCTTTTGGGGCTTCCCCCGGGCTGCATTGGCGTGCCGCTTCGGCGCTGAAAAGAACGTGAATACCCTGCCGCTATCATGATTTGAGGGCCAACGGACAGTTAACATACCAGCGTGGGACATCGCCCCATGTTTAGGGGCCGATACATTCATTGAGGGCTGAAAGTCCGCCCCATAGATCGTCGCCGCGATTCAAATCGATTCCCAAACTTATACCAGCCCAGTGAAGGCGCGACCTGAAATTTCCTATCTGATTGATTCAAACCACCACTTCCTGATTCTACCGGGTCAACTGCGCTCTTCGTGGGCCGTAGCCAATCGGCGGAGCAGGGTCTCTGAGAATCCAACCGCCGCCGCGATGGATCGCTCGTCGACTTCGGTCACCCGGTCAGAAATCTGATTCCAGTGGGGAGGCAGCCCGTCGGTGTCGAGTCCCATGACGGTCATGGCCTTGAGCTCCCGCATGAGCGGTATATGGGCTTCCGTCGGCACGGAGCGCATTACGCCGGGTGCCATATCGTAATCACCGGATAGATCCGAAGCAATCGCCACCATTTCTTTGCTGCTGGGCATGGCGTGAAGCATCCCTTCCCGCGTCAGATAATGGAGCTTTCCCGCACCAACGCCTTCGAGATTGAGGAGATAGGTGTTGTGGCGGTCGAGTTTATGCTCGTCGAGAAACTGGCGCATCCCTCCCATCCAGGATTCGTGGCTCCCCGTGGCCACGAGCCACACGTCTGCTTCTTCGATGGGAGACTCGCCGAAACGCTCGGCAAGCTGGAGGAGCGCGGCGACGCCCGAGGCGTTTCCATTGGCACCCCGAATGTCCTCTCCTTGAGAGGAAACCGAAAAGAGCAACAAGGCGCCCGTCAAGAGCACGGCAATAGCCACACACCGGATGGCGAGACTCAAGTCATTGACCTCCCCGCCCCGGCTCGAAATAAAATCAGCGACACAGGTGGCCAACACAACCACCATGGCCGCCAGCAACACGTTTTGCAGGGTACGCAGCCAGGGCAGCACCCGGGGCGAACTCAAAGGACTCGCGAATCCACTGTCATAATGCGCCGTAACCACCACCAGACTCTTGGGGCGGGTGCCCAGGAATCGGGCGACCACATTCTGGGATGGAAATTGCGGCAGAAATCGGGAAAGACCCCGAAAACCGGAAAACTCAAAGAGGTATAGAACAAATATAGCCCCACCATAGAGAAAGGCGATCAGGGGCCACCACAGGGAGAGGGCACCAACAACGAGATACTCTGACAAATACGACGCGAAAAGATAGGGGTAGTTTTCGATGCAGAAAAAAGATTCTGTGGACACATCCGGTGTGTTCTCTCGAAATCGCCGCTCGATAAACTCGGCGGCATCCCGCTCGCATTCGCTCTGGGCACTTCGGTGAAGCAGCCGTGCCGCGAGATACATGAGATCCTGATGAATTTGAGATGGCACTGTACAACCCTTTTTGGCCGTAGACAACCTAGGCTATCGGATTATACCCTGTCTCCTGTGAACGGAAAAACCCCGGGGCCCACGGGTGCTGCACCGTTTATTGTCGAACACAGCAGATGTACGCGATCCGCTCTTTCCTCAATCGGGTAATACCCCGGCCACCGTCGAGGGCACCTCGATCTGACTAATCGCCGGCAGGGGGAAGCGCGCCACGTCCACCTTACCATCGGAATCAACACTATCGATGAGAATGCCGGTCCAATCGCCTTCGGACTCGATCCGGGCGTAGGACTGGGCGGTTCCCGTATCCAGAGGCCAGCCATGGGGCGGCGGAACCTCGGTCACCGCAACTTGCGACGATTTACGGCTCGCAGGACTGCACCAGACGGGCGGCCCATCCGCGCACCCGTGACCGTCAATCCACAAGGTGGACGCCCCAACGGCCAGATACTCCGCCGGACCGTCTACAGGGCGATAGACCAAGGCAAAGGTGCCCTGAAATTCGATGCCTTCTATGTTCTGGAGGTGGTCGAAATTATTCAATGCCAGGTACACGCCGTTGCTCCGTGTAATCTTGAGGGCCACCGCATTCGCGCCTCCGTCAACCGCCAATCGCTCGACCGTCGCAATTTCGCCACGCTCCGTATCCCGCGGCTCATGGACGGCAACAAACGTACTTTCCAATGCGTCTCCGGTTCGGACCGCGTCCACATAGCGGACCCGCCGCCCTTTTTCCTGCTGGGTACGTTGGCCTGGACCATTGGACGCGTCCACCTGATCGGTGGGGCTGGCCATCCAGAGCCGATAGGTACCCTGCGCCTCCTGCCACGTGGCCTGCCACCCATCCGTCGTCGGCACCACCGTCCGAACATCACGCAAGCCATAAATATCGGCCTCTGCCAGGCTCGCACCTACCTGGGGCAAAGGTGCCTCTTCCGACATGGTAAGGCCCTCAAACAGCAACTGCCCATCCTTAGCCCGACTGGATGCGAGTTCGCTGTATACCCGATACCGATGCTCTGCCCCACCTTTTACCGTAAACAGATCGATAGCGAAAGTTTCATTCTCACCGACCTTTACCATTACCACACGACGGCGATAGTCGCTGCATTGGGGATAGGCCGTGGAACTTGCTTCGACCACGGAGGCTAGAGGCGACGTGGCCATGAACTCGAAATTGGTTTTCCGTCCCCTGAATTCCTGCTCCTTCCCATCGACGATCACAAGATTGTGGCTCGCCGTGGCCTTAATCCATTTGTTCATCGGCATGTCACCCATATAGCCTAGATCGCCCACCACCGTGCGCCCACCGTCGTCGTAAAAGAGTGCCAGGCTGTCGTAGTGCCGGTGCCCCCCTGAGGGGTTAAAGGCCAGGGTAAGGGTATCGGCTTCCGTGCCCAGACCATGACGTAGAATTGCCGTCTTCCATGCCGGGTAGAGGGTCTCCTGCAGATGAAGTGGACGCTTCTCCTGGAGTTCTTCTTCGGTCAGATTGAACACCGCATACTCATCGCCCGCGCTCCGATGGATGTTGGGCAGAACCCCCGCGAAGCTTTCCGGATAGCGGCGCGTACCCATTTGTAACATATGGAGCGACGGCTTGCTGTTGAGACGGGTGTCACTCAGCGGAAGGTATTCGCCATTGGGGAGAATCGTATCCAACAGGGACTGATACATGAGCTTCAGCTGTTCGTCCTGGCCATAGAGATCGACGGTACCGCTTCGACCAGCCACCCCATCGGGCCACACGTAGCCATGAAGGGACTCGGGCACAATCAGCAACTGGGAAAGGTACATATTGGTATACGACGGACTCTCCGTGCTGAACCCATCGTAGTTGAAGGAAGCATCACGCACACATTCGTAGCCACGGATGGCCACATCCACATATTGGGGAATACCCAGGACCTTCCCCACGGCCCCGAAGGCGTTGTAGATGCGGGGTGCTTTGTTGTTGTCCTCTTTCGCTTCGCCCGGACCACCAATATAGGGCTCCGCGCCGAGGGCCGCCTCCAGAATCAGGTCCCGCTCTACCAGCCGTCGCGACGCATCGTCCCACACGGGTTTGCCGTCTTTATCCACCGCGTCCCAGGTAAGATCATAGGCCAGCACAAACTGAGTGAGTCCACTCACGCCGTCGGTGCTGGCGTGGATACGTCCCGCACCCCAATAGGTTTGGAGCATGCGTGCCTTTTCCAGGGTATCCTGTTTAAACGCACTTTCGGAAAGGTGCCGTTTCCAGACCAACGGCAGACTCTTGTCATGCCACGCGGCATAGAGGGGGTCGCAGTCGGCGTAGGTGCCCCAGTAGTCGTGGTAAGGCCACTGACGGTATGCCGTGGCGTAGCGTGTCAACACATCCCGGGTGGCGACGGCATAGCGGGGGTCTTCGGTAAAGAGCCAGGCCAGCGCCAGGGATTTCGCCGTGGTCCGCATGAAGGCAATCTTCTTCTCGCGAATGACGCCGCTGAAGCTGACGTGCAACGGATAATTCACCCAGTGCCACGCGAGGTCGCCGCTACGGTCGTCCGGATTCGCTTGTTCCGCCGGGTTCAAATAATAGGATACCGACTGGCCGCTACGGGGCAATTGAAGGGTGGCCGTTTCGGGATAGTCCGCATTCGGAAACGCCATGTCACAGCGGCGACAGCGGATCTCATCGGGACTCTGGTGGGACCAAGCTACCAACCCCGCCCCTACTGCCTCCTGGCTCTTCTCCCCCACACAATTTGGACAGGTGAACCCATAGATAGGGCTGGGCGCTTCCAGAGGAATCATGGCGTCTATCCAGCCCGGCGCCTGGGCCACGACGTAGTCCGCCAGCGCCACCTGCCCGGCGAGCCAATCTGCGGCCCATTCGTGGTTGGCGATGTTCTCTTTGGCCCGCGCGAGGGCGGTTGCGTCATAGTAAGCCGGATGGGCTATGGGCGGACCCGAGAGGAGTTGGTCTTTTCGCGCTTCCATTTCGGCACGGAAGTTTTTTTCCGCTTCGGAAACGCCCTGCTCCTGCCACGGGAGCAGGCCCGCGCCCCGAACCACGGCGTGGATATATTCGTCCCGCCGCTCCTCCTGGGCGTTGAGATCAACGGTCAGCAGGGCGCAAAATATCATCAAAATAAGTGTGGGGTAGAACGTTTTCATGGGCCTATTCCATTGTGGGGTCAATCGGTTGTAGACTAGCATACGTATTTCATGAATGCGAACGGCCGCGGCTGAACTTGGGTGTAGCCGTTCGAAAAACCTATGGGAATTTTTTTTCGCCACAAAGGACATCGCGCAGCCATTGGCTGCAACCCAAAAGAGATGGTTCGTCATTCCCGCGCACGCGGGAATCCAGAGGGTATCATCGGTGTCTGTGTTCGCGTTACGGGATCCCCGCGTTCGCGAGGATGACGGCTCTGTAAAAATATACAGGAACAATAGGTTATGAAGTTTATATCCGATAAACCTTTACGAAAAAACATGAAAATTCCGGATATTAGTACGAAGGTCACGAAGGAGCAAGAAAAGACTTCAATTCGGATCATTGATAGAATTTCCTTACACCAAATACCGAAATCAGGAGCGACAACCCCCATCGCATCTGTTCGCCCTCATCCACTTTTCTTCGCGCTCTTCGTGTACTTCGTGGTAATTAGTTTTTTGATACCCAGGAGAATTTATTGTCATGTCTATAGCTGACCATTATGTCCGCTTCGCCAGCATCGTGTTGTTGATGCTGGGAATCCCCACCATTACCCAGGCACAAAGCGATGCCGTCGGCTCCCCGAAAAACACGGTGGTGTTCGAGCGCATTTTCGGCCTGCCCCGGGTCATTGCGCCCGAGCGCATCGCCGCCGTAAAAGCACTACCCAAAGGCGAAATGCTTGAAATCGACGAAGATGGAGATGGTATCGCGGAAGAATTCTGGTACATGGCGACCGACTATCGCCACAACAAAGAGACCATTCTCGTGTGCGCCATCGACGAAGACGGGGACTTCGCGGAAACGGGACGGCCCGATATGGACAGCGATCTCTATTTCTGGGATTGGGACGCCGATGGCTACATCGACGTGGTCTCCGATTATCAGGATGATGACGGCGACAACGACGTCGACCAGATGGGTCTCTTCTACAACAAGAACTGGAAAGACGGCAAGGACGACATGACCGTCTGGTGGGCCGTGGACATTGGCGATGACAATCTACTCTGGCACGATGTGAACGGCACCTACTACCAGCCCCTCTGTCAATGGCGCACCCACTTCAGTGGCGACGAGTTGTTTTATCAATTCCGCCTGACGGAAGACAGCGAACATTGGGTGAATGTCTGGGAAGACCCCTTCGCCTTTTATGACCCCGATGGCGATCAGGCCAGCGAGGTCGTGGTGCGTATCAGCGCTATCGGTGAAGAAGTGAAAAACCTCCGCTACAGCATCGACGCCGACGACGATGCCTATGGCAAGGACATGCACAACTACGATTTTTCCGTCACCGCCCTGCCGCCGGAAGAGGGCCTCTCCTCCGCCGCCTGGCATTCGGAAGCCCTGGACATTCGGGGCGTGAAGACCTTGCCCGTGGTTCCCTGGGATAAGTGCATGGAATTCGGTCAGCAGGCCAAATGGGGCAAGGCCATGCTCACGTGGGACGAAATCAACAGCAACACGGACGAGAAACCCGAACAGGACCCCCACGAGCGGTGGGAAGGCATCTTGAATGCCAAATCCAAGCATGGCGACTTCGAGCAGGTCGGTGGCCCCCCCTCCTCCCCCTTCAACAAGCGTGTGGAAGTTACGGCCGACCCCGTGTCGCCCTTGGCCCTCTATTTTGATGACGTGGACCAGCGCCTCCACCTCCTGGGTGCCGACTATGGCTATATGGACGTGGACTTCAACCACGACGGCAAACTGGACGCGGCCTATACCTGGAAAGACGAAGACAACGACGGGAAGCTGGATACGCGCACGGTGGATGTGGATGGCGACGGTACGGTGGACTTCACACAGCGGTTGAAGCCTGGTGAGAAGACCTTCGCGCTGACCTTCGAGGGACTGCCTGAAGTGTATAAACCGGCGATAGCAGCCTCCCTTGAGAGCAACCAGGCATTTATCGACATGGCCGCGGCGGTGCTCGGCGAAGTTCCTGGGAATGTTCAGGAAGTCATCGACTTCTATGGCGGCGATCTGGCGAAATGGCATACCGAGACGGGCATCGGCCAACGCATACAGAACACCCCCGCTGGCGCACGTTTCTATTCGGCCCTCGTTCGCGACCGGCTCTTTGTACACGTTCAGAAGAAGCTAGAAGGCTCCAACTACATGGAGGAAGTCGCGCACCGTTTTGAGACGGGCGACTATTCCGGGGCCGCGACCCATCTCGGAAATCGGGCCCATTTTATCCCTTACCCCGGCGTAGCCTCTCCACTTCTGATCAACAATCAGACTTATACCAAGAGAATCCCGCTGACAGTGTCTCTCGGTAAGACTTCGGAATCCGTGCACCCGGATCACGTAGTATCTATTCCGGTAGCCGATTTGGTGGCCCAGGCACCCGATTTCAATCCCGACAATTGCATGGTGGTCGACGGCGACTATTTGTTGACGTGGCGGTCGGTCTCCCATCAGGTGGATACGTTTCGGGACGGAAAAAGCGCCGAACTTTCCTTCGTCGTCGACCTCGAAAGCAACGCGACGAAGACCTATTTTATTTTCTATCGTGCCACAGGCGAAAGCATCCCAATCCACCCCAAACTCACCAACGCCGTCCTCGACAACCCGGCTTACGTCGCGTGGGAGTCTGACGCCGGTGCCTTCCGCTTTTATACGGGCCAGTTCGATTTCTTTGGCAAGCAGGTGCAATTGCTTCCCCGGGAAGAGCGGCTTATCTACCCGCTAGACGGCGTGAACTATCACACGGAACAGGACTGGGGTATCGATGCCCTCCACGTGGGTAAGACCAGTGGCCTCGGCGGCTTGACCATCTATTACGATGACAAGGCCTATCCGGTCCAAAGTCCGGCGGGTGAAGGGCACGTTGAATTTGAATACAAGGTCCTCGGCAGTGGACTGGTTCGTGCGGGCGTGGAGATGATTGCCAGCAACGTCTTCCCTGACATGCCGGAGAAGAAGGTGAGCATCCGCTGCTTTATCTACGCAGGCCGAGAAGAGTCGGAAGTCAACGTGTTGCTGCCCGAAGGTCTGGAAGGCGCTACGGTAGGCATTGGCCTCATGGATCTCGCGGAAGGGGTAAACTTTGAAGCACCTGGCGCCCTCGGCGTCTGGGGACGGCAGGGCGATGACATCGGCGAGATTGGGCTTGCGGTCACAACGGTCCACGAACAAATCGAAGTGAAGAAACTCCCCGAAGAACGGCACCTCATTGCTGTTCCCGAAGGCCAAAACTTTCGCTACTGGATTCGCGGAGGATGGCGTCGTGGCATGCAATATCCCGCATCCTATGGCGTGCAAAACTGGGAGCGCGAAGTAGGAATTTGGGCAGATGGATTGCGCAATGACGTCGCGATTACTGTTGCCGACAATCAGGACTTGAACGACCGCTAGGGTTTCGACATCGGGCACCGTCTGGGTACCACGGGCAAGCTCTACGGAGCTTGCCCGTAAATACCAGGGGACTGCATCGCGTGGGTACCCGCTACCCCAACGAAATAGCCCGCCCCCCTACGAAATCGAAATCCAACTCTGGAACGACAACGTCCCGCGCGAGGCTGTACCGGACGTACGTCACGACCCGAGTACGAAAAACTACCGACGACATGCCAGAAGGACGGTACCGCCACCATCCCGCGGGGGCGGCATGGATGGCAGTCCCCGTTGGTCTATACGGTAGCGAAGTTTGACGCCGTCCGAACAGAGCGCTATGGTATGGGATGGTTGCGGTGCCACCTGTGGCTGCACCCGACACCGACCTTGCGAAATTGTTCCCTGAGAAAGGCACACCGATGCGGACACACCTGCTTACTGCACTCATCTCCTTGCTGGCCCTCACCGCCCCCGCCCAGGACATCCCCGAAGCCATCATGCTTCCCGAGGCGTGGGTTAATCTGGGCGAGGCTACCGTCACCCCCGAGCGGGGTGTGGCCGGTGAATATGGCACGTGGACCGTCACCTACACCGTCGGTGACGGGGGCATCATCGCGGGCGGCGGGATTCGGGTCGAGCTTCCCGATGAATGGCATGCGGGGCCGCGCAATTCGGCTGTCCGGCTCCAGACAAAAGACCCGAAGGCCGACAATTACATTACGGCCAACTGCTCCAACCCGGACGTCGCCGTTCGTTGCATCGTAGAAGATGAGCGAGACGATGTCCTCATTAAACATGCCAAGAAGAGCCTGGATGGCCGCAATGAACGCTATGTATTTGTCGTTCGGGTTCTCGTCACCGAGGGAACGATAAAAGAAGGCGATACGGTCAGTGTCGTCTATGGCGATACCTCGGGCGGCAGCAAAGGCTATTGGGCCGCCGCCGTATCGGCCTACGCCCTCCCCATTCTCGTGGCCCTCGACAACGATGGTGACAGCCGTTTTGAAATGGTGAATTACACCCCGGTCATCGAAGCCATCGCGGGGAAGGCGGTCTATGCCCAGGTCCATGCCCCGTCGAACGCCGTCGCCGGTCAACCCATGACCTGCCGGGTCGCCATCATCGACAAGGAGTTTAACCCGACCGCAGGCCCTGCCAATTTCACTTTCACCTATCCCGAAGGCGTCACCGGACCGAAATCGACCACCATCTATCGGGACCATTCCTGGTCAGAATTTGAGGTAACTCCCAACGCGGATGGCGTCGTCCGTATTGCAGCGCGATGGGAAGAAGAAAGCCGCGATCTCCTGGGCAATCCCACGGAAGTCGCCGCCACCTTGCCGGAACGTCCCCTCTACTGGGGCGACCTTCATTCCCATACCCGCTATAGCTGGGATGGCGTGGGCAACGATTCTTTCAGCTATGCCCGCTATGTATCGGGTCTCGACTTTTACGCCATGACGGACCACGCCATCGCACCCGAGCCCGGCTGGACCAAGGGCCTGTCCGAATCCTATTGGGATGAATACAACGCCCTGACCGACGCCTACTACATGCCCGGTGACTTTGTTACGCTCCACGCCTATGAGTGTAGCTTCGGCAAACCCTATGGCCACCACAATGTCTATTTTCGTGGCGCACCAGGCCCCTTGCTCTACCCGCAAGTCGTCAAGCTTCCCAATCTCTGGGCCGCATTGAAGGGCGGTGAAGCCTTGACCATCCCCCACCACACGGGCAAGTTTCCCGCAGGCGTGGACTTTTCCGTCCACAACCCGGAGTTACGCCGAAACTTCGAAATGTATTCGGGACATGGCCTCAGCGAAGTCTATGATCCCAGCCACCCCCTCGCCTTTGAGTTCAGCGACTTCACCTCGGACTCCAAGAGTGCCGAAGGCGCGGTCAACCTGCAGGATGCCCTGCGCATGGGCCTTGAGGTCTCGGTCATTGGCTCGTCAGACGACCACCGCGCCCACCCCGGCATTGCCATGTATGGCCTGGCCGCTATCCGTGCGACAAGCCTCACGCGGGACGGTATTTTTCAGGGACTCTACGACCGCAACACCTACGCCACCACGGGTGCCAAGATCATCCTCCACTTCGACGTCAGCGGCACGCCCATGGGTCAGACCGCCCAGCTCGAAAGCCCCGCGCAGGTCCATATTCGCACCCACGGCACGGACATAATCGACTCCGTAGAACTGCTCCGCCTCCTACCCGGCGAAGAGACATTTTCCGTCATCCAGCATTGGGAACCGGGCACCCTCGAATTCGAGACGACCTTCGAAGATAGCGCGGTGGCCGCTGGCACGATTTACTACACCCGCCTTCGACAACACAAGCTGATTCACAAACGTATTGCCATGGCCTGGTCTTCACCGGTGTGGATCAAGTAAAACGTCGAAAGACACCTGAAACGTACGTCATCTGCACCGCACTGCCGGTGCTAATCCGTCACTACTTTTGTGCTCTTTGCGTTCTTTGTGGTTAACTCCCATCCAGGGTTTCTTAACGACAAGAAACCCTAAGCGCACTAAAAAAACATCAACAAAGGATGCAGTATCTTGTTCCACCACACCCATCGTCGCCCCTTCCTGGGCACATTTATTTCGCTACTTTTCATGTTGCCCATCGGGGCCCACGGGGCCTCCCCCGCCGTTCCTTTCACCATCGAAAACTTTGTCGAGGTAGAACAGGCCCACTTTTTTGTCCAGGGCGGCATACCCCTGCCCCGTGGTCATGCCATGCCCGATGCCGCCTTCTCCGTGGTTGATGGGGAAGGCAAGTTGGCCGACGCCGAGGTAAAAGTCACCGCATTCTGGCCCGATGGCTCGGTGAAGTGGGTGCTGGTCCGCATGCAGCCCGATCTATCGGCCTCGGGTGCCCAACAGTTCGAATTGCGCGCCGATGGCGGCACCACCGCGACCGCCCCTTTTGCGCAACAGGACGACGAAACCATTCAGGTGGACACGGGTGCAATGCGCTTTTCGGTGGGCCGCACCAAGGCGAACCTGCTCACCGATCTCTCGGTAAAGATAGACGACACGTGGGTGCCTATGCTTTCGGGCGATAGCAGCGCGGAACTATTCATCGATGTGGACCGCAAGGTGGAGGGCGCGACCGTCCCCCTCCATTTCAGCGCCCATGCCGATGATGCACAGTTCACGGCGGCCCTCGAAGAGGCCAGCCCCACCGTGGCCGTGATTCGTATCGATGGCATTCATACGTCGGCAGAGGGCCAGACCTTCGCACCCTACACCGTTCGCCTCTACGCCTACAAGAACGATGCCCGCATCCGCCTTTACCACACCTTTGTCTTCGACGGCGAAGCCCGAGAAGATTTTATTCGCGCCATTGGGGTACGCCTCACCGCCGCACCCGAAACCATCACGGGCTACACCCTCGCGGGCAGTGAGGGGCCGGGTTACGCCACCAAGTACGTGGTTGACCCAGCCCTCCCCGCATGGCGCAAAGGCTGGATCACCCAGAACAGCGCCGACGCTTTCACCATCCGCAAAGTAGTCAACCCCGAGACCAACAGCCCCCTGCGGGTCGCCGCCGGCACACGCTCCCAGGGCTGGGGACGCCTCGACACGGCGCAGGGCTCCATGGGCGCGACGGTGCGTAATTTCTGGCAGGAGTATCCCAAGGCTATCGCGATAGACGCCGTAGACCGCACCCTGACCGCCTGGTTCTATTCGCCCTATGGTGAGCCCCTCGACCTTCGACGCTACTCGGACCTGGGTTACCACGCGCTTTACGAAGCGGGCTCTGGAAAAGCGGGCACCCCCGCGTCGCCCTTCCCCCATGACACCTTCAATGCCACCGGCATCTCCAAGTCCTCGGAACTGCTGCTCGACTTCACCGCAGCGGGCACCGCACCAGAGCGCAGTGCGGCGCAGGCCCTGTTGTTTCAGCGGACGCCCCTGCTCCGTGCGACCCCGGAATGGATGGCCTCTACGGGTATATTCGGTGGCTTTGGTGCCGAGCCAGAATCCGGGCCCGGCGTAGCCTATTTCGACGCTGTCACCTCCTTTTATCCCGCGGAGCAGGAGCGAAACCGGTGGTATTCTTTCATCGACTACGGCGACGCCATGCACAGCTTTGATCCGGTACGTGACCAGTGGCGTTTCGACGAGGGCGGCTACGCCTGGCTCAACAACGAGGGACAAATTTCCGGCTCTCATTGGATGGCCTACCTCGCCAGCGGTGACGAATCCCTTTATCGCTTCTCAGAGGCCATGACCCGCCACGTGCAGGATGTGGATATGTTTCAACTCGGCCAGTTCTCCGGTTGCGGTATGCGCCACAACGTAAACCATTGGGGATGCACCGACCGCGAACGCCGCATGACCATCGCCCAGAACAAGCGCATTTACCATTTCCTCTCGGGCGACGAACACACCCGGGACCGCATTCTATTCGGCTTTCAGGAACTGGTCAAAACACCCGGCCCGGTGCCCTGTCCCGCCATGAACTATGGTGTGGGCGCCACGGCCCTCCTCTATCTCTGGGAAAGCACGGGCGACGCCCATTATGCTGAAGTGTTGCAGAAGGCCTCCGAGACCTTCTGCGCCAACCCCCTCGGCGGTTATGGATTTCCCGCAACGTTCACCATTGATTGGGCGACGGGCGCAGGCCACTTCGCCGACAGCACGCCCATGCTGGCAGACTTTTTCCTGACCTTTTTCGGACCCCTGCGCATACTTATGGAAACAGCCGACCTGACGGAAAACACCGTGATCACGGAACGCCTGCTGAAGTGGTCCACCTTGCTGCTCGAAACGGAAGAAGTTGCGAAGGAGCGACAACTGCATTTCGCACCCGATGTCGCGGGATACTACAGCCACCTCCACGCGGCCGTTTTCGCCTATCGCCATACAAACGACCCACGTTATCTCGATATCGTACGGAAAGCGCTGGCCGAGCCCAGTGCTGTCTTCGAATCCCGGGGTGGTGATAGCCCCCTTGAATGGCCCACCCATCAGGCCATGACAGAGGCCTATTTTCAAAGTAATAGCAACGCGATTACCCTGTATAATTATCCCTATGCCTTCTCGCTGGTGGACGCCCTCGCGAAGGAGTAGGACGGGTGGGACAAGTGGGACCTGTGGGACAAGAGAGGGCTCCTGTAGTCAAGCCACGCATTCGCAAAGAAACACGATCCACTATCGGCGAGACGGCCAAACGCAAGTAGGCCGTCTCGCCTGACTCAACGCCCGTGCCATGTCGTAGACGCACCACTGGACACAAAGCAAAAGCTCAAAAAACACCAGACTTCTACGAGATTCATGCTACACTCCAACGCAGGGTGCGTGACGCCATTGTTCAATGAAGCGCACTCAGGACGGCAAAGGGGGCCAATCATCGTGTTGTGCCCGTCGATGGAGGCACGCATGAACGAATTTCACAATTCTAATCGCTGTATCGCGCTTATATTGAGCCTTGTGCTGTGCAACTTCGCTTTCAGCGACGAAGGTACCAAGAAACCAAAGAGATACCCAATTCGCTACGTCGCGACCCCAGTAGAATCTGTCCAGGATATGCTCTGGATGGCCCACGTCGGAAAAGATGACATCGTCTACGATCTCGGGTCGGGTGATGGGCGCATTGTCATCGCCGCTGTCCGCGATTTTGGCGCTCAGCGGGCCGTCGGCGTCGAAATAGACCCCGAACTCGTCCGACAGAGCCGCGAAAACGCGGAGAAGGCCGGCGTCTCCGACCGCGTGGAATTTATCGAAGGAGACCTCTTTACCCAAGACTTCGGCGAGGCTACGGTCGTCACGCTCTTCCTCGGGCACGCTGCCAATATAGAGCTACGCCCCAAACTCTTTCATTTCCTCAAGCCAGGAGCACGGATCGTCTCCAATCAGTTCACCATGGGCGAGTGGAAGCCCAACAAGACCCTCGCGATCTACAATGAAGTCATCGGGATGTATGGCACTATCGAATCGCCCTTCGGGGGCAACCCCAATGTCCCATATTATACCGGCTTCGGGGTAGGAAGGGGTGTCCGGGGAAAAATAAATACGTGGCTTATTCCGGTTAAATTGGCGGGCAGTTGGAAGGGCACCTTGGAGACCACGCGGGGCCCCGTGGAACTTTGTATGGAGCTACGACAGACGGTCACCGAGGTGGTCGGACGTTTCCATATTCCCGAAAATACAGCATGGGAAGGTAGCGTGAAGTTCGATCTGTGGGATGACCGCGTACGTTGGTTTGGCATGCAAGAGAACTCCAAATACGATACCTTCAACCTCTATTTCGACGGGACGGCTCACGACGATAGGATGGAGGGCTCCATCAGGATCACCGAGAAGGGGGAAACTACGGAGCGCCCTTGGACCGCAACCCGTGAGGTTACGCTATTCACCGGCACGTGGCAATGGCATCACGACACAGGTGACGATCTCCCCCTGACGCTGCGTGTTGAAAAAGATGGGCAGAGGACAATTGCAACGCTGGCAAGCCGAGGCAAGACATACCCCGTAACTGATTTTTACGATTTTCGGGGCGGATTCTACTTTACCCACTATTTTGAGGATGGCTCCGACGCTATTGGCGGGGATTCTGGATGGCTGATCGGAGCGGCAGGCATGTTTGGGACGAAACTGAAAGGTAGAATTAATTTCTTTTCCCCCCATCTATCCTGGATCGTCGGCTCCAAAGACACGACCGAGTCTACGTTGAAGGAAGATACTAAAACGGAACAGAACACATGGCTCTCTGCTAACCAGGCTGGCAGGGACTTCAGTCTCTGGGAACCAACCTTGTTGGAGCCATAGACAATGCCCCGGGCCATGTCGTACACGCACCACTGGAGGGCGATCCGACAACGTCGGTTCGTGTGAGAAAAAATGACCCCACGTCTCCGGGTACAGTTACCGATTGATCAACGACGCGATTCCATTACACCGCGACACGCCGCAATCGAAAACTGTCCCCATGGTCACCGCACTGTCGAATCTCGTCGCATCGTAAACGCGGACGTCTAAGCCTCTGCTTGACGTCCCCGTTTCCAGGTTTCCTAAGCTGGTGGAGGGGAGGCCGTCCTCCAAGCCCCCGTCCCCGCTCAACGGTTGGGCGCACGGTCCGTGTCGATGGCAATTGCAAAGACCGCAGCATATCCTTCATCTGTCTTCGACACGTCCAGGGTCAGTTGATCGCCGCCGCCCTGGAAGATGCCATCCTGGGCATTACGCGTCCCACGCTGACCATTCGCCGCATAGGCTTCGGTGGCGTGAACCATGTCGCTCAATCCATCATCGAAGAAAAGCTGGGAAGTAAACTCGAAGGCTTGGGCCGCGTCGCTGGTTGAACGAATCTTGAAATGAATATGTACGGCCCGTCCCCGATACCACCCCGGATAAATGGTGACGAAATGGGCCAGGCCCCCCGGGTCCGTTTGCTGATAGCCCCGTAAAAAGGTCTGTGCCGTTGAATTGCCGTTGCGATCCTGTACGCCGGAGTAAACCCCGAGGGCATCACAATGCCAGACATCGACGATGGCCCCTTCCAGCGGCACACAGGTCGAATCGACCAAACGGGACACATCAAAAACCAGATCGAGGGGAATACCGGGTCGGACCGATCCATCACTGGGCTCCAGGCGAATATCAGAGCGCTCGAGCATCTTATCCAGATAGAAGGGGCCATCTGTCATCTCGGGCAATGCAACGCAAACTTTGGGTTCTGTAACAGCGGACTCCGCGCGGACCGGACGACCACCGACCAGAACAGCCGTCCCTACGCCCGCCATTACGGCAAGTGCTTCTTTTCGAGAAAGCAGTATCCCCCGCGGTTCGTCGTCGTCATGGTCCGTATCATCCAGATGCAGCGGTGTTGTTGCCTGTTTCGATAGTCTCGTACGCTCATTCATCGGGAACACCTCTTTTGGTTGAACAAACTCACCCGGGGATATAATACCCAATCGCCAGGGTCCGTGGGTCAATATTTCTTTGCCATCCACGCACCCGACACGGCTGGGCCATCAGTGCTCATGACAAATATCGAAGCGATACAGGGCGGCGTCCAGATAGCGGACACCTTCATTCGAGTGACCGCTAACAGCTCCTACCATAAGATCCCCGATTAACGCCCCAATAACATCGAAATTAATAGAACGCGATCTAAATAAGCGAAGATATACCAGGTCTCGGACACGCCTAAGCTGGGCAGCTCGTCTGCCCCGGGCCAAAGGCACGTTGTAATACGTCTTCGACGTAATGCAGGCGAGCCGCCTGCGCTCCCAAGCCCCAAGTCTGGAAGCTGAAAACCGAATGAACCGAAAGATGTCCGAGATGAACCTGCGCTTATTTCGTCATACCACCGGCAGAGTCGGGGGTATGACGAAAGCCCCTGAAAGGGACTGTTCAGTCCACGAAGTGGGCGACATACCGTAGCCGAGCGGCGAGCGTAGCGAGTCCTGGGTTTTGGTCGACACACGCCGATACGAGTCCC
>CAXBPH010000138.1:0-17726 GCA_963977445.1 uncultured bacterium | reverse complement strand
ACAATGTCGGGCCTTGGAGGATGGGCGCTATGTGGCGTGAGCGGGAATGGTCATCCCCCTTTGTGCCGCGCGTGTGGAAATTCGCGCCCCCATGCGGCGGGCGGGAAGCCGACCAACAGGGGCTTAGACATTCCCGCCACGGCGCGTCATGACTTGTCTGAGACAGGGCTCACGCGAATATGGGCGTGGCCCGTTGGTATGTACCAATGATCCACCAGGCCCGGGAAAACACGACTTGGGCACCTCAGGCGGCCAAGAGTTTCACGGGCCCCTTTCCTCATTGAGTGGGCTTTGTGTCAGGCAGGTCTAGACGCGCCGTGGCGTGAATGGTCATCCCCCTTTGTTTTTCGGAGGGACGAACGTATGAAAATACGGGCGACTTAGGAAGCGTGCCGCGCGTGTCGGAAATTCGCGCCCCCCTTGCCGCAGACAGGAATGTCCACGATCCTTTGATGCCAGGTCCAATGTCGGGCCCTACGTCTTTTTTGCTGTGTCTGGGCTCACTTACCCGTCGGAAACGAGAAGATGCGGCGGGGTGGGGCATGCGCTTTCGGTGCACGGTGCCAGCGGGCCGCTGGCGCTCCATAGCGATGCCAAATCAAGCATCTGGCCTGCTTACAACGAAGGTCGTAATCACAATGAACAAAAGTGCCATTGCCGCTAAGCCCCAGATGCTTTCCAGCTGAAAATATAGGAAGGTCCAGCTAGCGCTCAGCGTCACTGCGGTAGCCACTTTGCCTTTTCGTGAAATCGCCCCGCGCTCTTCCCAATCGATGAGCATCTTACCGAAAAGAGGGTGTTCATATAACCAGCGATGGAGGCGGTCCGAACCTTTGGCCGAAAACCAGGCGGCCAGCAGCAGAAAGGGCACGGTGGGCATTACGGGCAAGAACAATCCAATGATCGCCAGCGCCACAAAAAGATAGGCCAATACTAACGCGGTTAATCTCGCCATGTTGTACCTTATATTTCATCCGCATTGGTATAGGCTATGCCGCCGCCCTTTCAGGGCTTCGTGAAATAGGGCGTGCCTATTCCCAGGGCGTTGCCCTGGGCTATGCTGCATTGGCCCTTCGGGCCGGTAGAACGTGTGGCTCGGTCCATTCGCTTCTCGTTGCTACGGTCCTCAGTAGCTGTACCTATCGTTCCGCTCTCGCGGAACAGGGTATTTTTTTGTGTTGCCCTTTCAGACCGAAGAGGTTCGACCCTGCACGTTCGACCCCGTAAGATTGGCCGCAAAGGTTCGTTTGACAAAGCTTGGGGCTTGGGCTTAGCTTGCTTCTGCGGGCGTAGTCGCTAACGTTTCCACCACGTCGCCTTCGAGCCAGTGGCCGCTGTAGGTGCTTATGCGGACGTTGACGACGTCGCCGATTTCGAGGTCGGGGGCGTGGCAGGTGATGGGGCGGTAGTTGTTGGTGCGGCCGTTCATGAAGCCCTGGCGGCGGGGGTGGGCGGCGTCGATGAGGACTTCCTGCACCTTACCCTCGTAGGCGGCGAGTTGTTCGTTGTTGATTTCCTGCTGCCGGGTGAGGACGCGGGCGAGGCGTTCTTCTTTGACTTCACGGGGGACGTCGTCCTCCAAGCCTTCGGCTTCGGTGCCGGGGCGGGGGGAGTATTTGAAGGCGAAGACCTGGCCGAAGCGGACTTCTTCCAGGCAGGCCATGGTGCATTCGAAATCTTCTTCGGTCTCGCCGGGGAAGCCCACGATGAGGTCGGTGCTGAGCTCCACGTCGGGGTTCACCTGCTGGAGATACTTTACCTTCGCGAGGTATTCGTCCAGCGTGTGGTTGCGGCGCATGGCATGGAGGATGCGGTCGCTGCCGGCCTGGAAGGGGAGGTGGAGCTGGTTGGCGATGCGTTTGCGGCTCGCCATGAGGTCGGAGAGATCGTTGTTCCAGTCTTTGGGGTGGGGCGAGGTAAAGCGGATGCGCTCCAGGCCCTTGATTTTCGACACGTCGTCGAGCAATTGATAGAACTGGTAATCCTTGGAGGCGCGGTAGGAATTAACATTCTGCCCGAGCAACCAGATTTCTTTGGCGCCCTTGCGGACGAGGGCCTTGGCTTCCACGAGGATGTTGTCGTGCTCACGGGATACTTCCCGGCCCCGGGTGAAGGGGACGATGCAGTAGGTGCACATGTTGTTGCACCCTTTGGTGATGGCGATGTAGGCCTTGATGCCTTCGACATGGCCGCGCTCGACCCACTCTTCGGGGATGAAATTCTGTATCTTGTGATCCCGGGGGAGCCACTTGGTGTTGCAGACCCGTTCGCCCTCCTGGACGGCCTTGATCATCTCGGGGAGCTTGAAGAAATTGTCGGGTCCGAAGACCATGTCGACGGACTTGTCCCGCTTGAGGATTTTTTTGCCTTCCTGCTGGGCGACGCAGCCCGCGACGCCAATAATGAGGCTGGGGTCGGCCTTTTTACGGTCCCGCAGGGTGCCGACGAGGCTATAGACTTTATTTTCCGGATTGTGGCGGACGGAACAGGTGTTTACGAGGATGAGATTGGCCTCGTCCTGGTTTTCCGTGAACTCATAGCCTTCGCGCTCCAACACGGCCCGCATTTGAAAGCTGTCGTGTTCATTCATCTGACAGCCGAAAGTTTTTATGTATGCACGTTTTGCCATGGTGGTTCTCGGGCTAAAAGGTTGCTGAATAAGGTCTTAGAAGTGGAAAAATATCGTTCTGAATCGCACGGTAGTATAACATCCTGCCCGTAAATGGGTCAAAAGATGTGCGCCGGGCGTTGCTGCGCGGTAGAATGGGGGGCATGTTTCGCTTTATCAATCATATGATGCGTGGTCTGGCCGCTGCCGGTGCCGTGCGGAAGGAAGACGCCATGATTACCATTGATTCGGAATTGGCCCTGGAAGCCTGTCTCTCGGCCAGCGAGGGGACGCCACTCTTTCTCCTGAAGCACAGCACCCGCTGTCCCATCTCCAGCAATGCGCTGGATGAGGTTCGGGACTATGTTGAAGGCGCCGGGGAGGCCGGAGCTCCGGTATATATCAATTATGTCGTTGAAAACCGGGCTATTTCGAATCAGCTTGCCGAGGTATTGGGGATTCGCCATGAGTCTCCCCAGCTTTTTCTGATTGCCGGGACGAAAGTGGTCTGGCATGCATCTCACGGTGGCATTACCCAAAAGCAGATGACTTCCGCGCTGCGGGCAGAGAAGCGAAAGAGCTAAATTTATATTCAGTATTGACAGCAGGGGAAGACTGTGTCATTCTTAAGTTGTTCGATACGTTCTGCGTAGCGAACGGCCTCAATAGTTTAGACAAGCACAACAATTATCACATACATTCGAGCGCCTCTGGCTCTCTGATATTTATTCGTTTTATTCCCTGCTTGTCCACTAATTGGGGCCTTTTTGTGTCTAAGGGGTGAGTTAGGGTCTTCGGGAGGGCCTGGGCAAGGAGAATTGAGACCATGCGAATTCTAGTCGTGGAAGATGATTTCACCAGCCGACGGGTTCTTAGCCGGATTCTTGAGTCTTACGGCAATTGCGATGTTGCGATCGATGGGGAAGAGGCGGTTAAGGCGGTGCAGATCTCCCTGGAGACTGACACGACCTACGATCTGATTTGCCTCGATATCATGATGCCCAAAATGGACGGTCAGGCCGCGCTGAAGAAGATTCGGGCCTTGGAAGAAGAAAGCGGTATCATGCTCGGTGATGGGGCGAAGATTGTCATCACCAGTGCCCTTCACGACTCGAAGAATGTCATGGAAGCCTTTCGTCAACAATGTGATGGCTACATTGTTAAGCCATATGACAAGGGCAAGATTGCCGAAGAACTGAAGCAACACGGTTTCGAGGTCTAGCCTCGGGCTTCGCCTGCGCTCACCCACCTGCTCCCAACGTATGGGCTTCGTTTATTCCTGCGCCGCCAGCGTAAGCATCTTTTGTGCAATGGCATCCAGGGGGAGGGTAAAGTCCACGCCTCCCGCCGCGATAGCTTCCTTGGGCATGCCAAAGACGACGCAGGTGGTTTCGTCCTGTGCAATATTCTTGGCCCCTGCATCGTGCATGCTTCGCATGCCTTCCGCACCATCGCTGCCCATGCCCGTCAGCATTACCCCGACGGCATTTTGTCCGGCGTATTTAGCGACCGATTTAAACAGCACATTGACGGAAGGGCGGTGACGGGAGACGAGGGGCCCTTCTTTGACCTGGACGGCATACTGGGCACCGGAGCGGGACAGCAGCATGTGGTAGGCCCCCGGTGCAATTAAGGCGCGACCCGGGACCACCCGATCGCCATCTTCGGCTTCTTTTACTTCGATTGCACAGAGTTGGTTCAGTCGGTCGGCGAAGGAGCGGGTGAAATGCTCCGGCATATGTTGGGTGATGACGATGCCGGGCGCATTGGCCGGCAGGGTCATCAGCAGGGCCCGTAACGCCTCTGTTCCTCCGGTGGAAGCCCCGATAGCGATGACCTTGTTGGTCGTCTTTGTCATGGCGAGACGCGCTGGCGACACGGTCGCGTTTTTTGTCTGTGTGGTACGTTTTGTCATTGGAATGCGGGCGACCGCTTTGATCTTGTCGGCAAGCTCGATTGACATGTCGCCCACCGTATAGGCTGCGCCCGGTTTGCACATGACTTCCACGGCACCAGCCTCGATGGCTTCCAGGGCGACTTCACCACCCTTCCTGCTGAGCGAGGATACGACGATTACGGGCATCGGAAAGTGGGCCATGAGTTTTCGCAGGAAGGTAAGCCCGTCCATGCGGGGCATTTCTATATCGAGGGTCAGCACATCCGGCTTGAGTTGTACGATCTTGTCTCGGGCAAAGTACGGGTCAGAAGCCGTTCCGACCACTTCGATGCCAGGATCGCGCGTCAGCTCGTCCTCGAGTATGCGTCGTACCAAGGCGGAATCATCAACCACCAATACCCGAACAGGCCTGGATATTCCCGGTTCGCCTACGATGAATTCGTCGTTCATTAAGCACCCTTTGTATTCAACGTCCTATTACGTAAATCGTCTATGTAACAGGAATAGCCCGTGTTTTTCAGGAGGTTTCCGAAGTTTCCATATGGAGCAATACGGGAAAATCGTCGACCAGACAATAGGCCGTTGTTGACCGAGTCCGGAGGTCGTCCCATGCGGCGGCGTCCAATTGCTCTGTGGCGGGAATGCTGAGGTCAAAAACGGGTGTGTCGCCTGCGAGTGTGGTCAACACGTTGCCGCACGTGATGTTCAACAATTCTTTCAGGGCGTCAAAGGGCGAGCGGGTGACCATCTCATCATCTGGATCGAGGCCCAGCACGTTGGCAGCCAATTCTTCACACATGGATCGCGGTACGGTGAGATCCATGGTGCCGTGGAATGGCCCGTGGAAACTCATGGAAACCTGAACGATGCCCGCTGTTCCTAAATCGGGTGATTCGCTTTCAGGGGGTTCCGCAAACATGAAGGCGAGCTGCTCGAGCACGCTCGTAAAGACCTTATTGAGTATTTGAGAATTTTCGTTACTCATCACGCTTCCCCTGTAGTAGTTCGTCAATTATTTCTTTTACTTTTTCGGGTGTAAAAGGTTTTCGGATATAAGCGCGAACCCCTTTGTTCATAAGGTCTTCGATGCGAGTCTTGCTGCCCTCAGTGGAGACGACGACAACAGGGACCGTGCTCATGAGTTCGTCTTCCTGCATTTTTGAAATCATTTCCACGCCGGTCATGACGGGCATGTTGATATCGGTAAAGACGAGATCAATCCATTCATCCCGTAAAATACCCAGCGCTACCTCACCGTTTTCCGCGTGATGAAGGTTTCGAATATCGACTCCTGCCATCTCCAGGGTCCGCGCGATTACGGCCCGCACCGTTTCGGAATCATCAACGATAAGAATGTTATATGGCATATCAGGATCCTTCGGGGTTACCGGGCAGCAAGTGCTGCATTTGAGTCAGGTCAGCAACCATATTGCAGGTAGCCTGCTCGAGTAAAGAATTGTTCAGGCCAAGTCGCGAGATCGCTTCTGGTGACGCGCAGTAGTTCAAACCATCCAATCCGATGCCGAGGCCACAACTGACGCTAATCTGGACGGCCACATGGACGAGATCGACGACGTATTTGTCACCGTCAAGCTGGTTGGGTTCATGGTGCCACCGAACGACGTCGATGACGTTTTCCGGTAAGTTCCATTCCTGCAGGAGGGTTGCCCCGACTTCGGCGTGGTCGATACCGAGGATTTTCTTCTCAGCGACCTCAAATGATATCTTTTCTTCCATAGCGAGCTTGAAAATGGGTTCGGCATCGACCTTAAGAAAGGTCCCCAACACAATCTTTCCAATATCTGCGAGAAGGGCAGCGGTGAAGGTATGATTGGGCGCAGGCCGCTTTAGTAGTGCTGCCAGTTTGTCCGCAGCGATAGCGACCGCCATAGAATGCTTTACCAATTCTCCTGCTGGAAGGTCGTACCCCTCAAGGGGGTGTTTGGCGATTGGGAAGACGGAAGACGCGAGCACCAGTTCCACGATACGTTGGGTGCCGAAAAGGACGCCAGCCTCTCGTAAGGTACTTACTTGTCGCGGGCCTGCGAAGAAGGCGGAATTCGCCAGGCGCAATATGTCGGATGTTAAGCCGGGATCAAACTCGATGGCGGCCATGATTTCGCCGATTCCTGAATCTGAGTCCTGTGCCAGACGGAGCACCTGGGTAGCCGCGACGGGCAGAGAGGGGATTTCTGGTATGCGCTCCAATACCTGATCACGGATACTCATAGTAGATCACCCCCTGCGAAGACGCTTTGCCGACGTCTGACGGGTGACACCAGAAGTGCCCGGTTAGGATAAAAAGGCTCAAAGATCATATTCTTTACCCCCTGAGCGCAGTGTAGTTGTGCCCGACTCCATGTTTAAAAACATGGTTCGTGCGCAGGAGCCGCCCGTGTCTTCTCCGGCGACTAAGATTTTATTTTTCCATAATACTTTACGCACGACTACTTGATTTCTTTCGCCAATATTAAAGGTATTGCTACTGTTCAGGAGTTTCGCGGCCCCGGCAACTTTGGCTATCAATCGGCCTTTTTCTGCGCCCATGTCCAGGAGCGATTGGATTAGCGATGGTACGCCGGTATCCGCAAACATATGGGGCATGGTGCGCGCCCGTTCGGGGTCTATCCGCGAGAGGGGCAGCATGCAATGTATGATTCCACCCACCTTAATCTTTGGGTCGTAGAGGGATAACCCCACGCACGAACCCAACGAATAGGTGATGATGATATCATCCGCATTTTGCGAAGTCTTCATATCCGATATGCCGACGGTCAGTTTCAATGGCGACTTTCTGCAGAAATGGGAGGCGTATGGAATCTGGTTAGATAAGTTTTCACGACTCGTTACGGTGCTTTCTGATAGACAGCGGGCTGAACGACGCTCAGGGGGACATTAATTCCGGCAAGGCTTTCCGAATGGCCAATCATGAGATAGCCACCGGGTTTTAAGAGGCGAACGACTTCGTCAAGTAGACGTTGTCGGACTTTGTTGTCGAAATAGATCATGACGTTGCGACAGAAAACAACGTCCATGGGACCTTTCATCGGAAAGGGAGGGGCAGATAGGTTCAGGCGATTAAAAGAAATGATGCGTTTCAATTCATCCTTCGCCGTGTATTCTGCACTGTCTCCGACTCCCTCACGGGTAAAATATTTCTGGCGAAGTCCAGCGGAGACTGGCTCCAGCTTGGCGTTCGAGTAAGTGCCGACACGCGCGGCCTCTAAGGCCCGGGTCGAAATGTCGGTTGCTAGTATGCGAAAGTCCGGGTGGCTTCGGCCGAGCGCTTCCAGTGTCGTAATCGCCAGGCAATAGGGCTCTTCACCGGTGGAGCTTGCAGCGCACCAGATTCTAAACTTTGGCTGCGAAGAAACCTGCCACTGCTCGATGAGTTTCGTCAGAAAATCATAGTGGGCAGATTCCCGGAAAAAGCTGGTGACATTGGTAGAGATAGAATCCAGTAGATGGACCAGCTCATTTGTGGTTGAATCGGCGATTACATAGCGAAGATACTCGTCATGGTCAGCGATATCCAGGGCGCGCATCCGCTTGGCTACGCGGGCAGTGACAAGCGCTACTTTCTGCGGGCCGAGGGTGATACCACTCTTCTCGTAGACGAGTTGCTTGAAGTTTTCGAAGGTAGTCTTGTTCATGCTATGTTCACGTTGTGTGAGCTCTCCACTCGTTGCCAACCGTGTCAGGTATTCGGGGTACTATCCATATTCGACCAATCCGCTTCACGGATTCGATGTACTTTGAGCGTCATGACATGCCCTGAGTTTGTGTCGAATACAACCTTTCTACCCATTGTTCCGCCCGTGTCCACCGAAATGATCTCCACACCCTTGCGGGTGAGCACCTGGCGGGCCACCGCGACATTCTGGAGTCCAACTGGATTCTCCTGATTCCCCTTGGGACAAGCGCCGCCGAGTATCTGCGCGACGAGGTCCTCTATCGCTGAGCCACTCTCCTGCATCATCCGAACCATCTCCGCAGTCGCCACATTGCCATAGATGGGCGTCGCCCGATTGGGGTCGTCTATACTTGGATACAAAAAGTGATTCATTGCGCCGTACTTCAAATGACGATCCCAGACACACACGCTCACACAGCTGCCCACAACGGTATGCACCATAGCCTGGGTCGGTGAACAATATATGTAGCCGGGTTGGAGATGGTAGCGGTTATCGTTCGGGAGCTCAATGCTCATGTAGTGTGAATTAAATCCAAGTTTTGAGAGATCAGGTTAATCGGCCATTCGCTTTTGCCAAAACGTCTTGTATTTTATTGACAATGGTAGCGGGCTCGAAGGGCTTGATAACGTAGTTTTGGGCGCCCGCTTTCAATGCGTCAATGACTCGGCTCTTTTCCGCTTCTGTGGTAACCATGATTATTGGCATGGTTTTTCCATTCTGACGAATATTTTTGACCGCATCGATACCGAGCATGTTGGGCATGTTCCAATCCATCAGCACGAGATCGTATTCCTGTGCCTCTGTCGCCGTCACTGCCTCTTGCCCGTCGGCGGCTTGGTCCACATCGGTAATGTTTGCCCGTCCCAATGCGCCGATTAGCACCTTCCGCATCACAGCAGAATCATCAACAACTAA
The DNA here is from genome assembly GCA_963977445.1 of uncultured bacterium. GTDB lineage: Bacteria > Hydrogenedentota > Hydrogenedentia > Hydrogenedentales > JAEUWI01 > JAEUWI01. The sequence goes on along the minus strand of CAXBPH010000138.1, from coordinate 8,611 downwards.
AGCTTTCATCGAATAAGTTCCTTTCTCAATCCAAGAGACCCGCTCTTAATTATCTTCCATTTCAAATGTGACACGCAGGGTAAAGGAACCCAAGTCACTGTTAAATGGGACTTCCAGCCAGACCGAGCCTGATGGATAGTCTACATTGTAATTGTTGCCCCGAACGACGGTGGGGAGACTGAGGTCGATGGGGGGGCGGTGGTCGCCGCTCAGCTTCGACTTGGCACCGCCGGCCACAATGTTTACCATTTCAGCGATGGCATCGGAGACGGTATCGTCGACCGTAGTAATTTTGGTGGAAAGGAGCGTGTTTACCATGTTCAAGGCCGTATCGACGGGAAAAGCCAGTGCAACCATGCCGCGGGCCATTCCAGACAGGCCAATCAGCGCCATGATATCCCGGGGGTTAGCGCCGGGGGCAGCAACGCCGACATCACCACGGACCGCTTTGCAGCCCAACATGGTTGAAAAGAGATCGTAGGTGCTCTCAATGAAGGGGTTGATATATTCTACTTTCATTCCCATAAGGGACTACTCCTGTTAATATGCGGGTATTGAACCTATGAACGTGACTTTGGTCGGGTTTAACCCCGGCGGGAAACGCTCTTAGTCCCCACTCGATCGCTCGAGAGTAACCATTTCTTCTATCGTTAGCACCTTGTCTGCATCCAAGAGGATAACGACACGGTCCCCAACTTTTCCCATGGCCAGTATAAATGCCGTATTTACATTGGTCCCAAAAGTCGGCGCGGATTCGATCATGTCTGCGGGTATGTTTACTACTTCCGAAACTTCATCAACAAGTATCCCCATAATAATCGAGCCATCGGTACCGCGGACCTGGACTACAATGATACAGGTTCTCTCCGTATCCTCGACGGTCTTCATGCGAAATTTTCGACGCAGCTCGACGACCGGTATAACTTTGCCGCGCAGATTGATTACCCCACGGACGTAGTCAGGTGTCTTCGGCACATGGGTTATGCTCATGATGCCGATAATTTCTTGCACTTTCAGGATCTCAATGCCGTAAACTTCCTGGCCGAGTTCGAAGGTAAGATACTTACCAGCGAGGCTTTCTTTTCCCGTAGTGACGTTGTCGTCGACCATAGCTGCTATATCACTCACTGCCTTGCTCCTTGTCGATTGATAGACGTGCACACAGCAGTCTAAACAGGTGTTCCTTCGGTTGCAAGTCGAACCAGATCTGCAATGTCGAGTATCAGGCCAACTTTTCCATCGGGCATTATTGCGCCTCCTGCAATTCCCTTGACGCCCTTCAGGGAATCTCCCAAAGCCTTGATTACGATCTGTTGCTGGCCCAGGATTTCATCTATCAATAGTCCGACCCGCTTCCCCGTGTTCTCCAGGACTACGACGGTACCTTCTGTCGGTGATTGTACCGCACCGGACACATCGAATAGTTCATGAAGACGAAATAGGGGAATGATTTCTCCTTGCAGTTTCATTGTTTCGGCGGCGCCGACGATGGTGTAGAGTTCGGATGATTTGGGGCGCACAGAAACGACGATGGAGAGTGTGGGTATTATGTAACGTTCCGCGCCAACCCGAACGACCATACCATCAATAATGGCCAATGTCAGGGGTAGTTTAATTGTGAAGCGAGAGCCCACTCCTGCCTCCGAATGTATATCTATTTCGCCGCGCAACGCTTCAATATTTCTCCTCACCACGTCCATTCCGACACCGCGCCCCGAAACTTCGGTGAGTTGTTTTGCGGTAGAAAAGCCTGGTTCGAAGATAAGTTGCCAGATTTCCTTGTCCGGCATGCTCTCGCCATTGTCGCTTATCAGATTGCGCTCCCGTGCTTTACTCAGGATTGCTTCGCGATCAAGGCCTCGGCCATCGTCAGATATCTCGATGTGGATGCTGCCACCACTGTGATAGGCCCGTAATGTCACCGTGCCGGAGACGGATTTCCCGGCCGCTTTACGAATGGATCCATTCGCTTCGAGACCGTGGTCTACCGAATTGCGGATCATATGCACCAGCGGGTCACTGATGCGGTCAACGACGGTCTTATCGAGTTCCGTATCTTCCCCCTGCATATTGAAATTAACTTCTTTACCGGTCTTACGAGCAACATCGCGGACGAGGCGTGCCATCTTCTGGAAAGTTGGGCGCACGGGAACCATCCTGAGGCCCATGGCCATTTCCTGCAATTCTCGGGTAATTTTGTCGAGCTGGCTCACTTGCCTGGTAAGGTCGGTCGACAGAATGGTCCTGAGCTCTTTCGATTGGCATACCATGGATTCAGCGATGACCAATTCACCGATCATATCGACCAATTGGTCCAGTCGGTAGGCGTCCACCTTTACCGTTTCCCGAATCATGACGGCTCCGGAATCGCCATTGGCATTGGCAGGTCGCTCTTCTCTGGAGGTCGCCACATCTATCTCTTTTTGCTCTTTTTGAATACGCAACGCCTGAGCAACATCTCGGGCGGAGGCTTTTCCTGAGGCAACCACGACCTCGCCAAGTTTTGGCTTTGCGGGGGCACTCGTTTGCTTACGCAACGATTGGGCCACATCCGCGCTGTCTACGGCTCCCCGGTTGATAAGGATTTCACCGAGTTTTTCGTCCGGGCAGCTATCTTGCTGTAGATGAAGTGCCTCGTTTACCTGCGATTTATTGACCAAGGCGCTATCTTGTAAGACCTGACCCAGCTTTTTGGGCGAAGGCTGGGTGTTTTCTTGCAACTCGAGCGCCTCATCCAAGTCTTCGTGGGTGATGGTGCCTTGTTCGACAAGGATTTCACCCAGATTCTGTGGCGCACCAGTGGGGGAGTACGCAGATGAGTCTATTTTTTCGGCGGGGGGGACCTCTCCCCGAGCCAAACGGACCATTCGTGTCAATAACACGGGCAACCCCAGCTCGGGTTCCAGATCGACATTTTCCTCCAACGCCCGACGTACATTCGCAATTTGGGCTTTGAGCATGTCGATAGCGTCGAACACCACGTCCAGATAGGGTCCTTCGAGAATGAGTACATCTTTGCGGGCCATATCGAGCAGATTTTCCGCTTCGTGGGCCAGGGCCTGCATCTCCTCAAGGGCAATAAAGCCGCAGACACCTTTTATCGTATGGAAAGCGCGGAAAATAGCGTTGATCGCGTCCAGGTCGCGGGGCTCCATCTCCAGCGTAAGCAATTGCACATCAGAGGTGTCCAGATGTTCTGTTGCTTCCACGACAAAATCGGCAATGAGCTCCCGATCCCCCGTAAGGGGCCCGGCTGAAAAGTTCCAATTATGGCCTTCCTCCACATCGCCTTCACCAACCAACGTCTTGTCTGCTGTGGACGTGAGGGACTCGGTTTCTGGTGGCGCTTTCGATTGGGGCTGCTCTTCGTCTTCGGCCGTGGGCACCTCCGCGGCAGGGGGCGATGCAGGTGCTACCGGGGCTTCGGTTTCCACCTGAATTGGGGCGGCGTCATTCAGCCCCTCGATTAATATACGTTCCATCTCCTTTGGGGGGACGGGAGGTGTTCCATTGCCGGCATAGGTGTCAAAGGCCTGCTTCAGCCAGTCTTTCAGGGCCAAGAGGCGGTCGGCCACTTCGGGAGGCGACTCGCGATCGAGCAAGTCCTCGGCCAAGTGGCACAGATGCTCAATATCATCCAGGCCGAGCAAGGCTGTTTCACCCTTCAGGGTGTGGAGATGGCGGGTAAGCTCCCCCATCGAAGTCGTGCAGTTCCCTTGTTCTATGTCGAGAAGTGCGGATTCTACCTCTTCGAGCACACTTACCTGTCTGGAGAGGAATTCGCTGAAAATGCTTTCATCGACGTAGGCAGGCAATTGGACAGCAAAACTGTATATAGGTTGGCTTTCCAGCGATTCTGCTGCTGGAGCGGGGGCGGATGGTTTACCGTTTCGAACGGCAGGAATTCCCAGTTCTACGGGAAAATCGATCTCGTCGTCGCGAATGCCCTGACGAACGAGGTTTTGAAAGTTTCCCAGCGTCTTTGTCAGGATGGCGATACCTTTTTCAGGGGCCTCGTATTCCTGGAGAATGATCTTTTCAAGAATTTCCCGTAGGGCCACTGCCGCCATGGACGTGCGCTCAAAACCACAATCATTGGCCCAGTTGTCAACATCTTCTAATTGACTATGGATGTCCGCAAGACCATTCAGATCATCGGGCTCCAAGAACACGATTGCTTCGGAAACGGCCTCTATGAGTCCGGCAATATCGGTTGCCGCCATCTCAATATCCTTTCACTCTGTAAGAGTGTCTTTAGAAAATGCATCCCCCGGATGCTGGTAGCGTCCCACATACGGAACGAATAAGACTAGAGGTAAATATTTGACGACAATGCGACATTCTACGAAAGCATTATAACTGCTCTAGGGTCATTTGTCTATACGGTGAATTCGGGGTTTGAGTTGTATATGGAAACGAAAATCATGGGATTAGGGGCGTATTACTGAATCGTGACGAGCACTTCCTCAGCCATGCCGGTAAGCAGGTCTGTAGCGGTTACAAGGTAGCGTCCGGGCGTCTCGTTTTGTGCGAGGGGGACAAATGCGTGCGCCGCCCCCTCGTCGGTCGATAGGGTCTGGCGGTAGTGGGGTAGTTCCTTCCCTGATGTGCCCTCAACGCGTATCTGGATCAAGTGCTGTCCGAGGGGGGCATCGGCTTTCTTCGCTTCTACCGTTACGTCGACAGGGAGTCGGCTACCCCGACTGGCCAGGGCGGGTACGTCCAGACGCAGTCCGGTGACTTTATAAGGCAAGATGGAGAGGAGGGCGGGTTGGCCCGGTGTAGGGCTCCATTGAAACCTCGTCTTGAATGGAAGGGGCTCCGTTGCGAGGAGATCGTAGCCGTAGCGGTCATCGGGAATACTGTAAGTCGCCCGATGAAGGGGCTTGGCCAAGTCGTGTCGCGGCAAAAAGGCCAGCAACGTTGCCGAGTCATAGGCGAAGTAATATTCGTGCAGGTCGCCCCGCTCGTCGGAATCGCCTTTGATATCCGGCATGGGCACGTTGCCCGCCTGACTGAGCAAGGTGTCGAGCTGTTCGGAAACGGGAGAGCCTGCCTGCAATTCCCGAACCCAGACGGGACGATTGGACCAGAGCCTCGGGTTCGTCTCGTTGGGCAACACGGGATGAAGGAAGGGCAGGGCTCCACCGTCTTCTACATCAAGGGGTGTGCCGAGTTCTTTCGGGAGGCGGCTGGCGATGACCAGTCCATCGTGCTTGTGGAAGGCTTTCAGAAAGTCGATTTCTTCAGGGGTCAGCACGTAGGTATCCGCGAGGATGATTGAATTTAACCCGTCCGCGTTTAGACCGAGGTCGCTATTCAGTGAATGGACGATGGGAACAAAGCCCAGTGTGTTCAAGGACTGGGCAAACCACGTTTCGGACCGGGAGTCTCGCTCATCGAGTGTGGGCAGTGCCGCGACCAGCAGGTCATTCTTTGGCGTATCGAGAAAGGCAATACCATTTCGGTAGGGTTTGGCCTGAAGTAAGAGGGTTCCGAGGCCGTGGGCGAGGTTATTTCGGATGGTAGCAAAGGTTTCGAAGGCACCCGGGTCTACTCCCTCCGGTGACACCACGCGGGAAAGGGTCCCGGAAAAGGGTTCATTGAGCCACAGGGCAGGCACTTGTTCGAGCGCGTAGTGCCAGGCAAGCCAGGAACCCGATGGTTGTGATTCGTCGAATTGTTCGTTTCCAACGACGACGCCGCTCCAGGGGTGGAGATCGCCAAAAGACCGCAGTCGACGGAGGGTATTGGGGTCATCGGGAACGACCATATAGTCGGTGGCCGCGGCAATCTGATCCCACTGAATCCCCGTCTGGGGTTTGGGCAGGGTAGGTGCGGGTTGAAAGCCGATTTGTGCCTGGGGATCTACCTCGCGAGATTTTTCAGCACCCAGGGTGATGCTCCTGGTGAAGACGTTGTTCATTGTGGAGCGAAAATCGATCCAGGGAAGGTAGTTGGCGGTGTCGCGGCAATGTTCCAGGTTAAGCGGCTCTACTTCTTCCCAGGTGAGGAAGTCGGTACCCCAGCGTAGATTGACGGCATCAAGGGTGCCGTAGGCGCGCTGAATATCTTCGTGCCAGACGGCCATACAGTCGGGCCCCTGGCACAGCTCCACATCGGAGTGGGTGAGGGCATTACCCGCGCCCAATGAATAATATGCCGGGCCACCGGCGAAGGACTGAAGGATGGACGACTCAATGGTACGTTGCAATTGGCTTCGATAGTCGGGGGAGGAAAGACAAGGGGTGCGCACGAGGCCTCTCGGAATCTCTGGTTGGCTCGTGTCGACCAATTGACTGGCTCGGGCAAGTCCTGTGCGCCCAGCGGCAAGTAGTGTGTCGATCGACAGGGGAGCGTGGAGAACAGATGCCCCGAATCTGTCCCGCATGATCTCCAGTTGCTGGTAGGTGCCGTAGTCGGGCCGCGTTTTGGTGGTAACGATGGTGATCGGGTCCAACGGGGGGGCGGCAGTCCGAACGGGAAGATAGAAAATTTCCCGGGCGGCTTCCTGCACAACCGTAGCCTCTTCGGTGAAGGCGCTCGACAGGGCAAAGACTTCTATCTGGATGAGTGGGGCGATGACATCGGCTATTTCCAGCCGGAGGGAGACCGGGCCGCCATCGACATTTACGGTAACGTCATTGCTGGCGACCTGCCGACCAAAACTGTCGACCGCACGGGCGTAGATGGTTCCCAGTGCGTGTTTGGTCGAAATGGGGCCCGGGGCAACCGTTGCATTGACAACGAGAAAGTCATTGGGTTTCAGCCAGACGACGTCTTTGCCTTCCTGCGCTAGCGAAATCTCGGATAAGGTCGGCCAACCGGGGATATAGAGGGGCTCTGTATGCCAGCCAACGATACCTTTTCTATTCTTGAGCCAGATATCGAGGAGATAGTTGCCGGGTGCTGCCAGGACATCGAGCGGATAAAAAGTTTCCCCTTTTCGGAGGGGGGCGTTTTCGTAGGCGCGCAGGATATCCGGTAGATTGGCACCAACATGGCGCAGGCGATAGGACACATCCAGGGCTTCCGTCGTGGGTTCCGTGAGCTGTACGGCGAAGGGACGGAGGGGTTGGTTAAACGCATTTTTTCGAATCGCGTCGATAAACTCTGGTGGGTAGCCGGGAGGGATCTCTTCGTCGTCCGGTCCCTTCGGCGAAACGTCAACGACATCGACTATCTCCACGGGGTTGTCGCGTCCCGATGCCCAGCGGGCGGCCCGGGTGACCAGAGCGAAGGCATTGTCTGCATATTCTTTTCGTATGTTGTAGGGGTTATCGGGAACCGGTATGAGGCAATGGTTCTCCGTAGGGGCATTGTAGAAGGCCAAATGGACGACGCGCCCCGCGGTCGATGCACGACACGCAATCATGCCGGCTTGCAGGTCCCGGTCGATGCCCAGTGTTCCCACCCCATGGTCCAGGTTGGGAATGGAATCGGGGAAAGGCAATGCGTTGAACCACGTGGCGAGTCCGGAATCCGTGCGCTGGCCGTGGCTCGTCATGAGTAGTCCGACGCCCCCTTCGACGCGGGCAATGATTTGGGCCTGGATTGCGGGCGGAAGAACGTCGGGGTCGCTTTGGGCGAGGATTATCAGGTCAAGCTTTTTTTTGGAAAGTCCCTGCTCGAGACGCTTAATTACGGCTTCCCGACTGGCTTCAGGATGTTCTGGTTGGGGGAAAAGGGAATCGAATCCCACGTTTTCCCGATCCCACAAGGCGACATACTCAAGATCCATTTCCAAATGATCGTTGAGGTGGATCACGTCACCGCGTGCGCTGTAGGGGCCAATGAGGAGGACCCGAAGGGCCCCTTCCGCAGCGGGGTTGGACCAGGGGACCGCGATGTGGGAAGCATCCAGGGGCAGGGTGTGAAAATCGGTCTTGACGGGGCCGAGCTGGCTGTATCCGACCGAAGTTCCAAGAATAAATAGGCTAACGACAAGGTGTCGGACTGCATTCATCAGATTTGGTTTCCCACGTTCACTCACGAATCATTTTGGACGGAAGCCCCCTGATCCCATCCAGTTACCCCATACCCAACGTTCAGTGAGCCCCAAGAGGTGACACACTGGCCCATATAATCAAAATTCTATTCCGGGGCCTGCGGAAATCGCGCACTTTCACGCTGCAAATTTCTACTAGCCCCTTTGACGTCTACGCGGCGGTCACGTATGCCGCTTGCCCCAGCTTACGAGGACCAACGCGGCCAATCCCAGAAGGAAGGCATCGCCGAGTCGTTGTTTTAGCCCCGCCGGGGTAAATTGGCTCTTGCTAAAGGCACAACCGCCCGAACCGGGATTCACCGCCTCGTTCAATTCACTGCGGCTCAAGCTTTCGTCTTGATTGGTATCTAAACTCGCGAATTGACTTGCGCTCAGCCCGGGGAATGCCGCAGTTGCCTCTGCTTGAGACAGGATGCCGTTGCCGTCGAGGTCGGCAGTGGTGAATGCGCTAAGGAGAGAATTGGCAATACTTGCAAGGGTCTGGCCTTCTCCTTCTCCTTCTCCTTCTCCTTCTCCTTCTCCTTCTCCTTCTCCTTCTCCTTCGCCTTCGCCTTCGCCTTCTCCTTCTCCTTCTCCTTCTCCTTCTCCTTCTCCTTCTCCTTC
>CAXBPH010000137.1:0-17748 GCA_963977445.1 uncultured bacterium | reverse complement strand
TCGCTATCTGGCCCGATGAAATAGGGCTGTATGAGCAATTGGCCCGGGTATTGGAAATCGCGGGAGACCACCGCAACGCCGCTATCATGTGGGAAAAGACCCTCGAACTCGACCCCCACCACCCCATGGCCGGACATGCAGCCTCCCGTCTGCGCAGTGCCGTATCGGACACGGACAAAAAAAAAAACCTCCGGTAGTCCCGATTAATGACGCCGATGATCTTCGACTAACCGACAGCGACAGCGGAATCGATTTGAGCCAGGGCAATGTGTGCCCTATGTGCGGTGCCCAGAATAACGGCGGTCAAAGCAATTGCTGGCAGTGCAAGTCCATCCTGCTCCATCACAAACCCCAGGGCCATATGACGCCCGGCATCGCCAAGCGCTCCCAGGAGCAGGGACAGGTCACGCGACGCCAACCGGATGGGCCATTCTTCTGGGTTGGATTCACCCTTTTAATCGCTGCGGTCATTGTGGGGGGCCTGCGGATATACAACGACAATCAGGGTCCCAACCAAGCGCCGACTTCACTGGTAGACTTCATCCAACACGAAATGACCATGACCCGTCTGCTCGTGGGCACGTTGACCATCCTGGTGGCACCGCTGCTCTTGAACATACTGCTGTGGATATTCGGGATAAAGCCGCGCTGCACGACCCGGCGTATCGTTTGTGTGGCCGTGATCCCCCCCACCCTGGCCTACGTATTCTCCTGGTTTTCTCCCACACTTTTCTTGCCGGTTCTGTTCCTGTCCGGCCTGATTGCATGGTTGCTGTTGAAACAGGGCCTCGCGTTGTCTCCCTTGAAAAGCACCGGACTATGGGTTACCCAGGGACTGGCTCTGCTTCTTCTTGCCAACATGACAATCTATTCCGTTGAGTCTATCCTCGTCGGCGAGGTCTTAAATCCAGTACAGGAATGGCCGGCAATCCATGCCTCCGTAAAATCCAATGACGGGCACCCCCAACCCCTTGGCGTGGCCACGACAAGTTTACCCGTGTTTCAATGGAAATCTTCGGGCTCCCGTTGGTTGGATCTTCGGGGTAATCGCGTTCAGATTGACCTTCAGACCTCCCATCCCCTTCGTCGGGAAATTTCCATCGTCGAAGCCAATACCGGGACCCGGGTAGTGAGCGGTCAGGTCTACGATACGACGTGGCACTCCGATGTTTTTGTCCCCAAGGTCGACCGCGTGTATCGGGTCCACATCAAAGAAGGTGTGGATGTTGATGATGTGGTAACCATCCAAAGTCTCCTGCCGGCCACCTTCGACGGAAACTCGGATGACCGGTCCGACACCGTGATTTCGATAGAAAACCCCGTCGGAAATCCACCAGATCCTTTGTCACCGTAAAAATCGAGACGTCGCCCAGGGCCATCGCGCCAGGCACGCTTCCCGGTACTGCCCTGCTGATTCTTCGTCGCCCAGGGCCGTGGCCGCCTCGTACATCAAGAAATAGAGTCTGCCCGTATCCAATTCCTTTTGCGCGACGCGAAATGATGTCAATGCGGCATCGGGCCGGCCCTGCCCCAGAAGATACATCCCGTAGCTTTCCTGGGCCTCGCCCTGAAATCCGCCCGCCGACACCGCTTTTTCGTAGTCCGGCCCCGCCTCCTGGCCCGCAAGATGTCTGTCTTCGGCACGGCGCAAGAGAAAACTCGGGCGCAGGACCAGGGCCCCATAGAGCATCCCACCGACCACGGTCACTACCACCAATCCAATGTACGGCCGGTTCGAAGCGATCGGCAACACGTCAGGAACGTAGCGGGGCACGCTGGAGCGCAAGTTCATCCCCAGTAGCAGCAGGAAGGCCATCGCGTGGGGTGTGCTCGCCCAGGCCGGCTGAAAACAGGAAAAGACGATCAGGGCCATCATGGCCCCAAAGGCCGGACCGCTCCGAAGGCGAAATCGGGAAAATTGCCCGACCAGAAAGACCAACCCCACAAGACCCGTTTCACACCAGAATTCCAACAGGTCAAAGTGGGCATGGTAGGTCGTGCGCTCGTTGTGATAGGTCGCAGGGACGTCCCCCATGTAGGAGGGAGCCCAATAAGCGAAATTACCGACGCCGACGCCCCGTACCGGGTGAGCCAGACCCATCTGCATACTACCCGACCAAATCCACGAACGGACCTGACTGCCCCTGTCGGTGTCACCGGCGGTTTGGAACCATTTGTCCTGGCTTGCGCCCCCCGCCAGCACAACAATCAATATCCCCACCCCCACCGCCACAATGGCGAGACGGACACTTCTCTGGGATGTGACACGTCCGGTGGCCAACCAGGCAAGGGTCCCTACCAACAACGCCAATTGCCCCCCGCGCGACTCAGAAAGAATCAGGGCCAGAAACATCACCGCAACCAGGAAAAGTCCGAGGAGCGCCTTCCACGTTGACATGTTGCGCTGCCCCGCGCCGAATACAGCGGGTATCATGAGGATTGCCAGCGCCAGGTAGCCCCCAAGTAGCGCCTGGTTGCCGAAAACCCCATACATAGCCTGGTCATAGTGGTCGAAGGCTGGAAATAGCACGTTCAGAAGCCCGAACTGCTGGCCCAAGGCCAACACGGCAACGAGGAATCCCCCCCCGAGCAACGCCGCGAAGACACCGCGACGCCCCCGAGGCGATTGGGTCATTCCCCAGGCCAGCGTGGCAAACACCAGGAGCCCGCCCCCCCGTAAGATACCGGCCATGCTGAGTGCTGGCACGTGGGCGATTCCGAAACTCGATGCGGCGACGACGAACAAACCGAGCCACGCCGGCAGCCATGCCCGCAGTCCCGCCACGATCGACCGGGTCCCGTTGCTGCGAAATACCAATAGCACAAACAGACACGGCCAGAACACGGTCATTTTCGCATCGTCAAAGGAAAGAACGTTAAATGACCACGCAAGGGCGCTCAGAACGATAGTCACCGCAAGGCAAAATGAAAAAACCATCCTCTGCCAGCGCCCTATCACGTCTCGTTCAGGGGCCGGCTCAGTTCCGGATAGAGTTCCTCGATACAACCCGGGCAGATTCCGTGGCTGAATTCTGCATCCGAATGGTCACGGATATAGACTTCGATTTGGTTCCAGTACCCCTTGTCATCGCGAATCTTCTTGCAGGAAGCGCAGATCGGCAGCAGTCCGTTGAGGGTCTTTAATTCGGTCAATGCCTGCTGCAATTGCTCAATGAGAGTCTTACGCTGGGACACTTCGGAGGCAAGCTGACTATTGGATTCCTCGAGTGCGGCAGTTCGCTCACGAACCCGGTGTTCCAGCTGGTCCCGGGCCTCCTGCAATACCCGCTGCGCCCCCACCCGTTCCGTCACGTCGCGCACCATGATGATAAACATGTCCTCTTCGCCAAGGCGGGCATGAGCAATAGACATATCCATATGAAAGCGCTGGCCGTCAAGGCGGAGCCCGCTCACTTCATGGGGCACCCCCAACTCGCCCATTCCCTCCCGCTCAAGATAGGCGACAAAATCCTCCGAGTCGCCACGTTCACCATGGGCAGACGAAAGCAGGGCGGAAACGTGTTCACCCACCAGTTTACCGGGACGATACCCAAACATGGATACCGTACTCGTATTGATTCGCTCTATAAACCCATAGCCATCGGTGGTGATAATGCCATCGTGAGCACTCTCCACCACGACGCGCAACCACTCTTCGCTGTGTTCCAGTTCCCGAACGATCCAGAAGATAAAGCCCGTCGCCGCCAGGAACACCAGGATCGCAATCGTCGCCACCACGCTCCCCGTATAGGGAGATGGTGCAAGGTTTATGGCAAACGATGCCCCCACCAACGCGACCATCACCCCGATAAGCAAGACCAGGATAGATAGTGGTATGTGACGCCCATAATTCATCAGCCCAGTCTAGCATGTTGTCCCCAATCATGCCATCTGGAATAATGATCTACCCGAATTGTGCCGATAATAGTGGAAAGAGGAATTGCGACCGACCAGGAGGCATGATAGAATGGACTCACGGGGTGACTTGGATGCACAAGTTCCTGGTGTGCCCCACCTTAAATACCTCACGGGAAGCGTTGTCCATGCGGAGGGCACGGCCCGTTTCTGAGCCACAATGCGGCATCGCGGCCGGGAGTTTACCAGATTATTCATGAGTGACCAATCCGAGCAGAAAACTTCGTCACTTGACGAAGCAACGTTGAAAGCGTTGGAGGCCGCTGAAGCAGGCCTCCCCTCTGCCTTGCTCGACGACGGATTTCTGGCAGACACGGATTTTCTCGATGACAATACCCCCCTGGTCCTCCGAAATGAAGAAGAACATATCGCCGCGAGGGCTGCGCGAGACGCGGCGTATATCCCCCCAGCCCGACGCCCCCGACAGGCCGCAGCGCGCAAGCGGGCATCTACCCAGGCACAACCCGCACCGACCGGTGATGAAGCCACTGCCCTGATTGCATCCGCACAGGCCAACACAACCGATGCTGCCATCGCCCAATCACTGCCCGATGACGATTTAATCGGCACGTCGGACGAGGGCGTCCAGCCCGTATTGGCAGAGGCGTCGGCACCGAAAGAAGCACCAATCCCGATTGAAGATATGGACGCGTGGCTTGAGGAAGAGCCACCGCTGGACCAATCCCTATTGGATGCACTGGTCGTGCGTGAGACCCACCGGCGTGAAGCGTTGGAAGGCGCGGCTACCGCAGCCCCCGTTTCTTCCTCCGAAACTTCGCCTACGGCAAAACCCGAAAAAGACATCTCCGAACCGGTTGATAGTGCGCCCACGCCCGTGTTGGATGACAACAACGACGATACCCTCTCCCAAGAGGAATTAAACGCATTGATTGCCGGAAAAAGCGACACACCGACAACACCCGAGCCTGCCCCTGAAGATGACAGCTCCATGTCGCAAGCCGACCTCGATGCACTCATCGCGGGCCAGAGCGATACACCAACAACACCTGAGCCCGCCGTTGAAGACGGCAGTCCCATGTCGCAAGCCGACCTCGATGCACTCATCGCGGGCCAGAGCGAGACACCATCAACACCCGAGCCGGCCGTTGAAGACGACAGTCCCATGTCGCAGGCCGACCTCGATGCACTCATCGCAGGGCAGAGCGATACACCAACAACACCCGAACCCGCCGTTGAAGACGACAGTCCCATGTCACAGGCCGACCTCGATGCACTCATCGCGGGCCAGAGCGAGACACCATCAACACCCGAGCCGGCCGTTGAAGACGACAGTCCCATGTCGCAGGAAGACCTCGATGCACTCATCGCGGGCCAGAGCGATACACCAACAACACCAGAGCCTGCCGATGAAGACGACGGCCCCATGTCGCAGGAAGACCTTGACGCACTCATCGCGGGCCAGAGCGATACACCAACGACTCCTGAGCCGGACGTCGAAGACGACAGTCCCATGTCGCAAGCCGATCTCGATGCAATGATCTCCGGAGAGATCGAAACACCCGAGCCGGCGGTTGAAGACGACAGTCCCATGTCACAGGACGACCTCGACGCCTTGATAGCTGGACAGGATGAGGCACCGACCCAGCCCGAAGCAAACGATGACGCACCCCTGTCTCAAGACGACCTGGATGCACTACTCGGCGGTCAGGACGAAGCATCCGCTGAACCACAGGCGGAAGGTGGCGGTCTCCTCTCCCAGGCCGACTTGGACGCCCTACTGTCCGGTGGCGATAGCGCCGACAGTAGTTCGGCGACGGCACTTGATGACGACGAACTATCCGAGCTCTTTGATGCCCAGACAGGTGCCCCAAAAGACCCGGCACAAGATGGTACTTTCGACCAGTCTGATATTGATGCGCTCATTGTCGATTCCGGCGACGAAAGTCCACTCAACAATGACCAATTGGACGCCCCCATTCTCCCGGACGAGATTGATGGAGATGATATATCGCTGAGTAAGTCCAGCATCGATTCCCTGATGGCCGATTTGGATAATTCCGGGGTGTTGGACGGCTTAGCGACAGATGCGGGAAGTCCGGAGGAGGAGGAGGAGGAGGAAGACGATGGCGAAATAGGCGACATTTCGCAAGATATGATCGACTCCCTTATCGCCAGCGCCCAGCAGGAAGCATCCGACGAGCGAAGCGCAGCGTCCCAAAGCGAAATCGGGTCGGAGAACCTGGCCGCGGCGGCCACCGCCTCAGATTCAGGACCCGATCTGCTCTCCCAAAGCGATCTCGACAAATTAATCGAGGCCTCCAAAGAGCAGGACAAAGAGCGAAGTAAGGCGAAACAAAACGCGTTGGAAAGTGCCATTGACGCGGCGCAGGCCAGCGCTCGGGGCGAAGGGCCGCCAACGGAGAAGGTCCAGGAACTCAGCCCATCAAAGGCGCCGAAAAAGCGTTTCAGGAAACAATCGCCCCTTGCCGTTTTCGTAAAAGAAAACGCACTGCGACTGGTGGCCTGTTTTCTCGTGGGCTCCGTATTTGCCACCGGCACGGGACTGTTTATGACCATCAACCGGGAAGTGCGCCCCCACACCAATACGGCCCGCGATGAAGCGGCACTCGATATTGCTTTGGAACGCTCCCGCGACATGTTGGCCAATGGAAATTACCTCGGTGTGGTCGACGAACTGGACCGCCCCATTGAGCGGGCCTATCCCGGCGAACTCCGAAACGATGCCCTCTACGTTCGGCTGGAGGCGCAATACCGTGGCTTTCATGGTGAATGGGGAAGCCCCGCCTTCGACGAAATGACGGGCCGAATCGATGAAGTCCTCAAGGCAGCACCGGCCCATCCCCGCGCACCGGAGGCCCTGTATTGGAAAGCCCAACTATTCTCCAAAGACCAGCCTCTGGCGGCCCTCGAAATTTACAAGAACATCTTTGAGCAATATGAAGATGCCCCCAATCGGGATCGCATGCTGCTGGATGCTGCCCAGCTTGCGCTACGTGAAAACGACCCCCTGACGACAGCCATCTATGCCCAAAACCTGCTCTCTCAATATCCGGCCTCCGTCTGGGCGGGCGAGGCGCGACTTGCCTATGCCGATGCCCAGCAACGCGCAGGCAACTCTTCGGATGCACGAACCATCTATATCCGCATGGCACAGGAGGCACCCGACTCTACTTTGGGTGCCAAGGCCCTTGTTCGCCTCGGAAGACTCGCCTATGAAAGTGGCGAATACGAGAATGCGAAACGGTATCTCACCAATCACCTCGAAACCACCACCACCCTGGACGGCAATGACGAAGTGTACCTCTTGCTGGCCCAAACCTACCGGGCGGCCGATGAGCTGGAAAATGCCCGGGACACCCTCACCGATTTACTCGCTTTTTTCGAGGACAGTCCCCTGCGACCCGACGCGTTTATTGAGCAGTCGCAGGTATATGAGGCCCTGGGCGAACGAGAGCATGCCGTAAAGACGGCGCAGCGGGCGGCCCTGGAATTCCCCCATAACCCCCGCGTGCTACGCAACGATGGTGAATTGCAGGGGCTGGACGGAAATCCACTCGCCGCAGCCCTGGCCTTTGTCGCCGCCGACGATGCGGGGGCCGCCGATCCCAATCTCCTGCTTAATGCGGCACGCTACTACCGCGCGGCCCTAATGCCCGGGGATGCCATCCATACCTATGAACGCCTCAAGAACCACTACGGTGGTTCGCCTGAAGCCCTTAACGGGGGCATCGAAGTGGCACAACTGCGCCACGAGCAAGGAAAAACAGAACGGGCCCTGGAGGACCTCAAGGCCCTGAAAGCAGCCACCCAGGGAACTTCACACTATCTCCCCACGCTGGAAGCGATGCAGACGATCTACAAGGATCTCGGCCTCGATCGCCACGTGAACAGCACGGCAAAAGAAATTATTTCAGAAGCGGCAGAGCCCGAAACTTTTGCCCAGGCGGCCGTCGATCTCATTGATACGGGCGACCTCGAAAGTGCCCAATCAGCCATCGAAAAGTTCGATCTTGCGCGCCTCCGCCCACGAACCGCATTTAATCTGCTGATGAAAGAAGGAGAAGCCCTCCTTTCCATTGCACCCCAACGGGGGCTCGAAAAAATGGAGCAGGCCTATTTCAATTACCCCGAATCCCGTACGCAGGATTCGGATCAAGCCCTCCTTCGAACCTATCTCAACACGGGTCGTGCTGCTGCCGCTCGGCGTATGGTGATGGATCTCAAGGCGCACGTTGACGACGCACCTATCGATACGCCCTATCTCGTTGATGCGGCCATTGCGTGGGGCGACTATCTCTATGAAAAAGAAGACTATCGCACCGCCACCTTCGCCTTTTCCATCGCGGAAGAAGCCAGTGAATCCGCCTCCATACCGGTAACGGGACTCCGCTCCGATCCCGACTGGGCGCGATACCAGCGTGCAAATGCGTTGCTCCAACTCGCTGACTACACGGGATGTCTGACCCTCTACGAACAAATCGCTGCGTCTGATTCGCCCTGGGCCCAGGAGGCCGGTGTGAAAGCCAATATTGCCCGATTGGAACAACGCCAGCGAGGCATGCCCATGGCGCAAGCGCCGCAGGCGGGATAGCCATGCCCACCTATCCCCTCGCCTACCGAATTACCAACTTCCTGGAACGCCAGATCAGCTGGACGGAAAAGGCCCTCACCGATCTGGATGGTGCCGAGCAGATTCCCGATGAAGCCCTGGAAGCACTCATCCAGCGCGAAGCCGTGCGGGAAAAAGAAGCCCGCGATCTGGCCAAGGAATACCATGGGCTTGCCTACGAGTGGAAGCACGATGACACCATGGATGACGGGGAACGAGAAGCCATTCGGGCCCTGTCAAAACAGGCCCAGCTGCTCTCTGAACAGGTCCAACAGCGCTTCAAAGCAGTACAACGCAGCACCGAGGCGCGCCTGCGCACCAAGCGACTCGCCCTCAATGACTTGCGCCGGGGACGTCGCTCTGTCACTATTTACCAGCCAGAGATGCTGGTATCCCCAGACTTTGTCGACAAAGAAGCCTGACGCACGCCACTCCTTAGCAGTTTCGGCGCGGGCGAAGGCTCAAAAAAATATCAGTCAACAGGTACGAGACCCTACATGGAAGCTCCCAAAACTGACGTAGAAGCATTGGCCCAGGCCTTTGATCTGTTTACCAAGACGACCGCCAGCATGGAAGAGGCCTATCGCCACCTCCAGCAGCGCGTGACCGATCTGGATCAACAGCTGGCCACTAAGAATCTGCAATTGGCCCTCACCACGGATTACCTGTCCAATCTCCTCGAAAGTATTTCCGATGGTGTAATTGCCATAGATACGGAGGAGCGGGTTACCCGGTTCAATCGCGCCGCAGGCCTCGTCCTTGGTTTTGATGCCACTGATGTAGTCGGACAACCCTTTCGCGACGTATTCGGTCGTCCCTTCGCGGCCTCCTCCATCCCCGGGAGCATGGAGCTCAATGCCCGAAGCGGCCGGGCCGTGCCCGTCAGTGAGCGCGATTCCGTCATCGCCGATCGAGACGGAAACCGACTCGGCTATGTGAAGACTTTTCAGGATTTGAGTGAACTCAGTGCACTGCGCGAGCAGGTCCGCCAAATCGACCGTCTGGCCGCCATTGGCGAAATGGCCGCCACCGTCGCCCACGAAATTCGCAATCCTCTCGGTGGTATCCGTGGATTTGCGACCTTCCTCTCGCAGGACACCCCCGAAAGCGACCCGAGACACCGTCTGGTGCAAAAGATTCTTGCAGGCACCGCCAGCCTGGAAAAAGTGGTCAATGGACTGCTCGAATACACCCGCCCGGTGGAACTCAAGATGTCCCCCGCATCCTGCGCGAGTATCGCCCAGGCCGCCATGCGCTACATGGAATATGACCCAACCCGCATTACCATCTTCACCGAAATTGACCCCGACTTGCGCATATTGGCCGATGCCGATAAACTGCGGCAGGTCTTGATGAATATTCTTGTAAATTCGGTCCAGAGTATCGAAAACAAAGGCGAAATACGTCTCAGCGCCGTCGCGGGAGAGAATGTCGTCCATCTATCGGTTCAAGACACCGGATCGGGTATGGATGACGACGCATTGAAACAGGTCTTTTCCCCCTTCTTCACCACCAAAGAAAAAGGTACGGGGCTCGGCATGGCCGTCTCACAGAAGATCGTGGAAGGCCACGGAGGCGTACTTTCAGCCCACAGCGCGCCCGGCAAAGGCACGCGCATCGCTATACAACTGCCCCAGGCGGAGTAACGCATTCCATGACGACGGTCCAATCCAAACATAGAATTCTGGTCGTAGACGACGAACTACTCATGCGTGAGTATGTCGAAGAAGCCCTGATCCGCGCGGGCTACCATGTCGATACGGCCGCCAATGGTGCCGATGGTATCGCCCTTTTTGAAACCTATCAACATGATGTCGTCGTTACCGATCTCAAGATGACCCCCATCGACGGCCTGGCCGTCCTGAAGGCCGTTCTCGAAAAGCACCCGGAAACGCGGGTCATCGTCATGACGGCCTATGGCACGATTGAAACGGCCGTTCGGGCACTCCAGGGCGGTGCCACCGACTACATTCTAAAACCCTTCGCCCCTGACGTGCTGGAACTGGCGGTCACCCGCGCCCTGGAGCTCGCCCGCCTCACCCAGGAAAACCGCTATCTCCGGGAAGAGCTCAACACCCGCTACGACAATGGTGCCATGGTGGGCAACAGCGCCGCCATGAAACAGGTGCAGGATGATATCGCCAAAGTCGTGGATAGCCGCGCGACGGTCCTCATCCGCGGCGCCAGCGGCACCGGTAAGGAACTCGTCGCACGGGCCATTCATTTCGGGGGTGTCCGCGCTAACAAACCCTTCATCAAGGTAAACTGTGCGGCCCTCTCGGCGGGCATCTTGGAAAGTGAGCTTTTCGGTCATGAAAAGGGAGCCTTTACCGGGGCCCATGACCGAAAAATTGGTCGTTTTGAACTCGCCGATGGCGGCACCCTGCTTCTCGACGAAGTGAGCGAAATCAACGTGGAACTCCAGGCAAAACTGCTGCGGGCCCTCCAGGAACGGGAAATTGAACGGGTCGGCGGCACCCAGACCATTCCCATAGACACCAGAATCGTCGCCACCTCCAACCGGGACCTCGAAGACGCCGTGGCGGAGGGAAAATTCCGGGAAGACCTCTTCTTTCGCCTGAACGTGATTACGATCCCCCTCCCTCCCCTCCGTGAACGACGGGAAGATATACCGCACTTGGCAGAGCATTTTCTGAGCAGCTTCAACCGGGAGAATGGGCGGTCCATTACCGGCTTCACTTCCGAAGCGCGCCACGCCCTGACGGTCTATAGCTGGCCAGGCAACGTCCGCGAGCTCCAAAACGCCATCGAACGGGCCGTCGTCCTCGCCAGCGGCAACGAGCTGAGTCCCGAAGACTTTCAGTTCAACACGTCCAGTCTCCTGAAGCAAGAATCTTCGTCAGACTTTGGCGCCGGCACCACGGTCTCCGAAATGGAGCGCCAGCTCATTTTTACGACCCTCGAACACTGCAGCCAAAACCGTACCCGAGCCTCCGAACTCCTCGGCATCAGCGTGCGTACTCTCCGCAACAAACTCAAGGAGTACCAGGACGCCGGGATCGAAGTGCCCTCCGCCAATTAGCGAATAGTAGCTCGCGGGGACTGCACCGACCTGGCAACGACCCTCCAACGCAAAACACCCCGTGGTTGGCTAAAGCAGGCACCAATGAAAAGCATATGAAGACCGTCGGGGCCGTCCCCCTGAGGGTCTCGGGGACTGCCTCACCACGTGATCGCGGTACCATACGAGTCGCCGAAACATAGGGCCCACCACCCCCAGCATGAACAGCGATAACAGGTGTGGCTGTCCCGACGTTGGCGAAGCAAGCCCCGGGCAAACTCGGCCAACTACGGGACAATCACAGCCACCAAAAGCACCAACGCCCGACAACAATCACCCCTCCGTTTTTCGTCGACCTAGCTAACTGAAAACGCGGGGCTGAGACAGTCCCAAAGACAAAAACATGCCGTCGATCCGCATAAATTTTCCGCCCGAAATGACCCTGATCCATTTCGTTCCTCGAAGCACCCCAGCCCGTACTCCTTGACCCCAAGACCCCGTTGTGCCAAGATGCTGACAGGACCTTCAGCATCGACACGATAACCTTTTTCGTCGTCATACGTTGTGATAAATACAAAGCATCCTTTCGGGAGAAAAAACCTTGGTGGAACTACGGGAAGCGTCATCGGAACCCGATGTTGATGGCACCATCACAGCACGGGGGAATCGGGCTTCCTGTTTCCCGCCACTTACTGCCCTGTGCATTGGGTTAATACTGTCTGGATTTCTTGCCTGGTGGACCCATCAAAAATCCCATATTGAGGCGCAACTCCAATTTGAACGGCGAGCGGAACGGCTGGCCGATGAAATCCAACGGCGTATAAAACTCACGGGCCACGGCCTCATGGGGGCCCGGGATCTCTTCGTGGGGAGTGAGCAAGTTACACGATTAGAATTCCGGACCTTTGTGGAGTCCCGGAATTTTGACGTCGAGTTCCCTGGCGCAATCGGATTTGGTCTGGTACAGCGCGTTCTCCGTGGAGACCTGGCCGCTTTTGAAGCCACGGAGCGTCTCGATGCCGCACCGGACTACACGGTACATACCACGGGCAGTGCACCCGATCTCTACCCCATTCGATTCATCGAGCCCCGGGAACGCAATAAAGAAGCACTGGGGTATGACGTAGGCGCAGAATCCCTTCGGCGGGCCGCCGTCGAAAAGGCCATTGCGACGGGGGAACACACCCTGACCCGCCCGATTGACCTGGTTCAGGATGCGGTCCCACGGGCCGGCTTTCTCTACTTTGTCCCGCTGTACAAGAAGCATAGCAACCCGAAGACGCCCGCAGAGCGGCTGGCGGTCCTCGACGGCGTGCTCTTTGCCCCGATTATCATCGACAATCTATTCATCGGTATTGCTGACGTCACCGAAGACATGCTCAATTTGGATATATTCGACGGTGAATCTACCGAGCAAAACGATCAACTCTTCGATTTTGAAAAGCAGAACTTTGCGACCACCGGCCTTAAACCGGTGGTGTTGACCTATCGATCAACCTTCGAAACCTTACAATACCGAAATATCGCAGATCGTGTTTGGACGATACGAATACGCCCCACACCTGCCTTTCAATCCACCATAGACACCACGACACCGTTGATCGCCGGGGGAAGCGGCGCCCTCCTCAGCCTCATGCTGGCGTTCGTCTTCTGGACCGTGGGACAGAGCCGTGCCCAGGCCAACGAGTTGGCAACAACCCAGAAAATTGCTCAAGCCAGAGAGCAGGACCATATAAAACATCGCCGTGAGCTGGAACTCCGGTTGCGCGAACGTACGCTGGCCTTGGAGGAAGCGCAGGTCGAACTGTTGAAGCAAGAGCGCATGGCCGTGTTGGGCAAACTGATCGCCACCGTCAGCCATGAATTACGCAACCCCCTGGGTACAATCCGGGCATCCCTGTATATGGTCATGAAACGGACAAAATCGGCCGACCTCAACGTGGAACGCCCCCTGGCTCGGGCTGAGCGGAATATCCTTCGGTGCGACCGAATTATTGAGGAACTACTCGACTACACCCGCAATCGACCCCACAAAAGAGAAATGACGGACTTCCAACCCTGGTTGCAGGAGACCCGGGAGGATTTCGCTTTTCCCGCGATCATACAGGTGAAACAGGACTTTTCCGCAACGGCCAGGCTCGAAATCGATCAGGTCAATTTTCGTCGTTGTATTATCAACATATGGCAAAACGCATGCGACTCCATGTTAAATGCCGACGGAAGCTATTTCGCTGATGGAGAAGCAACCCTGTCACTCTCCAGCCGCATAATCGATGATCGACTGGAAGTCGTGAGCCGGGACAACGGCACGGGCATTGATGAGGACGTACGTACAAAAATGTTCGAACCCCTCTTCACGACGAAAGATTTTGGTGTCGGTTTGGGGCTCTCGATCGTATCCGAAATTCTGACGGCCCACGGTGGGGGAATTGAGTTCGCGAACAATCCCGAAGGCGGTACGACCGTAGTGCTCTGGCTTCCGTTGAATACCCCCGAAAGCCCGTCAACTCACGACGAGGCAGACCAATAGCACGCAGAACCATCCGGGGCCATCGCCTCCTTCCAGGACGCCATGAACTATCTCTTTCGGCAAGGGTACATTCCATGAAAAGCACAACCGTGGGCGATCGCTACGCATCGATCCCGGAGGCCATAGACCGCCGCGCACGCAGGGCAACCCAGCTCCTCCTGATGGCCCCGATTGCCTTTGTCTTAGCAAACCTGGTCTTCCTGCTCTGCCACCGACTTATCCCGTTCGGCACCATGGTTCATATCGCCTATGATACCAATACCCTCGCCATACCGGTCCTGATGCTGCTGTCTGGGTCCGTCGCTTTTCGTCTCGCATCCCCATCAAGCAAAAAGCCCAGGCGATACTCCCTGACCTGGATCGTGTTGGCCCTGCTCCTGGTGGCCGTGCGAATCTACGCCACCCACATTGAGCCACACAACCTGAAGATCCGCCACGTCACCTTGATGACCGAGAAGATTGACCGGCCCTTCACCTTGCTCCATATCACGGATATCCAATCGGCCGCCATTGGCTCCTACGAAGAAAAAGTCTTTGCAAAAATCCGTGAACTCAACCCCGACCTCATTGTCCACACGGGCGACCTCCTCCAGCCCGTCGCGCCAGCAACTTATCAGACCGAACTTCCCAAACTTGCCGCCCTCTTTCAAACCCTGAACCCGCCCCTGGGCATGTATATGGTCGAGGGCGACACGACAGGCCCCCTCTTGCCCTATGGTCCGGAAAAAATGGGCGGTATCGCCTACCTCCGCAATGAGGAAGCCCTCATCCACGCCGAGGGCATCAACCTCCGTCTCTACGGCCTGACCGTGCGCTCATCCAGCGAAAAGACACGGGCCCGAGAGGGCATCCAGCGCTGGCTCAACATCGATCAGGCCGCGTTAAATATTGTCATGGGCCATCGCCCGGACTACATACTGAAGGTCAACGATTTTCCCATCGATTTGTGCCTTGCCGGCCATACCCATGGGGGACAGATTCGCATCCCTTTCTTTGGCCCCCTGGTCATCTTCAGCACCATTCCCCGTGATTGGGCACGTGGATATCGTACGGTGGGAAACACCGGGTTAAACGTATCTGCCGGCATAGGCGCCGAACACCATAGAGGACTCCCCTCAATTCGCTTGAATTGCCCTCCCGAAATGACGCTGATACATTTCCTTCCCAAATCTTGAGGCCGCCCCACCCTTTTGCACCGTCAGGCAAAATAGTGCTACAACGTCGTCAGCAGAACAAGGCGCAGTGTGCGCACGTATCGGGGATCCCATGGCCTACAGAACTCTTGATTTGGGAAAAACAAAAGAAACGCTGGAGCGGCTGGAGCACCGCATCACCGAGCGTTTTCCCGACTCCAGTCTCGCCCTCGTCGCCCGAGAGCTCAATGATATCGCCCTGGAGACGGAATCCAAATGCATGTGGATCGCCACGCCCAACCGGGCCCTGCGACTTGCCGTCGGCTTTCTCATCGTATTCCTGGCCTTGATGCTGATTTTGGGATTCACCACGGTAGAGTTTGAAGTCGGAAGCTTTCCCATGACCGACTTCATCCAGGCCCTCGAAGCAGGCATCAACGACCTCGTCCTCATGGGGGCAGCCGTTTTTTTCCTGGTAAGCATCGAATCCCGGATTAAACGTGCCCGGGCCTTGCAGTCTCTCAATGAACTACGCACCATCGCCCACGTTATCGATATGCACCAGCTCACCAAAGACCCCACCGAGCTCCATCCCGATGCCCGACGCACTTCCTCATCGCCGTCCCGGGATATGGATTCCTATGAACTGAACCGCTATCTCGACTATTGCAGCGAGCTCTTGTCTTTGGTGGGTAAGCTCGCGTCCATCTATGCCCAGCACTTTCCTGATGGCACCGTCGTTTCCGCCGTCAATGATGTGGAAACCCTGACCACGGGATTGAGCCGGAAGATATGGCAGAAAATCTTCCTGATCCGTGAGCAGTCGGAGCCTTCGTCATGACACCCTGGCTTGGCATCATCTCCGATACCCATGGCCTCCTGCGGCCCGAAGCCATTCAGGCCCTCACCGGCTGCGAACTGATCATCCACGCAGGTGATGTTGGGAAACCCGAAATACTGACCCAATTGGCGGAGATCGCTCCGGTACACGCCGTCCGGGGCAATGTGGACCGGGGAGAATTGGGGGCAACCCTGCCCGAGTTTGATGTGGTGAAGTGGAATGGATGTTTTATCTACGTCCGACACATTATCGAAGAGCTCGATATCGACCCCGTAGCCGGTGGCTTTGATGCCGTTATCTACGGCCATTCCCACAAACCAAGTGTCACCGAAAAAGCGGGGGTACTCTATCTCAATCCCGGCAGTGCCGGACCCCGCCGCTTTTCCCTGCCCATTACCGTCGCCCGCATTACGCTGGAGGACGGGAGCATTCACGCGGAACTTGTTTCGCTGGAAACTGACCTGGAGTCCTGAATACATGCTTTTTCACCCTACCCGCTTTCTGATGGCCCCCGTTTTTCTCCTCGTGTTTATGACGATGGCCACGGCCGCCGACTATGATGCGCCGCTGGACCGAAGCTTTACGGCGGCCGATGGTTCGGAGCAAGCCTACCTATTGCGGCTCCCCCCCGCTATGGCCACTGATGTGGAGCATGACCTCCTCATCGCCCTCCACGGTCACGGCTCGGATCGGTGGCAATTCGCAACCGATACCCGACCCGAGTGCCAGGGCTTCCGTGACGTTGCGTTGGAACATGAAATGATCTTCGTATCCCCCGACTACCGCGCGAAAACCTCCTGGATGGGCCCAAAGGCCGAGAGCGATGTCGTCCAGCTTATTGCCTTGCTCAAAGCGGAATTCAAGATCCGCAAGGTGGTCATCGGCGGTGGTTCCATGGGTGCCTCATCCAGCCTCACCTTCGCCGCCCTCCACCCCGATCTGGTGGATGGCGTTGTCGCCCTCAACGGCACCGCGAACCACCTCGAATACGAGATGTTCCAGGAATTCATCACAGATTCCTTCGGTGGAACAAAGCAGGAGCTCCCTGAGGAGTATTGGAAGCGCAGTGCGGAATACTGGCCCCACCGACTGACCATGCCCATCGCCCTGACCACCAGCGGCAAAGACACCTCGGTGCCACCAGAGAGTGTGATACGGCTGGCCACCATACTGAAGAAATTACAGCCCGACGTGTTCCATATCCATCGCCCGGAAACGGGCCACACCACCAACTACGAAGACACAACGGCCGCGATGAATTTCGTCCTGGATAAATTGGAACGGTAGCAGGAGAACTGCCTCACCACACGACGACAGGGGACTGCACCGACGTGGCAACTCTCATACAGCGCAGATCACCCCGTGTTTGGCTAAAGCAGGCAACAATGAAAAGCACACGAAGACCGTCGGGGCCGTCCCCCTGAGGGCCACGGGGACTGCCTCACCGCACGGTGGCGGTAGCACACGAGCCGACAAAACATAGAGCCCACCACCCCCAGCATCACCAGTAGTCACAGCCACAAGGGGACTGTCTCACCACACGATTACGGTAGCACACAAGTCGTCGAGCCATAGAGCCCACCACCCCCAGCAAGACCAACGGTAACAGGTGTGGCTGTCCCGACGTTGGCGAAACAAGCCCCAGGCCATCGCCGCCAACTACGGGACATCCATGATAGATAAAAATCAAGTAGCAGATTAGGCGTTCTGCCACCG
>CAXBPH010000136.1:0-17891 GCA_963977445.1 uncultured bacterium | reverse complement strand
TCGACCCCTTCACCGGCACGGGCACCTTTGTCACCCGCCTCCTCCAAAGTGGCCTTATCCGTAATGAAGAGTTGCCCCACAAATATAAACATGAAATCCACGCCAACGAAATCGTCTTGCTGGCCTATTACATCGCCGCCATCAATATTGAAGCCGTCTACCACAGCCTTGTCGGTGGCGACTTTCAGCCCTTCCAGGGCATCTGCCTCACCGACACCTTCCAGCTTTACGAAAAAGACGATCTCATCAGCGATTTGCTCGTGGACAACAGCGACCGACGGAAGCGACAAAAGGCCCTCGATATCCGCGTTATCATGGGCAACCCACCCTATTCGGCCGGCCAAGGAAACGCGAACGACAACAACCAGAACGTCGCCTACGAAAATCTCGATGCGCGTGTTCGAGATACCTATGCAGAGTACTCTTCCGCTACGAGCAAGATCACGCTTTATGATTCCTACATCCGGGCTATTCGCTGGGCCAGTGATCGGCTCTGCAAAAACCGTTTTAATCCCACGGTGGACTTCGCCAAAAGCCCCTGCAAGGAGGCCTGCCAATGCAACGGCATCCTCGGTTTTGTCACCAACGCCGGCTTCCTGGAAGCCAACACGGCAGACGGCCTGCGCAAATGTCTCGCCGAGGAATTCAGCAGTATCTACGTCTTTCACCTGCGGGGTAATCAACGGACCTCGGGCGAGCGTTCTCGTCAGGAAGGGGGCAAGATTTTCGGCAGTGGCAGCCGCGCCCCCATCGCCATCACCCTGCTCGTGAAAAATCCCGAGGCGAAGCAACACGGCCAAATCTACTGGCATGATATCGGCGACTACCTCAAGCAACAGGAAAAGCTCGACATCATCCAACACTTCGCCAGCGTCAACGGTATCACCGCTGCCAACGGCTGGCAATGCATCACGCCCGATGCGCATTACGATTGGGTCAATCAAAGGGATGGCAGCTTCGATGAGTTCATCAAGATTGGGGACAAGAAGGACAAAACGTCAACAGCGATTTTCAAAACTTATTCATTGGGATTGGCAACAAGTCGGGACATCTGGTGCTACAATGAGTCCCGAAATACCGTATCGAATAACATGAAAAAGCTCATCGACTATTATAATTCAGAAGTTGATCGCTACGAGAAACTACCGCAACCACTAGAACCGGATAAGTTCATAACCACTGATCTTACAAAAATAAGTTGGAATAGCAACTTAAAAGATGACCTCAAAAAGTTGGTTAGGCATAAATTTATTAGCAATAGGGTTGTGCATGGGATGTACCGCCCATTTTCGAAAGAATGGGTATATTTTTCAAAAGGATTGAATGCAAGAACCTATCAGATGACAAGAATTTTTCCAAATAGTGAAAACGCAAATAAAGCAATAGCAGTATCCGGCAAAGGATCAAAAAATGGTGTGACGGCATTAATCACAGATTCTTTGCCCGACTTGAATATGTTAGAAGCTGGTGCACAGTGTTTTCCTCTATATTTTTACGAAAACGGCAAAGACACGAAGCAACATCCAAATGCAGATACACAAGGAAATCTCTTCGACAGCGAAAGCAGCATCGAATCCGGCTATACCCGTAAAGACGGCATCAGCGACGCGGGCCTGGCCCACTTTCAGGCGGCCTATCCGAAGGAAACTATCAGTAAAGAAGACCTCTTTTACTATATCTACGGGCTGTTGCATTCGCCCGAGTACCGCAGCCGCTATGCCGATAACCTGAGCAAAGAACTGCCCCGTATACCGGCGGTGAAGACGGCGAAGGATTTCTGGGACTTTTCCCAGGCGGGCCGTGCGTTGGCGGAGCTCCACATCAACTATGAAAAAGTGAGTTGCTATCCGGTGACCTTCGATTTTGGGGAGATGGCCGTCAACACACTGAAGGCCAGGCACTTTTACGTAAAAAAGATGAAATTCGCGAAAAAAGGCGATAAATCCACCGTGGTCTACAACGAATACATCACGATGCGGGATATCCCCGTGGCGGCCTATGACTACGTGGTCAACGGGAAGCCTGCCCTGGAATGGGTGATGGAGCGGCAGGCCGTCACCACGGACAAAAACAGCGGCATTGTGAACGATGCGAATCTTTGGGCCACGGAGACCATGGGGGACGCCAAATATCCCATGGAGCTCTTTCAGCGGGTGATTACGGTCAGCCTGGAGACCATGAAGATTGTAAAAGCATTGCCCAAACTGGATATCGACTAAGGGTCGGCAAGTGGTGCCCCATCCAGTTCACCGCTTTTGCATGGTGGATGCCCGTAGGCGAGCTATCGGCGAGATAAATACGTACGGTCTTGCCATGACCGCTCATGAAGCAGCCCCGCTGGCCACCTGATGGGCCGTGGAAGTTGACTCAGTAAACGTTGAGCAAAACTCAGATGACACAGAAACCCTTTAAGCGCAAGCATTAACACAAAACCTATCCCCGAAGTTTGTTGTCCAGAACTCAAGCACAGATAGTACCAATACGACCGCAGAACCGACAACATCGAGATGGACTGTAAATCACGAATCTCCTTACTGAAAAACGGCTATCAGTACGTTCTTCCCTGTTTATAAGGATTTTCTATGTAAAAGCAAGCCGAAAGCACTTGACCAAAGTATCTGAAGGAGTTAAACTTAGCCTATGAAAGAACTTCGTAGATTAAAGCCCTCCCACCGACAGGCAATCAGACTCATCACGGCTGGTCTGCCCGTAAAAGACGCAGCGGATCTTATCGGCATCAGCCGCACCTTCATGAGCACGGTTTACCGAAGTGACGTAGGGCGGGAGTATGCGCTCCATCTTGAGGAAAAGGCAGACGATTACGTTGCCTGCCTAATCGCCCTGGGTCTGGTGCCTTCGCAGATTTGTTCCGCCAAGGCTCGCGAATCCATCACCGGCGATGCGTAAAGGTGGTAAATCCGACTGGGATTTGTTCGAGGTAGTTTTTCCTTCCTCAATCTTCTCATTATGCGATCCCTCCTCCCCCAGAGGTGAGAGGTATTCTATAGGACTATAAGACTGTAGGTAGATTTCGGAGAAAAAGTACTCATTGGCCCAGTGCATATCGCCCTTTTTGACAAGAATCAGGATGTTCTTAGCCACGAGGCAGGCCAGACGGTCTTTCGCCGCACTTGTGCCAAATCGAACGCTAATTTTGGCGGTCTTGGTGTAGGCGGTGACCTCGTCGGACAAGTCTTGGGCGCTCAGGAAAAACGGCTTAAGGCCCGCAGCTTCCTGTAGCCTCATACAAAATGTTGCCGCCATACGCCATGTTTGGTGGCGAAGCTCTTGGCCTGTATATGCCTCTGGGTCCTTTCTGAAAGCCCATGAAGCTGCCAAGAACTTACTCTTATGACCGTGCGCGGTTTCGGGCCAATGAGCTATCACGGACGCTTCTACGTCCTCTGGATCTCTCTTGTGGCGTTTGCACCAGGATGCTATCAGGGGTGCCCATTCTTCGTCATCGAGGGTGGCTTCGGGGTCTCCGAGGGTACCCGTGATTTCGCGAATGGCTACGCCTAGCGACATGGCATTCTGGTAATCGGCAATTTCTCTATTCTTGTGTCTACTAACTGGTACACGCCTGAATAGTTCCTTTTCGCTTAAGTTGTGCTCAACGTCTATTGAAATCCCCTGGAGCGCATCGCTGCTCCGGGACTTGGCCTGATTGATTGCTGGGGGCGTGAGTGGTTCATTCTTGCCAGCTTGGATGCCAGAATGAATTGTCTTTAAGGCCTCGGCCTCGGTGAAGTCGGGCGCGATGGGTGCCGCCGCTATGAGCGCCTCTATCGCCTCGGACTCATCCAGATTGCCCGTAGTGATATAGCCCCCCATCTTGTATGCCTTCCGGCTGATAGTATTGTTTCGTGCGCCTACTTTAGCGTTGGCTATGTCATTGCACGCGCCATTCAGGGCCGCTTCTGCGTATGGCAGGTTTGTACCTTGCTTCGTATTCCTTTCTGTCGCTTGGGCCTTCTTGGGGACTTTCAGAGCCGGTGCGTTGATGGCATCAATCACCCATTTGGGTATCTCGGCCACTTCGATGTCAGCTGGGGAAAATCCTTCACGCCATTCGTAGATCACACCGGTTTCGGGGTGAACGCTGCCGGGGTAAACAGCTTGCCCACCGGTGTAGCGGATGTCTATGTCGAGGTCAGCAAGTCTTACCTTGTTGGCCTTTTCCAAGACAACGCCTTCGGGCACGGTGTAATAGAGGTGAGCGCCGCCGCCGCCGCCGCCGGTGACAACCTCCACCGTCGGTGTGAGGCCGTCTGGCCGCTCCCCATCGACATCCACGACAATCAACCGATTTGAGCGGTTACCGCATATGATACCCACATTGCGGCCCGCGTCTATTCGTGCCTGGGCTTGCTTCGGCGTTAAGCCTTCCAGATTGGGCCAGTCTGGTTCAAAAGGTGCTTTTCCATTCAGAGGTGTCATTCGCCAGCCCATACGCTCAGCTATTTGGTACGGGGTCAGGGTTGACAGTTCTGTCGGTTTGGGCGTAGTATTTTCCTTGGAGGAAGTGCAGTCAGAATCTTTCTTCTCGGCCCCAGCGTGCGCGAACACGTCTGGGGCCTTCGTCGTTTCTTTCGTCACGAGGCACCGCCTCTCACGCCCCTTTCTGAATACGCCGTTTTTCGGGGTATTTGGCAAAAGGGAGTTTCAGGGGTATCTAGTGCCCACTGGACCTGAGTTTTTCTGCTCAGGCCTCGCTGGGGGCGTCTCCTTGCGACTGCTGACGATTCGAGGGGCTTTGCTTTCTGCCGGAACGGTAGGACCAGAGCGGACAGTCCGTAATTTGGCACCGTGTGACTTCGGCCTGTTGCCCGTTTTGGCACTCCAGGCTTTTCTCCAGAATGGCCTCGCTGCGCGGCCATGGCTACATTCCAAGAGCCGCGAGGCGGTCGTGGGCCGCTTGAACATCCTCGGGACTTGACGCAACTTTGCACGGGCGTTGCACTTCGGCAACGTCGAAGTGCTCCACATCGCCCTCGGCCACACGACGAAAGAATGCGTCGCAGTCTTCCCGTGTGGTCATGAGGTTGCGCCCAACGCGGATGTGTACGAGTCTGACTCTGACGCCAGCGCGGGTAGTCAGGCCGTGACGACACCAACGCCAAAGGCAAATTGTGGAGGGGCGTCCAGGTAACAATCGGGAGACTTCGGACAGCTTGAGATAGGGTGATTCTTTGTAGTCCGCTAGATCATTTTTTTTGTTCATGACCAAATTCCTTTGTTTGGCCATCGGTATCAAAAAAAAACGACAGCCTACGAGGTTTGAAATATCCTCGTAAACCGCCGTAAGCGGTGTCTCACTTATGAGAACTCGCGCGCCACTAGGCTACGCTTCTTACACGTTAGTTTCCTACCAGAAGAAGTGGCGGTTCCGAAAGGCCAATTCGCCCAGATAGAGAAACTTTGTCTTTCAACGTTATTTGCGAGGGCCATTAACGAGAAAGAATTCCACACGGGGTCATCGAGCTCGACCTCATAGCAGTGTTCTTGGCCCTAGAAGTCGATGGGATTTGAATGACATCGTAATTATACCACTTTTTACTGCAAATACAATCTTTGCATTATCCATTTCACCTAATACCAAAAACACCCTCCGCCGGATGCCGGGGAGGGTGTGCATGCTCAGGACTTTCAGCCGTGGTCAGCAGCAATCTTCCGGGCCGCTTCCTGGTTTCGCTCGGCGTAGATTTCGGTGGTATCGACGCGGGCGTGTCCAAGCATGATCTGTGCTGCTTCAATGCCCAAGGTCTTGCGCAACGCCGTGGCGCAGTTATGGCGCAGTTGGTTCGGGTGCCACCGGGTTACTCCGGCCTTTTCACAGGCCCTTTCTATTGCCCGGTTATAAGTCCGTCTGTCGTAGGTATCCCGCACCACCCGGTTGGTCTTTTTCTTATTTGGCTTCTGGTCCAGTCGCCGTCCGCCGTCTTTGCTCTTCCTGCTCTTCTCATGTCGCTCCGCCTCAGCATCTTTCGGGCTGAATAGGGGGCGGTCGGTATCGCGCAACAGCAGAGGGCGCAGGACGCATTGTGCCTGAGGCCCCATGTAGAGCACGCGCTCATGCCCCTTGTGGGAGGTCTTGTGATGCTCCAGCGTGACTGTCCAGACAGCACCGGTCCGGTCGATGTCGCAGGGGCGTAGGTTAATCAATTCACCGGGGCGCGCACCGGTCAGAAGTTGCAGCCGGATAAGGGCCACGACAGGGCCAGGCAAGTGGGCGAGGGTGTTCTCTACGTCCGCGTCGGGAACGGGCAGCACCTTCCGCGATTCCTTCGCCCGTGACCGGCCTTTTTGCAGGTTTTCCACGTTCGCCAGCTTCATCGGGATGCGTTCGTCCACCAGCTCCTGTGCTGCGCCCCAACGGAAGATGGCACGAACTACCGTTACTCGGTCGTTGATCGTGGTACGGCACAGATTCCGGTCAATCCACTTTCCGCGCAGCGCCTGGAGTTGTAACGCCCCAAACTCATTGACAGAAATGTTGCCGTATAGGTTGCGTAGATCGCGGATGGCAAGCTTGACGCGGATGAGGGACTTGGCTTCCTGCCCATCCGGTGCCCGGTAGTATTCGCGGGCATGCTCCCAATACCGGGCCGCGAGTTCGACCACAGTCAAAGTGGAAGTTGCAGGGCCGTAGCGACCAGCAGCGAGCCATTCCGCGATCAGCCGGTCGTACTTGGGCTGGCAAGCGGGATCGTCTCGCTTGCCGAGATAATTACGCTTGCCATTCAACACGACATAGCCGGATCCAGTGGCTTTATGCGTCCGAAGTGGGGGAACTTTGGCTTGCTCAGAAACAGACATCGCGGTGCAACCTCCATAGCCATCGGGTAACTTACCCAAACTGGCGTTGAATGTCGCACCGCGATATTTTCGCGGGATCAACCGTAAGTGGTTGACTCGACCATACTTAAAAATGGTCGGGGTGAGAGGATTTGAACCTCCGGCCCCTACGTCCCGAACGTAGTGCGCTACCGGACTGCGCCACACCCCGAATGTGTAGTGAAGTGTAGTATATGCCGGGGCAGGGTATCAAGCATCAATTTGGCAGATTTTAGCCCGGGGTAGTGGTCGGAGCCGTCGTCAAACAAAAAAAGTCACCATTCCGCCAAAAAGGACTGGCTAATTGCGTTACACGGGCAAGAAAAAATGGAACAAAATAAGCGAAAATAGACCTCGAGCAAATCCAGCTCACTATTTTTACGTCTTCGACGTAATGCCGACGAACCGTCGGCGCTCCATAGCTCCGTGGCCCCAATTCGGAATGCTGGAAACTGCATGACTTTGATTATGTCCGTGATATATCTTCGCCTATTTAGATGAGCCGCCTTGACTCCGCCAACGCTAATTTCGATAATCAATCCCAAGCGTATCATTTCGGCCAATTCTCGCTGAAACGTGTTGACGCGGCGGAACAAATGCATCGAGGAGGGCACTATGCGACATGTGATCTGCGGGATTCTACTCACAATCGTCATGGCTGCCGCCAGGGCACAAGAGGCCACCGAGCCTATAACCATCACCTACGATGTCGATAGCGCGTGGTTAGAACTCCCGAGTGTAGCGGGTCCTGATGGTGGCGCTACGGGCACGACCTACAACGCCTTTGGTTACACAAGGGCGTTGCATCCCGGGACTGACAATCCCATCGGCAAGGCGATTCCAGACTTCGAATGCAACCCGGCGGACGTTCGCCGGTCCTTTCGGCTGGAGAAACGGAATTTACTACTGGGGGAACCCATCCTCGTCGAGTACCGTGTGGAACTCGACGGGCCCGGCACCTGGAAAGAACCCCGAGGGGGCACCGGCCGAATGTCCGGGCGGGACGGGAACTTCTATTTCATTCTTCAGCACGAAGACGGGCGATGGGTTGGTGCCATCCAGGTTTCTCCCGAGGGGGGAGGCTGGGTGCTGCAGGCGAAGGCGGATAGCACCCAACCCTATACGGTTTGGCAGGCCGTGCAACGTTGGTGCGCCATCCAGGAACCGGGACGCTATGCGTTGTATTGTTTCTACGCGCCGCCCGTCTATACGCCCCCAAGCCAAGAGCCGACCGTGCGCCGCGTCCTGATGCCCGATGACTTGCGTGCGGACCATTCTGTAAGTGAAGGTGGCGATTTGATCGAGACGTCCACGGGGAAGAAATCGACACGATTCTTCTTTCATGAGGAAAAACGGAAATACAAGCAGACCGACAGCCCACTTCTTGCGCATATGCCCCCCGCCATTCAAGCTCTGCTGGAGGTGGATACATTCGGTAACGTACCCGAATCACTCGCGGGCTGGAATGTATATAAACATGCGCTTTGGCACTGTCAGACTATACTGAGTTCAGCGCAGGTCTATGCGCACTTTCCCATCGAAATTCGGGTTGGCGAAAAAGCAGAACGGGCAGCGATGGTCGATCATTGGCGGGAAGCGGAGCGTGCATTGCGCAAGGATGAATCCCGCTCGATGCACCATGGAGCCGTTTTGGATGGCATCCGACTTTCCCTGTCCGACGATTTCGTCCCCCTATTCGAAGAATGGATAGCGGCTGAAGAAGACCCCAATTCGTCCCCTCCCGTGAACTATGGCCTTGTTCTCAGCAATTCACCGCGTACAATTGCCCTTGCACTGGATCAAGACGCCTATTTTACCGCCGCACTGGGAGCCCGTTCTGTCCTTTCGGATATTGAGCGGCGGGCGCTGTTGCAGCACCTTGTCGCCTTCCTTGTTGACGACAACCCGGTGCGACGCATGAGAGCCTTGGAGCGGCTGCGCGGCTTTGCCGGTGGCTGGTTTCTCGGTAACGGGGAGGCCCCCGAAACCGACCCGTCGCCCGAGGAACTAAGAGAAGCCCAGACCAAATGGAGCACCTGGGTTGAGGAGCAGCCAAGTCATCTGCCTTCGTACGCCCGTGGTGCATGGGGCTATGTCGACCCCAACGGCGCTATGGTTATCGCGCCGCAATTTACGGCAGCGGGACGGTTTGAGAAGGGTATTGCAACGGTCTATCACGGTGAGCACCGGTTCTACATCGACCGTTCAGGAAAGCCCGTGGAAAAACCGGAATCCGACCCGGGCGAAGGGCCTTATCGCTTCAAGGCGGGAAAGTTGTGGGGATACAAGGATGGCTTGGGTACCGTCGTGCTGCCCCCGACATTCTACAGGGCCTCAACCTTCCGGGGCGGACGAGCCACAGTACTCAAAGAGGGACGGACGCTGGTCATCGACAAAGACGGCCTGATTCTATTTGGTGATAAGCAAGACCTCGACGAGGTATACCCCGATGGCACGATGACGTTCACGGTCCCCCTCCCCCGCCCGTACGTGAACGCCTACGGTCTTCTTGACCACGAGGGTCATCTATTGCTGGCGCCCCAGTATGCAAGTATTGGTGCCTATGCGGAAGGTCTGGTCAAGTTCTCCCTGCGAGACGATTCGGGGCGTCACCTTTTCGGATTTGCAGACCCAAAAGGTAACGTCGTGATACCGGCAACTTATTCCGATGCCGAGGATTTCAGCGAAGGGCGCGCCGCTGTGCGGGTTAGCTTCGATTTTCCGGAGCGGTGGGGCTACATTGATAAGAGCGGAACTATGGTCATCGAAGCCCAATTTCGGCATGTAGGCACCTTCTCTGGTGGACTCGCCTCCGCAAGCGGTAACGGCGAATCCGGGCAGGCGCGAACCTATGGATTCCTTAATCTGAACGGAGAATGGGCGATTGAACCGATATATCGTTCGACACAAATGTTTTCTGAGGGCTTGGCTGCAGTAATGGTGGACCGGCCCCGTCGTTGGCTCGATGAGCCTTGAGTGCACGACATCCCGCGCGCTTCTCCCTCACAACGCATTCCCCCTATCTGGCATACTGGGGCTCCAATTCGACATCACCAAGGAAGTTTTCATGACCCCTCGCTTACTTTTACTTACTCTGCTCCCCCTTCTACACGCCGTTTTTCCGTGCGATATTCGTGCGGAGCCCGTGCTCTTATCGCTGAGCGAGGCTGGTCCCCATGAGGTAACGCTCGTCTCTGTTGGAGAGGGCGTTTATGAAATCACCACGACAGGCGCGGACCCCTTTCTTTTTACGGACGTAGTCCCCGCGGGCATCAACGTGTCCGAGAACCCGATCCTCGCCTTCGAGTACTTCAGCCTGACGGGCACGGGGGAAATCCAGGTCTTTGCCGTGCCCCCCACACAGGAGGCCATCAGTGTTCATGGCCCGGGCCTGGGCCGGAGTGAGGGGTGGTCTTCCCACCGAATCGACCTCTCTCCTCTCGTGGGGCGCGTGACGGGCCCCGTCAAACAACTGCGCATCGATTTTGGACGAAATGCCGGAAAGACCGCCCAGCTCCGCAATATTGTGCTGCGCGAACTCAATGAGGATGAACGGACCCTCGCAGCACGTGCCGCGGAAGACAAAGCCCAGGAAGCCGCAAAAGACGACCTGCTGCGTGCCTATCTCGGTGGCGACAAGCACTCCGAGATCACCCTCGTCAAGGTGGATAGCACGACCGTAGTCATCGAAGGCGTGGCTGACTGGGGTGTGGATGAGCGCGCAGGTGGCGGCGTTATGTGGCTCGTGGAAATGCCGGTCTACGGGGACATGGGCGACCCAAGCTCCTTTCTCGAAATAAAGGCGGTATCGCCGGAGGAAGGACGATTTACCCACACCCTCCCCCGCTACGCCGAAGATGGTCGGGACCGCCTTTACTCCCGCTGGGCCGTCCTTCTCAAAACCGATTCGGGCATCTCCTATAGCGCTCGCGGCCATTACGCCGATACGGTGAAGACCCGCCCCGGGCTGGCCGAAGCCACCCTGCGGGGCAGTAAAGGGTTGGGCGGATTCTCACCCGGACGGCCTGTGGAAGATATTGAAGACCTCGGCATCGCGGCGGTGACGGTAAATATCGACTTGAACAGTTTCATGGCCGCCGAAGCGGGTGATGGACGGATGCCCTACGAATACGGCGGGCGCACCTGGTATACCGTGGACGGTGGCGTCGCCCACTTGGACGACACGATGAAGACGGCGGCAGAACATGACCTTGTTGTCTCCGCCATCATCTTGATTAGTCCCGCGACGGGAGCGCCAGAAGGAAGTTTCCGCCGCTTGGTGGCCCACCCCGATGCGGACCCGGCGGGTATCTATGTCATGCCCAATTTTACGAGTGCCGAGGGCGTGAACGCCTATGGGGCTGCCCTGAACTTTCTCGCCGAACGCTACAGCCGTCCCGATGGGGAGTTTGGCCGCATCCACCATTGGATTGTGCACAACGAGGTAAATTCGGGATGGGTGTGGACCAATATGGGCGACAAATCCGCCTTACGCTATATGGACGCCTACCACAAGTCCATGCGGATGGCCCAGCTCATCGCCTGGCAGTATGATCCTTTCTCGAAGGTCTATATCTCCCTGGAACACCACTGGAACTCGGTCTATGCGGACCATTGCTACAAGGGCAAGGAATTGCTCGAAATGTTGCTCCAATTCAGTCGGGCGGAAGGCGATTTTCCCTGGGCCATTGCCTACCACCCCTACCCGGAAAACCTCCGGGACCCACGGGTCTGGGAAGACGACACGGCGTGGTTTTCCTTTGACACACCGCGCATTACCTTCAAAAATATGGAAGTCATCGACGCCTGGGTAAAAAAGCCCGAAAATCGCTATCAGGAGACGTCTGTGCGGGACGTTCAGTTGACGGAGCAGGGTCCCAACTCACCGGACTACTTGGAGGAATCCCTTCGGGACCAGGCGGCCTGCATGGCCTATCTGTGGAAGAAAATGGCAGCGCTGGATTCGGTGAGCATGTTCCACTTCCACAACTGGGTGGACAACCGACATGAAGGCGGTTTGCGGATTGGTCTCCGGCGCTTCCCCGATGACGAGGAAGACCCCCATGGCAAGAAGCCGGTGTGGTATGTCTTCCAGGCCCTCGACACGGAGAACGAGGCGGAATCCACAGAGTTCGCGAAGGAAGTCATCGGGATTAAGGATTGGAGCGAAGTGATCTACACGGGGGAGATTACGGAGACGAAAGGCGAGTAATTCACGGTTCAGCGGTTTCGTACAGCCAAATTGGATAGTTACGAAGATCCAGATACTCACCGACCCATTCATAATTTGAGACCAGCCAACGGTCCCCTTCGGCGTCGCACGTAAAGCGCATCGTAGACAGCGAGGTGTAACCCTCTCCACTGACAACCATTTTCACGTCCACTACGACGTGCTGACGATCATCCCTATACTCCTCGCGGACAACACCCCACCAATCGGCTTTCCAACGGCACTTTTCTGCGCCATTTTGGACAAACGCATCGCGATCCATATCGTTTTGCTGCTCGAGCGGTTTAGAGAAATGGTAGACCGGAACATCGTCATAGGCATTCCATGCAATAATGAAACTATCGATCAGATGTATTGGCGTATCGTCCCGATAGACTGTTTTTTCTTCTTCGGGAGACGCTTGATCCAACCCATTAGACAAGGACTGGCAGCCGTTAAGCGACACGGCGAGGAGCGTGAGCAACAGGACTGGCAGGCAATTGCCTTTTGACACAAGAAACATTGTAGTTCTCTTTCCAATTCTTGTCATGCAAGCATCTTTATAGTCACATAGAATTTCTCGAATTGCAACGCAATAGCAACAAACGTTTTCGAAAGCAATTTCTTGGTTGTGGACACTACACAAACCCTTCACCCACAAAGTCGCTCGTTGCACTCCCGTCTGTGTAGGTGGCACCCGTAGCTTTCCCTTTGGTAGATACCGTGTCCCCAAGTTGCCCGCCGTCGACCCACTCCGCTACAGTGGTCACTCAACCCAAGGGAGATTTTCATGTTTGACCGACACACCATTACCCGTCGCCAGTTTGGCGCGCTGACTAGCGCCGCCGCATTGGCCGCCATGGGCACCGCCCACGCCGCACCGGCCGGCCCGACAATTGTAAAACTCGGCACTATCGACATCGACCTCGTCGAAACCACGCCTGTCGTCTTCAACGGCAAGGTCTATCGCTACGAATACGTCCGGGAACGCTACAAGGGCAACACCACGGGCAAGTCCTATTCACGATTCATCGATCACGAAACGGGCGAAGCCACTCCCGCCTTTGCCGAAGGCTTCCATCTGGGCAGCGCCGCCGTTGATGGCGACTTGGCCATCGTAACCGCTGTTGATATTTGGGACGGCGAGAAAATTAACGTATTTGTGTCCAAGGACCTCCAAACGTGGGAATCCTGGAACGCCCTCGATCTGCCGGGCTATGGGATGTTCAACACGTCCCTGTGTCGCGATCCCGAGGGCTATATTCTCATGTTCGAAATAGGCAAACCCGAAGAAGAAGCGGGCAGCCGCTTTACGGCACGTTTCGCACGGTCGAAGGACCTCAAAACCTGGACTCTCACGCCCCCCGAGTGTAACTACGCCAAGGACCGCTACACGGCCCCCCACTGCCTCCGCTATGTGGACGGCTACTACTACGACTTTTATCTGGAATCCATGAAGGGCGGCTATGCCCAAAGCGTGGTCCGCTCGAAAGACCTCATCCACTGGGAACGTACACCCATCCACCCGTTCCTGATGTGGGGCGATGAAGACAAGAAGATCGCCAATCCCAAGTTCACCGAAGAACAGCGCAAGCACATCGCCGAATCAGAAAACCGAAACAACTCCGATTTCGACTATTGTGAGTTTGAGGGAAAACTGATCATCAACTACTCGTGGGGCAATCAGCGTGGACTAGAGTTTCTGGCGGAAGCACGATTTGATGGCACGGAAAAGGAGTTTCTGGCGGCACTGTTTCCAGGGTAGGGAAGAGTGAATTTAGAATAGTGAATTTAGAATTTTTATGTCGGAGCACGGTGACTCCAATCCAGGAAGGAGCGCCAAAGTGGGTTAGCCTTCCAGGCTGACAATAGCGAGTCCAGAGTTCAGCAGGGGCCGACAATCTGGGCTAGTTATTTGGGGCAAGCAACATCCTGTATTTTATAAACTTCAAGTCTCTATCACAGACTCCGAGTGCTCATTGAAAAGCATCGTGGGCCTTTAGTCAGCCTGGAAGGCTAACCCACTTTGGCCCACTTCCGATAATCCGGTGCCACATCAATTCCGACAATCATAGGTGCTACACCAGGCACTTTCTTTAAAAGAGCTCAGAAAATCCTGCTGCCTCATAGTAGATATATTCACCGGTGTTCAGGTGGGCAACGACTGGATTATTCCGAATATACGAGAGGCAACGATCAAGGTGTGGCACGCCGCGCAGAAGATGGTCAAAACCCTCTTGCTGCCAGAGTGCTCCCCTACGACCAAGTACCTTGTTAATTTCGTTGGCCGTGAAACTTTTTAATGAATGGTTGACGTCCTCAATCTCCCATTCTCCTCGGAGCTGAAAGAGCGCGTGGATATGGTTGGGCATTATGACGAAGGAGGACAGGTCGTAACGCACCCCATCGAAAAAATGAAATGCGTCGGCAACAATTTGGCCGCAACCCGGTCTGCGCAGGTAGCACGAACCATAGCCCAAGTCCAACCATGCTTCGAGCTTCTTTGGAAAACGCTCTCCGTACTCGTATGCCGTCTGCACGTCCCACGGCTTGGGATTACGCTGAAGCCAGACACGCTTTTCCTCTATCCAATTCCTGAGCTTTTCCTGGGGCAAGGAATCAAAGAGTCGCCACGTCACATAATTAAACGAGCTGCGTAAACGCCAGTGCGGTAGATGCCTTCGGTCCTTCCTGACAGGGGAATCAGGACCCAGAAATGGTGAGTGGAATTCTGGAACCTCCTCGGCCCCCTCTGTATCATGGGTGTTCATTAACCCAACCCTCCTGACTTAGCCACTCTAGCAACTAAGCGCCTATTGCACAAGCCTGAAACTAGTTCAGAAACCCCCACTCACAAAAGCGAGCCAAAGTGGGTTGGCCTTCCAGGCTGACTAGAGTAAGCCCAGAGTTCAGCAGGGGCCGACTGTCTGGGCAGCTGACTTTGAACAAGCAACATCCTAACTTCCCACTTTCCTCTAACCCCAAGTCTGTATCACAGACCCCGAGTGCCCTCGGCAAGCATCGTGGGCCTTTTGTCAGCCTGGAAGGCTAACCCACTTTGGCCCACTCTCGAACGTCTGGATCCACATCCATTCTGCAACGCCAGACCCTATAGACTACGCGCCTCACTTTCTCCTTGACAAACTCCTCGCTTTACGATATTGTATTGATACAACAATACAATAAAGAGCAATCTTGCGGTATTTTATAATTGTATTGGTTGCTCAACACAACAACACAATCCAGGAGGGTGGCGATGTTACATTTCAACTTGAGCCAGAGCGACGGGGTCCCGCTTTACCTCCAGCTCATACAACAGATTAAGCACTTTATCGCCACGGGCCGCCTGACGGCCGAAGACGAACTGCCGCCGGTCCGCGTATTGGCCCAGCAGTTGGTGGTGAACCCCCAGACCGTGGTGCGGGCCTATCGGGAACTGGAAATGGCGGGACTCATCTACAAGCGGCGGGGTGCGGGCACCTACGTGTCTGCCCAGGGCACCCCCTACACGGAAGCGGAGTGTCGGCGTCTCCTCTCTGAGCGGGCCAACGCCCTCCTCGTTGAGGCACGAAGCCTGGGCTTCGATTTAGATAGCACCATCGCATTGGTGCAGGAATGCAGCGCGGAATTGGATCGCCTGAAGGAGGGCACGGAATGAGTAGCGAAGTTTCAGATTCGGTCATTGAGGTTACCGGTTTATCCCGTTCCTTCAAGAAAAACGTTGCCCTGCGGGACATCACCCTATCGGTGAAACCCGGACAGGTCTTTGGCCTGGTGGGTGAAAACGGCGCGGGCAAGACGACCCTCATCCGCCACCTACTCGGGGCCTATATGGCCAAGACCGGTACCGTCCGCGTCTTTGGTTTGGACCCGGTAGCCAACCCAGTATCGGTGTTGGCCCGCATCGGCTACCTCTCCGAAGATCGCGACTTGCCCCTGTGGATGAAGGTCCGGGAGTTGATGGCCTACACCCAAGCCTTTTACCCGGATTGGGACCCCACCTATGCGGAAGACCTGCGCAATCGCTTTGGCCTCCCCCTCGACGCCAAGATAAAACAGCTTTCCCGGGGGGAAAAGGCCAAGGCGGGACTCCTCATGGCCCTCGCCCACCGTCCCGAATTGCTCCTCCTCGACGAACCCTCCTCGGGGCTCGACCCCGTGGCGCGAAAGGACATCCTGGGGGAAGTCATCCGCTCGGTGGCGGAGGAAGGGCGAACCGTCATCTTTTCCTCTCACCTCCTCGATGAAGTGGAACGGGTGTCGGACCATATCGCACTGATCCATGACGGTGTGGTGGCGCTCGATATGCCCATGGACGGCTTAAAAGATTCCCATCATCGGATCGTCGTGCGTTTCTCGGAAGGGCGGGCATCTTTCCCCGACATGGTGGGGCTACTCCATGCGGAAGGGAGCGACAAAGAATGGCGGATCCTCTGCACGGGGAGCCGAGAAGACGTACACGGGCTGCTGCAGGAAATGGGTGGGCAACTTATCGAAACCATGGTACCGACCCTGGATGAAATCTTCCTGGCACGGGTCAAGGGCATTCAGCTGAACGGGGCGGGCGCACATCATGAATCCTGAATCGCGGGCATTGCTATGGGAAGAATTACGAACGAGTGGCGCAATAGCTGCCACCTGCGGGGTAGTCGCCACCCTGGTCATGACCTACATCCGGGTCTTAGACGACAATTATATGCATTGGGAATACCAGAAACCCTTCGCCCTCACCATAACTCTTGGTGCCGTGATGCTGGCTGCGGTTCTGCTCCTTTTCCGAATGGGTAATTCGGGCAATCTTACGGGGGGATACTCGCGCCGAATCCTCTTGTTGCCCATGGAAACCCGACATTTGTTGGGCCTTACGCTGTCTGTGCGCACCCTGTTAATCACGATCCTCTCTGTCTTGATGATCAGCCTGTGTCATGTCTACTTCGGAAATGGGCCTTCGTGGGTACTCATCTTTCTGCTCCCTGCGTTTTATGTGTTCATACAGGGTCTTGACTGGCTCTATCGTCCAGTGCCATGGCTAACATGGAGTATCGCGCTCGTCGTTCCAGTCGTTGCCACCGCTCTGTGCATGGTCTTCGATGTGGGCCCGGGCGATTTAGACAATCTGGGTATGCCGAGCTACGTTGGGGCCGTCATTTTCTTCCCGACTTTAGCGTTGGTCTACTTCGTATCTTGTGTCGCCGTGGGCCGGACCCGATGCGGAGAAGTGATAACGACGAAGCCGGGCGTCAAATTCCCTGATGCCTTCCCGCTGCCCCTATGGGCGAACACCAGCCACTTTCGTTCGCCAACGTGGGCCTACCTGTGGCACTTTCTGCGTAAAGACGGTGCACTCCTGCCTATTATCTTCCTGATGATGGGATGCATTCTGGGCATGGTTCTCCTGGTGTATTTTGTGTTTTTTGAAAAGGGTGACACATCAGGTACCTTCCCATCTGTTCTACTGGGCTGGGCTATCTGGCCCGTCTTTGTGATGACGGTAGGGTTCTGGGCCAGTCTCCGGGGCGGTGGCGCAATGCGACGGGGCATTCGAAATCCCCTGACAGACTTTCTCTACCCAATGCGAAGCGCTGACATGGTGACGACCCGACTCGTCGGACAGGGCCTTCTCCTCCTTGGAATCTGGCTGATTGTATTGACCATCAATAACGCTGTGCTGCTCTCTCAGGATAAGGGGCTCACATGGTGCATCTATACGGAGTCCTGGGCGGCCGGTGAACTCAGCCTCCGCGAAATACTCTCCTTCCAATTAACTATTCCGTTACTCGCTTTACTATTGGCGTGGCCGGCCATGGTCATACGGACCCGACTCCTCTCCTATTTTTTTGGTCTA
>CAXBPH010000135.1:0-17900 GCA_963977445.1 uncultured bacterium | reverse complement strand
CGCGCGATCTGGTACTCCAGTTCGTGCGAAGGGGCTGTGGGACGTCATTGGGGCCTGTGTCGTTGGGGGAAGTCTTCAAGAAGTCATTTGGAATAGAGCCTTGTGTTTGGCCTTGGCCTTGATGTAAAGATGTAGTCGTATCTCCCAATCCGCGCACGAACCGGAAATACCGGATCGCGCGGCACGATTGGTGGGTCCAGTTTGTGTTGGCGGAGTGAGTCTTTGTTGGCACCCATTAATTGCACATGAACAAAACAATTTCGTATCCGCCAATTTATTTCGCCGTAGCCCCTTGCTACGGCGATTTTTTTTATCACCGGACAGCCTGGTCATAGCGGCATTCACTGGCCATGATCCAGGGCGTAGCGAGTTGGGTGGCGAT
Organism: uncultured bacterium; assembly: GCA_963977445.1. GTDB lineage: Bacteria > Hydrogenedentota > Hydrogenedentia > Hydrogenedentales > JAEUWI01 > JAEUWI01. The sequence goes on along the minus strand of CAXBPH010000135.1, from coordinate 17,518 downwards.
TGTGGGGATCTGGTAGTATATTTGTAAATAAGGTCGAACCTTAACGTTCTGCCTCAAAACAATTGGATCGCGACATCGTCGCCAACGGTGGTACCAACGGCGCACATCCGTTGCGCTTTGGGGGGTTAACTCGTGTTGCGTCGGGTGGAAATTGGAGGGCTGGTCGTTTCTTCTAATCCGGAAGATTCGCTCATCACCTATGCGTTGGGCTCCTGCCTGGGCTTGCTTATATACGATCCGGTATTGCACATGGGTGGCCTGATTCATTCCAAGGTTCCTATCGCGCGGCATGCACGGCCCGAAATGGCGGGTGGACCTGCCATGTGCGCCGATCAGGGCACCGTAGCCCTCCTGCAACTGATGTTGAATAGTGGTGCGCGCAAAGACCGCCTCATCGTCACCATCGCTGGCTGCGCGAATCCCGTCAAAGAGATTACCCACGATATCGGACACCGCAATTACACCATCGCGCGAAAAGTCCTGTGGAAAAATGGACTCTTCGTCCATGCGGAAGATGTGGGAGGCACCAACCCGCGCACGCTCCAGCTCGACATCGCCACCGGTAATGTGACGATAAAATCCCAGGGTGAAACCACCCAACTGGGTTAACCCCCCCGACGCACAGGCAAAACTGCAACGGCGCGGACTAATTAACACGGTGTAAGTTTTCACCGTGTGTCCCGTGTCCACCCTGCAGGAGCCCGCCATGCCGCCTACCATTTCATCCCTTCGCGCTGAATATCAGCACCTGTTCGACACCTGCGAAATCCGTCTTTCCATGCGACCTCAGGTTGCCGAACTTGGCCAGCACATCCTTCGAAACAAATCCCATTACCGCGCCATAGAACAGGCACTCACCATCCCCTGGCACGTCGTCGCACTCATCCATGCCATGGAATCTTCGCCGCCACTTTCTCTGCAAGGACATCTGCACAATGGGGACCCCTTGAATGCCCGAACGGCGCACGTCCCCCGTGGCCGACCCCGCCAGGGAACCCCGCCCTTCCTCTGGGAAGAAAGCGCAATCGATGCCCTCAAATTACGAGGACTGCATGAATGGACCGACTGGTCTATAGCGGGAACCCTCTTTCAATTGGAGGGCTACAACGGCTGGGGCTACCGCACCCATCATCCCACGGTCTTGTCTCCTTATCTCTGGAGCTATACCAACCACTATGAACGGGGAAAATACACCCACGATGGCCAGTTTTCCCCCACGGCCCAGTCCAAACAATGTGGCGCGGCGGCACTTCTGCGTTGCCTGCTATCGGAGGGCGTGGTTTCAACAATAGGGTCGGTTGCGCCGTTGATTCGTTACCAGAAAAAAGCAGCGCCCCATGTTGAGGCGCTGCAGCGATTTCTAAATGTACTTCCTGGTACCGAGTTGACCGTTGATGGCATTCCCGGCGCCAGCACCTCCACCGCCCTGAAACAAGCGACGGGCCACTATCTGTCGGGCGATCCCCGCGAACACTAATTTGGCGAAGGTAGACCGCCATCTTTTAAAATGGTCTTTGACAATTGGGAGCTGGCAGTCAATAGCGTTGAAAAATGTCCGAGATGAATCTTGGTTTTTTTAGGGAAGCGTGAACTCGTCTCGCGTTATCCCTTCGAAGTCGATGGCCTTGAAGGACAGTCCGCTGTCACGTACGTTTACCACCCAGAAATGGGGAATACTGCCTTCTACGGCATTGTACCAACGGGGCTGGGGATCGATTTCCCGGGCTCCACGACCAAAACAACCATCGCCGATGAAGACCGTGCCCTGTTCAACGACCTCGCCTCCCCGGAGGGGCTTGGTGCGCTTCAGGACGTGGTCATGGTGTTCCAGACCCACGGTGAGTCCGTACTCGTCAAAGAGGCCGCCCCAGGCCGCGCGACCCGCGGCGGAACCACTACCCTCATAGGCTCGGTGGGCCGGATAGAGGGGAATGTGATAGGCCGCAAACTTATATTTCACGGCCGCGTTGGCTTTCATCTCGCCGGCGAGCCATTCGGCCTGCGCCCCATCATGGGGTACGGTATGACCGGAATCGAGGGAGAACAAAATGAGATTATCACCGAAGTGGCGGCTGTAGTAGACGTGCTCTCCCTGACGCCCGAAAAGACTGGAATACCAGGGGGCGTTGAGGGCCAGATCACCGGTGGCATAGCGGTTCGTCTCGTGGTTACCGATGGCCGTTACGATGGGTATCATCCGCCCGTCCGTCGTGACCATCATGTCGTCCCAATTCTTAAGCCAGCTGTCCCAATTGGCGTAGCCGCCGAGCAGGCCATTCACATAGGCTATATCACCACCGATAACGGCAAAGTCCGGGTCGGTTTTGGCCGCCAGCGTCAGGAGTGGTTCGATATAGTCCGCGACACCCATGTCGCCGCCATTAACGAAACGCAGGGGTGCCGTGCAGCCGGGCAAGGTGCGGAATTTACGCAGGCTCGACGCCCCGTATTTCTTTTCATCCACCAGGAACGAATAGTCGGTGCCGGGTTTCAGATCGGTGATGCGGGCCACATACATAACGCGTCCGTCACTCAACTCCATAGGCGTGGGGATATAGTGGGCCTTCACAATAAACGTGTATTTTTCGGTCACGTCCCCCTGGTCTGCCGTATCGTAATAAACGAAGACGCCATCGACCTGGCGGGGCAGAATGATATTGATATCAACGGAGCTTTCTGGAGCGCCCGAATAGGTGAGGAAAATATGGCTGGGTGCTGCGTGCGCAATATGTGAAAAAGCGACAAACAGGCTGGCGACAAAGAGGATTCGAATTGATTTAAGGCAAGTCATGGATACATTTTCTTTCTGGCGGCCCGGGGCGTTCCCCCCCGTTGAAAGCGTTTTGCGTGTGAACACGGAAACGCAGATTAGGTCTCCATGGTATCAACGCCCCCACGTCGGTTCAACCGTTATCTGGCGCTGGGCATTGATACTGCCGGCTGATGACCTCGATGGCTCTGTGTTGAACAGGATGGACGCCGGGGTGCCACCCGATCCGGTATTCCCGGTCGAAGATCCGCCGCAGGAGGGTTCGGGTGTATTGGGCCTCGATTACGGGATCGGGTGGCACTATCGGGCTCACATCGATGATTTGAATGCCCACCCAAACGAGCGTTCATACGTGCCCGTTTTAAATGCAATTGCCCGGTGAATCTGAGTCTTACAGGCGACCGGCGTCATTGGGATAGCGGAGGCCCCACGGACGTCGCAGGGCATCCATGGTGCCCATGATTTCGATGGACTGGTCCAGGGGCATGAAAGGAGATTCGAGGAGTCCCTCCCGAAGACATCGCATGGTCTCCATGGCCTCATAAACCAGGGCATTGTCCCCGATGATGGGCTCTTCTATAACCTCAACGACCTCTTTGTCGATAACCAGACTGGCGCGATGGGGCACGGCAAAGGTCTCGTCGATTTTTATGTAGCCGTCGGTGCCATAGATATAGGCATCGGCCACGGCCGCCGTCTGCAGTGCGAAACTGAGGTTTGCTATGGCTCCATCGTCATACTTCAACACGGCCACGCCCTGCTCGTCGGAACCCAAGGGCCCAAGGTGGGCAACTCCGGTGCTTTCCACGGGGGCCTTCCCAAAAACCTGGTAGGCGAAGGAAATTACATAAACACCCACATCCAGCAGGCTGCCGCCGCCGAGTTTGGGGTTCATATGGCGGCCTTCGGGATCGAAGGTGCCCCGCGCGCACCGCGATGCATTCACCATCCGCACCTCGCCGATACGACCCGCCTCGACCCAGCCCAGGACCTGTTTCAGCAGGGGCACGTGGCGGGGAATCATGGCTTCCATAAGAAAGACCTTTTCTTCCCGGGCAATCCGCACCATTTCTTCGGCTTCCGACGCATTGATGGTCAGGGCCTTTTCACAGAGCACCGCCTTCCCGGAACGCATACACAGGGTCGCGTTTTCCAGATGAAAGGCGTGGGGCGTTCCAATGTAGATAACGTCAATATCCGGATCGGCCGCGAGGGCTTCGTAGCTGCCATGGGCCCGGGTGACCCCATATTGCTGGGCAAAGGCGTCTGCCGTCTCCTGATCACGAGAACCTACGGCCGCTATTTCCGCGTCGGGCAGGAGTTCCAGGGCTTCCGCAAATCGGCCCGCAATATGTCCCGTGCTGAGGATGCCCCAGCGAATTCGAGTTTGGTCGTTCATTTCATACTCCATAGGCACCACGCGGTGCAGCCACTCACGGGACCGGTTTTCCCCGGGCCGTGTTGAAAAGGTGATACCACGTTTCCCGACTCATGACGACGTCGTCCGCCCGGCAGGCATGGGCGATGCGTTGCGGGTCGGTGGTGCCGATGATGGGTTGAAAGCCCGCCGGATGGCGCAGGAGCCAGGCCAGCGCCACCGCCTCTCGGCTGGTTTCCAGAGCCGTTGCGACCCGGGCGACCTCATTGGCCACGGCCACTACGTGTTCCGAGGCATCCGGTGGCGGTTGAATAAAATTTCCCCGGGCAAGGGGTGTCCACGGCTGCACCCGCAAACCCTGGAGTCGACAATAATCGAGGGTGCCGTTGGTCTCCACATAGTCGTAGCCCGTCTGGTTCATCGAGACCCCTTCGTTGATAAGGTGTGGATGAAGGAGACTCAGTTGGAGCTGATTCACGACGAGGGGTGCATCGCAGCTTCGTTGCAGGAGGGCAAGTTGGGCGGCATTGAAATTACTCACGCCAAAATAGCGCACCTTACCCGCCTGGCGCAGGTCGGCAAAGGCCCGAGCCACCTCATCCGGTTCCATAAGGGCGTCTGGACGATGGAGCACCAACAAATCGAGTTGCCCGATAGACAGGCGCTTGAGTGATGCCGCTACCGAAGTCACGATGTGGTCGTAGCTGAAATCGTAGCGCCCCGGTGTATTGGGGTTGGGGTCGCCTTCAAAACGCACCCCGCATTTGGTCTGAATGACCATGGCATCCCGCAACGAGGGCTGTTCACGGAGCACATCACCAAAAAGCGCTTCGGAGCGGCCGTTGGCGTAGATGTTGGCGTGGTCGAAGAAATTGATACCCCGCTCCAGGACCGCCTCGATGACTTCCGCCGTATTCCTCCGGGCTTCTGCCACATCGATGGCCCCCCATTTCCTGCCAATGGCCAGACAGCCATAGGCAATGCGGGAAACTTCCAGATCGGAGTGGGCGAGGGAATAGGTCTTCACGATGGAGCCTTCTCTTTCGACAAATGGGCCGCTATTCAGGAATCGCGATAAAGCGAATCAAATCGATATCGCCCACACCACCCGAGGGGCCATTCGTGTCCATCATGAGCTTCATCACCTGCTTACCGGCCTTCAGCGTAACTTTATCCACCTTCACGGTAGAGAGTTTGTCCCAACCGCCCGTATCCGGAATGGCGATGGGGCCCGATACGTCTTTTCCGTCGAACTCGATGTGGAAGGTACCACCGGCCTTATTGGACGCCACAGGAATCTCCAGGCGATAAGAACCGGCTTCTTTTACGTCTACCGTATACAAAACCCACTCGGTGGCCATAATCCAGCCAATACCATGGCCATTGGACGCATCGGGACGCTTTTCGATATCCACCTGGGTCGGCTCGCGATACTCTTCGCCCTGATTTTTCTCGTCCACATCAAAATAGGCCACACCCGCCGGGCCTTCGTCGTAGTGCTCGGCCTCCACGACTCCGGGGATGGATTGGACGACGTCTTTGTAGGGCTTGGGCAACGCCACAGGTTCCTTAGCTTGGGCAAAATTTCCAAGGGCGACCAGAGTGACGACCATAGCTATCGTAAGAGTATTGCGAATCATATTGCTGCTTTCCTTATAAGAGGGCCAATGACCGGATCAGTATAGGGGTCTGCTTCGCGCTATGACAAGATTGGATGGTAGCAATAAGTTGGTGCTGTCAATTTCCACGGGCAAGTCTTGCAGACTTGTCCGTGCCACCCAGACGTTTGCGTTGCGGCCAAGCCAACCCCACGGACAAGTCTGAGGGAGTCGTACGTGTCGCCCAGACGTTTGCGTTGTCGTGAAACCGAATCGAAGTGAGCATATTGACAATGGAATACAAAAACATCGCCCGAAAACGCCCAACATGCGGCCTCTACCCGCGCTATGGCATAATATAGCGGATGCTGTGATGTAACCCGCCCCATTTCCCGAAATCGGGTGGACAATACCGGAATCTCCCCATGAATCTTGAAGAAGAACTACATACCATCGGTCGCCAGGCCCGTGCTGCTTCCAACAAACTTCGCTCCCTGTCCCGCTCGGTAAAAGATGCGGCGCTGATTGAGATTGCGAAGCGCCTCCGTGCCGAAGGGCCCCGTCTCAAGACGGAAAACGCCAAAGACCTGGAGGCAGGCCGGGAGAAAGGCCTGTCGAGCGCCATGCTGGACCGGCTGGAGCTTACGGATGCCCGTATCGAAGGCATGGCAGTAGGTCTGGATCAAGTAGCAGCACTGCCCGACCCCGTGGGTGATATCACCAAACAATATGTCCACCCCAATGGCCTCCGCATGGCCCAGATTCGCCAGCCTATCGGTGTGGTGGGCATGATTTACGAAAGTCGCCCCAATGTGACGGCCGACGCGGCTGCCCTGTGTCTCAAATCGGGCAATGCGTGTATCTTGCGTGGTGGCTCTGAGGCCTTCTACTCCAACACGGCCATTGCCCAGATTTTTATCGAAGGGGCACGAGAAGCGGGTGTGCCCGAGCATGCCGTTCAGATTCTTGCGACCACGGATCGTGCCGCCGTCGGGGCCCTGCTGAAGCAGGATAAATATATTGACGTCATCATCCCCCGGGGCGGCAAAAATCTTATCGCCCGGATTTATGACGAATCCCGCATCCCCGTGATTGCTCACCTGGATGGGGTATGCCATACCTACATCCACGAAGATGCCGACGAGGCCATGGCCAAATCTATCGCGGTGAATGCAAAAATGCAGCGGCCTGGTGTGTGCAACGCCATGGAAACCCTGCTGATTCACGAAAGTGCCGCGCCCATGTTGCTCCCGGAGATTGCGCGGGAACTGGCCAGTCTGGGCTGCGAAATTCGCGGCTGCGACCGGACCCGTCAGCTCATCAATTGTCTGGAAGCGACGGAGGAAGACTGGGTCACCGAATATGTGGACAAGATTCTTTCCATAAAAGTTGTGGCCTCTCTCGACGAAGCCATCGCCCATATTAACGAGTATGGCTCCCACCACTCCGACGCCATCGTCACCGAGGGCTATGAGGCTGCCGAGCGCTTTCTCGATGAAATCGACAGCGCCACGGTTTACGTCAATGCCTCTACCCGATTCACCGATGGTTTCGAGTTTGGGCTGGGCGCGGAAATCGGCATCAGCACCAACAAACTTCACGTCCGTGGCCCCATGGCCCTGGAAGGATTGACGACCCAGAAATATGTCATCCGTGGCCATGGCCAGATTCGGGAGTAGGTCGTTGCGTATCGGCATATTCGGCGGTACCTTTGACCCCATCCACAAGACCCATGTCGCCATCGGGCGCGCGGCCCTGACCCACAAATCGCTGGATCAGGTGCTCTTTGTCGTGGCGGCCGATCCGCCCCATAAGGGCAAGGAAGATATCACGGCGGCGCCACTCCGCTACGCCATGGTGGAGGCGGCGCTGGAAGATGAGCCGGGCCTCAACCCCTGCGACATTGAGTTGCTCCGTGATGGACCCTCCTACACGGTGGATACCGTACAGGCCTTGCGCGGCCTCTACCCCACGGCAACCTTTTATCTTATTGTGGGCGAAGATTCGCTGGTGGATTTGCCCAACTGGTACCGGACCCAACAGATCCTGGCAGAAGTACACTTGCTCGTGTTGCCCCGCCCCGGTTCGGATGGCAGCCAGGTCACCAAGCTGGCTGAGGGCTATGAACTCCTGCCCTTTGAGGAAAGCTTCCTCTCTTCCACCGAGGTGCGCAGTCGCCTGCTGGCGGGAGAGTCCGTGGCCGACAGCCTTCCCCCGGCCGTGCAACAAATTGTAGAAAAAGAAGGACTCTATCATGCCCATCGCTAAGATGGCTCGGTACAAGGAATTTCATCACCTCCTTCGCGACCGCCTTTCGGAAGAAAAAGTGAGCCACTCCATTTTCGTCGCCGAATATGCCGCGTCCCTTGCCGAAGGTATCGGCGTGGATCACGATGCGGCCGTCACGGCGGGCATGCTTCACGATCTGTGTCGCACGGAAAGCAATGAAGACCTGCTCCGGCGGGCCCGGGGCTATGGTCTTACGCTCAGTGAAGTCGCCCTGGAAGTCCCCCTCTTACTCCATGGCCCGGTTGCGGCGGAAGAGTGCCGACGGACCCTCGACATCCCGTCTGATTCAGTTTATGAGGCCATTTATTGGCACACCACCGGTCGACCTGATCTGGATCGGCTGGGACAGTTACTCTTCCTGGCGGATTTCAGCGAACCCACCCGACGCTTCCCGGAAGCCGCCCAGGCGCGGGCGCTGATTCGTAACGAAGGCTTCGATGTGGCCCTCCATTTTGTGGCCGAAAAGAAACTCGCCTTTCAACAAAGCAAAGCCGTCGTCGACCCCAATCTTCAGGCTTTTCAGTGGTGGCTGCAGAAAGCGTACCCCCAGTGAAAAACGCGGACGTTTTTGAAGATCTCGCCCGGTATTATGACCCCCTCATGGAACACGTAAACTATGATCGGTGGTTTTTCATTACGGCGGCATTGGCCGACTTGGTCCCTGCACCGTTTCGCCACCTTGACGCCGCCTGTGGCACGGCAACGCTCGTTGAAAAACTGCGCCGCACCGGTTGGGAAAGCATTGGCGTTGATCTGTCGCCCGCGATGATTGCGGCCGGCAGAAAGAAAGACCCCCGACTGCCCCTGGCCGTGTCGGATTTGCGGTCCATACCCTTTGTAGACTCGGTGGACCTGGTGACCTGCCTCTTCGACAGCCTGAATTTCCTATTGGACGAAAAAGACCTCGCCCTGGCCTTTCAGCAACTCTATGGCGCTCTCCGCCCCGGCGGCGTTCTCTATGCCGATATCATTACGGAGCGCATGGTTACCGACCACTTCGAGAATCAGGATTGGGAAGAGAACAACGAAGGATTCAGGACCCGGTGGTCAAGCCGCTATGACCATGCCCGGAACATTGCCGAATCCCGTGTACGCGTAAACACCGGCGCAGCGTCGGTCATTTGCGAACGGGTCTACCCCCGTGAACGGGTCGAGCAGCTCCTGGAAGATGCCGGATTTTCGGTCTTCGGGGTCTTCGATGCGGAATCGTGGAAAGCGCCGAGTAAGAAAACCACCCGCGTCGATTTTGTGGCAGTAAAAGATCCCACTCCCGAACTGAAACGCCGGTTCACAAAAGTAACGGCGCAAGTGCGGGAAATGGTCTACGCCACGTAGGTACCTTGGGCGTCAATCCTGTCCGATTTCTAATTATTCGTTCCCACGTCGGCGATGCAGTACATACGGTTCCGGCCGCGCAAGTAAAGCTCGTCACCAATTACTACGGGTGACGCATCCAGAATCTCGTCGAGGTGGTTGGTCGCCACAATATCCAGGACATCAGCCGACTTAATGACCACGGTCGTCCCTTCTCGTCCATTGATGTAGATGTGCTCTCCCACGGCGATGGGTGATGCGTAGACCTGCTTCATCTCCGGAATCCGGTTGCGCTCGTAGTAGACCTCGCCCGTGGTCGCGTTGAAGCAGGATAAATTGGCACTGATACTCTTAAATACGAAGATGCGGTCTTGATAGACCAGCGGAGTCGAAACCTCCGAGCCGGTACTGTCTACCGCCCATCGTAGTGCTCCCGTACCCGTCAGATCGCCGGTGTGTCCGAGTTCAATCGCCATCAAAGCCTCACCTTTATAGCCTGTGGTGGCGTACACCAATCCATTCGCAACGACCGGTGATGGTGCTGCACACGAAGTGAGGCCCCCACAGGACCAGATGAGTTTTCCTGTACGGGCATCGTAGCTGCGTACGGTCCCCGGAGCGGTCGTAATTATTTCGGTCTTGTCCCCAACCTGTACCGCCACGGGTGTACCCCAGGAACTCTCCGTATCTCGGTCCACGACCCAAAGGGGCTTACCCGTATCTTTGTGAAAAGCGAATAGCTTGGAGGGGCCTTCGTGATCAGCGAGTACGATAACCGCATCGCCCACAAGGATGGGTGAACTTCCCTCACCGAAAGGGCCCACTTTGTCCATCTCAATCGTTTTGGCTTCCCACAGGATTTCTCCTTCTGTGGAGAGCTGATAGAGTCCCAGTGAGCCCAGGCTTACCCAGAGGCCCTTCCCGTCGGTAACGGGTGAAAATGGTGCAACCGTCGTGGACTTGTGGTGTCCTTCGTGGGGTCGGGCTTCACACAGCGTCGTCTGCCATCGCTTCTCTCCCGTGCTCCGATCGAGACACAAGACACTGAAACGGTAGATGGAGAGTTTTTCATCTCCCGTAGGCTCCCCGAGGCTTTCTGCCGTCTGGAGAAAAATCTTGTCGCCCCAGATGATTGGGGTAGACTGCCCCTCTCCGGGCAGGTCTGTCTTCCACTTGATGTTTTCTGTCTCACTCCAGTGCAACGGTGGATTGCCCCCGGTGACGACTCCGGTGCCGTCGGGACCACGCCAGGCGGGCCAGCGGGCGTCATCGGTGCCGCCGTGGACGAGCAGGGGCGCAAGGAGTGTCACCAGTAACAGGCAAAATGTGGGGCGTGGCATGGGGGAACTCCTTCGAGCTACGGTCTGGATAAGGAAAGATTGTATCGGTCAAGAGCAAGCATACCTGAAGTCGGTGGCAGGCTGTGATGATATACGCAATGGAAGTCGCCAATGAGGGAAGAGCGACACCGGGGCGACACCGGGCCCCGCGCTTTCATTCATTGGGAATGGAGCCCGAACCAAAGGCACCACTGCTGGGGTCGGCGCTGCCGCCTGGTGCACGTTCATTCTGGGTATTCAATACCCAGTCATATTCGTTGAATTCCACCGCAACGCTGCCCTCTTCCGCCTGACGCAGTGCTTCGGCCACATCGGGGTCTTCCACCCGCTCGGCGAGCCAGGTTAAGTAGCCACCGTGATTGTCCCAGTCTTCGCCATACCACGACAGGATGCGGCTCAGGTGCACGGTCTTGTTTTCCCCATCGTACGCAACATGGGTGGGACTGTTGGCGAAGATACGTGCCTGGTCCGCGAGCTGCGCGTCCAGCCGTGCGCCTTCAAAGGCTTCGGCACGCAGTGAAGGACAGCTCACCGCCGCGCACACGAGGGCCACGTGAATGCGGGGTTCGTCAAATCGTTCACGTATCAGGGTGTGTTCGATATCGTTGAGGCTCAGGGTCTGGTTGGCGAAAATGTGTTCCTTCAGGTCAAAAAAACCGGTGCCGTCTTCCACGTAGTCATTGACCGATGCACGAATCTTGTGGGTGATAACCCCATTGATGACGAAGGCGTTGTAGGCATTGCACAACAAGGCCAGACGGTCATCGTCGGTAGCGAGCTTGTCGGGCTGGGCACCGCCGAGCTCTTTCAGATAGGTGCGAAAGATATAGTCCCGGCCCATGGCATCGTAATCCACGAGGCCCTTCTCCACGTAGGCCTTGAGCAGGTAATCCCACAGGGCATTGTCCACTCCGGAAGCATCGGGCGCGGGCTCCGGCTTCGTGGCCGGTCCCACCACGTCAAAGGCCCGGACCGCCACAAAAAAAGGCACAATAAAGGATATGGCGGCCACCCAGAAAAAGACGCCGTAGTAGGATTTTTGCTTGTCGGTTGTTGTCATGATTGGTCCTCTTTGAAGACGCGCGCTCAATGGCGTAGCTGAACTAAGGCTACAACAATTCGCCTCAATAGTCACAAAGGCGTCCCAACAGGGGGTTGGGCATTCCTGCCCGACACAAGGTTGACGTTACGCTATTTCGTACACGTAGATTTTTTCCTGGGGCCAGGGTCTAAAACGTTTCTGAAAACGAAGTCTACAAACAACACCCCAGTGCCCTCCTTCACCCACCAAGGGTTTTGTGTCGGGCTGGAATGCCCAATCAGCCTACGGCGGACTTGGAAGCCTCCTGTTGGACGTGATCGCAGGATCTTATTTCTTACTCGCCTCATAGAGAATCTCTTTGTTTTCGGGGGCTTCGCCAATGTGGAGGATCTCCATGGGACAGCGTACGACACATTCGGCGCAGCCCACGCAGGGGGTATCTTTCAGTGTGACCGGGATACCCTGGAGGGCGCGGGACTTGATGTCGATGCCCATCTGGCAATACTGATTGCACATGTTGCAGTCGATACACTTGCCTTTTTCGGGCGAAATCTTAAACTTCGACCAGCGTCCCCAGAAATTCATCCAGAAGGCCAGCGGACACCACATGCGGCACCAGACCCGTTGTCCGAGGAAGGGGTAGAGTCCGATAGCGAGTGCCCCGGCGAGGAAGGTGCCGACGCCCACGTTGTAGTAATGATAGGGTGCGCTGTAGCCCAGGAAGTGGGCAATCGTCGCCCCGGCCGCGAGAAAGATAAAGACGAAGCCGAATTTTTCCAGCTTTCGCGGCAAGTCGCCCTTGGGTCCCCGATGACGGAAACCATTGCCCACCGTCTCGGCCAGGGCCCCACAGGAACAAATGTAGGAGCAGTAGATCTTGCCCCACTTAATCGTAAACAGAGGGATGACGACGAAGGTGAGGAAAACGGCCCACACCACGCCCACTACGGCTACGGTGTGCCACCAGGCAGGATCCCCCGGCCCGATAGTCTCCATCTCAAAGGCATTCATTTTCAGGGGCCAGGCATTCAGCGAACGGCCGATGAGGGGCGTCCAGGGATTCTTCCCGATGAACACCGCGAGAAAGGTAGGGATGCCCCACCACAGGGTCCATTGCGTGGCGATGATGGTAAGGTTGCGAATCCAGATGCGGCGATGCTTATACCGGAAGGCCCAGTAGAGTCCAAAGCCCGTGATGGCGCTGAAATAGGCGAGGTAGTAGAAGCCGTAGAGATTCCCGAAGTATTTCGGCACGACCGTGTATAGCCAGGCGAAGCCCGGCAGATAATAGGGACCCGGCCCAGCCTCTGCGGCATCGAGGGTAATCACGTGGGGCGCGGCAAGCGTCATGCCATAGAGCAATGCCCCGACGGTCAACGCCGCACCGGCCCACGGCACCTTCACGAGGGCGCTATGACCCCGACGGGTCATATTCGTATTCACCAACTTGAGCCCGAGCAGCAGCAACCAGGCCACGGGCAATAAAAGCCCGAAGAGCACGCCCAAGGCGGTCAAGACGGAGGAGTCGGCGAGTCCCGACGCCCAATCCAGATAGAGCTTCCCCTCCCCCGCTTTGTCGGGATGGAGGGCGAAATATTTCGCACCAAAATAGATGAAGATACCCGCCGCAATGCCCAGAACCGAATAGACCACCCGCTTCTTCGTCCAGACGCCATCGAGTTCCAGGCCCATGTCGAGCAGAAAATCGACGGGGGGCAAGGTGCCGATGAGCACGATCACGTTGTCATTCGGGAGGGTGGATTTGGCACCGTCTATCTCGACGTCTACCTCGCCTTCGCGAATTTCCCGCACCTCGCTCTTGTAGAGAATGGTCAGTTGGCCATCGCGCTCCGCAGCTTCGAGGGCAATACGATTGTCTTCTTTCGCCCGATAGAAATTGTCCCCCCGATAGGCAAGGGTCACCCGGTTGTTGGGAGCAAGCATGAGGGCCGCCTCGATAGCGGAATTCCCCCCACCCACGATAAGCAGGTCTTTATCGCGATAATCTTCGGCCGTATGAAGCCGATAGGTCACCTTGTGGGACAACTCCGCACCGGGCACTTCCAACAGGCGGGGCTGGCCCTGGCGTCCGACGGCCACCACCACATTGGCGGTTTCGAAGACCTTGTCTGTCGCCGTATGGACGGCAAATTGGTGGTCGCCCTTTCGCTCCACCCGCGCCACTTCGGTACCTTCTTTTACCTGAAGGCCTTTTTCTGCGACGAGGGTTTCGACCATGGCAATGAAGTCGCTCTTCTCTTTGTCCCCTTCGGAATCAATCTGGCTGATATTCTTCAGGAAGCGGGGTTCGGCATAGACTTTCTTTCCCGGGGGGAAGCTGCGCACGGTACTCGCTACCTTCGCCCGCTCCAACACCACATAGCGCAACCCCTGCGCCTGGGCTTCCACCGCCGCCGACAGGCCTGCGGGGCCGGCACCGATGATGACCAGGTCCAGCCCTTCGTCGGCGCGCTTCTTGAAACGGCCCTGCTTCTCCATCTTCGCCAGCAACTCGGTGCCATGATTGGCCGCCACCTTCACCAGGGGCAAGCCCGTCACGTCGCCGATCACGTAAATGCCCGGTACGTTGGACTCGAAATTACCGTCCACAATCGGAAGGATTTCCTGGGGCGGCACGGTGGCCACAATTTTCCGTGGCGCGTTTCTGGACTTCGTATCAGACGTCATGGCGAACCTTCGGTGAGGCAGGAGAGAGTCAAACTCCGTTAAGACTACATGATTTCTTATTCGTTCAACCAGTGGGGAGGTGTCTAATCTGCCATGGTTGGGAAGACCTTTTTGGCGCACCCCGGGATTCTGATTGCAACAGTAATCGTCTGAATCCCATGTAAGCACGGTGTCCATCACTGTCAGCAGGCCCCCGCACGAAACCGCCATCTTGCGTACCGAACGGGATTCATGCATGCTAGTGGCCTGAAACCCTTGGAAAGGAAACTCATGTCTGCCTGCTGCACACGTCTATACGCAACGACACTCCTTGCGCTTGGTTTACTGGTACCTGCGTGGTCCGAAGAAGGCCCCATTGAGCCCACCGAGACCATCGAACTCTTCAACGGCACCGACCTCAGCAACTGGTATCCCTACCTCAAGGGCCGTGAGAAAGGCGAAGACCCCGCAGGCATCGTAACGGTCGAAGATGGCCTCCTCCATATCGCGGGCGACGAGCGGGGCTGTCTCAGCACCGAGAAAAGTTATGCCAATTACCGGATGGTGGTGGAGTTTAAATGGGGTACCACGGGCTACGGCGACCGGGTAGGCAAGGCGCTGGATTGTGGCTTTCAGATTCATGCCACCGGCGCGGAGGGAGGCTTTCGGGGCCTGTGGAAATATGCCCTCGCCGCACAGATGATTGAAGGGGGCACGGGCGACATTCTCGTGTTGGGCGACGAAACAGATGCCTACCAGGCGAGCGTAAAGGCGGCCCCGGAGCAACAGAATGGCTGCTGGCTCTACGACCCCAAGGGCACGCCCCAGACCATCAATTTCGGCCGCATCAACTGGTGGGGCCGCGACCCGGACTGGAAAGATGAGCAGGGGTATCGCGGAGCGAAAGACCTGGAAAAGCCCGTCGGCGAATGGAACACCTTTGAAGTCCTCGCAGACGGTGACACGCTGACACTATCGCTCAATGGCGAGGTGGTGAATGCGGTTTACGACGTCAAGCCCCGTGCGGGCCAGATTCAAATTCAGATTGAAGGGGGCGAGACGTGGTTTCGTCGCATTGCCCTCGACCCCCTCAACAAGTAGTACCCCATGGATAGAATCGGAGTAGCGCCCGCTATGCAGTATCTTCATTCACTTTTATACACCCCAACCCTACTCTTTGGTGCCACCGTCCAGGGACGGTGGATGGTCGGCATCGGTGACCCCACCCTCTCGGGCTGGCTCGTTACCGCAGGGTATTTCCTGGCCGGAATGTGTTGCCTCTGGGCGGCATGGCGGAGTCGTCTCCTGCCGGGCTCACGACAAAGCGCGCGGGCCGTCGCCTTCTGGATGGCCTGCAGTCTGGCGATGCTGTTTCTCTGCATCAACAAACAACTTGACCTGCAAACGCTCTTCACCCAGATTGGTCGGGACATGGCCAAATCCGAAGGCTGGTATGACGGGAGGCGCGTGGTCCAATCCTGGTTCATCGGAGCCATGATAGCCATCGGCATCGGAGTCACCCTGTTTTCCTTCTGGTTCGTTCGAGGAACACAGTCATCCGCCTATCTCGGCCTGGTGGGCCTGATATTTACCGGTTGCTTTGTCGTCATACGGGCGTCATCGTTTCACCATGTGGATAGCTTTCTTGGCTATGTCGTGGCCGGTGTGGATATGAATTGGATTCTGGAAACCGGTGGTTTCATGATCGTCGGCGCATCGGCCCTTTCGGCGAGCAGGCGGCCTGCAGGAGGGGCTATTTCAGCTCCAGCCGATGACGAGTCCCATGACAACGACCTCGGAGAAGAGGACAACGACGGGGTCGACAATGATGGTGACGGAGATGACGATGACGGGGATGATTTGCCGGAAATTATTATCTTGTAGGGGCAATCTGCTAACTGTACTTCTCAAATCGTTTCATCCACAGATAGACCGGGGCATATCACTGCATCACAGTTGTTCCCACGGGCAAGTCTTGCAGACGTGTCCGTGCCACCCAGACGGTTGCGTTATGGAGAACGGGCGTAAGGTCCGTCCCTCGTTCACTTCACGATGCGTATCCAGTTGACGCAGGTATTCATGGTTCCACCGGGGATACCGATGGCCATGGTCAGGCGACCATCGCGCACCTCCACCGTCGTCGTTTTTTCCACGAACAAACCGGCCGAGGTGGTGACCCCTTCGATGAGCACCGTGTCCTCCACGGTCACGTTTTGCCCTTCCTGAATATGGTCGGAATCGCCAACGCACACGGTCACCTGATAAGTCCCGTTGGGCAAGACATATTCCCACACGGCATGGCTGCGGGTGAAAAGGAAACTATCCCGCCAAACCTCGGGAACACGGCTCCGAATACGGTTGTCGCCGGAGATATCTGCCGCCCAGCCAAAGCCACGGGCGGTATCAAAGACCAATCCCGCATCATTAATAAAGCCTTCAACCGGTGCAGCGGATAGGCCCGTGAAATTTATCTGCTTCACCACCGTGCCCGACGTCAGCGGATCGGGATTACCATCTTCATCGGTGCGGGGCACGTACTCCGGCCAGGAACTGGTGGCTGCCGTAAAGAGCAAGGCGTCGTCTTTATCGGGAATGCCATCGCCGTCGGCATCCTTTTCCTGCTGGCGCGCATAGGGCACATCGGGCAAGTCTTTAATCACAGCCCACCAGGCAAGGGCGAATTCTCCCCGGGTCATTTCTTCCTGGGGAGCAGCCGGGGCTTCGGTGTACACTTTCGTCGCCAGCGAAGCGGCCACCACGGCTTCCCGCCAGTCTGCAGCGGCTGGATCATCGGCCCGAAACTCGACCGCATCAGGCCGGTGGGGCAGCCCACCACGAACACCAAGCAAATTCACCGCAACAAAGGCCGGATGGGCCGGGTCGAGATCGCCGAAGGGCCAAAGCGTCGCGGGCTGTCCGCCGTCGAGGCGGGCACAGACGCCTTCCTGCACGTTGGAAATGAGGGCGCGGTCGTAGGGAATCTCCCGGGGCTTCACGCCCGCCATCAGGCTCACGGCCGCCACGGCACCCACCGCCTGCCCCACGGCCATACTCTGGTCGTGGAGGCGCAGGGCCGAGCTTACGATGCTGCTGTATCCGAGGTTTTTCTGGGCCACAAGG
>CAXBPH010000134.1:0-18022 GCA_963977445.1 uncultured bacterium | reverse complement strand
TCGCGTTGTTTCTGCGCCTTGCATCCGGCGCACTGGGGCCAAACGTGCATCCGCGCGGATTCGGAGTCAGACTCCTAGCGACGCCTTTTCCTCGAGGGGCTGCCACGCCACGGGAATCCACTTGCGGACGCTATTAATGAGAAAGATTTGATCCGCCCGGGCGAGGTCGTCCACCCTTAGCGTTTGCTCTTCCAATACACCTGTTTCAATCAGGTGGCGACGGAAGACGCCGTCGAGCAAACCATTTTCCAGTGGAGGCGTGAGCTTTCGGCCTTCAATTTCCAGCACTACGTTGGCATAGGTCGCTTCCGTAAGCCGTCCTTCCGAATCCGTAAGAATGACATCCATGCAGTCGGGGCGTGTGGCACGGGCGGTGTCGTAGCAGTCGCGGTGGGTGGTCTTGTGATAGATCCAGGGCTGTTCGGTGTCCATGAATACGCTACTCAGGCCCACCTTCCAGGGTTCCCCTTCAGGCAGGGTGCTGTGAGTCAAGGTCAGGGTGCCGAGGCGGTTTACACACAGCCGAATCTTCGCGGGTAGTTCGTCCACTTCGGCGCGGTACGCCTCCAGCGTTTCACTCACCACTTCGCGGTCAAATTGAAAATCAAAATGCGCGGCGGAGCGGGCCAAGCGGTCCAGGTGGTAGGGGAGGAGGAAATAGCCGTCGTCGTCCAGCCGGAGCGAAGTGAGTAGTTCAAATTCGGGCATGTGGTGATGAAGGACGGCCGTCTTAGTCTGGCACTCTTCGAATTCCTGGTCGTCAACCGAATCCCAGGTGATGCCGCTCCCGACGGAGTAGGTGGCCCGGGCGCTCTCCGTCTCAACGACGGCAGTTCGAATCGCTACATTAAATCGCGCCTGACGGTCAGGGCTCCACCAGCCAATGGCCCCGCAATAGGCACCGCGCGGGACCTGTTCCAGCTGTCGGATGATTTTCATGGTTTCAATTTTTGGCGCACCCGTTACGGAGGCACAAGGGAACAGGGCCTGGAAAATTTCGGGTACGGAGGCGTGGCAATCTCCGGTAATGGTACTGGTCATTTGCCAGACTGTCGGGTATTGCTCAATCGAGAAGAGTTCCGGTACCTGAATCGAACCCGTCGTGCAGACCCGTCCCATATCATTGCGGAGCATATCGACAATCATGAGGTTTTCGGCCCGTTCCTTCGGGGAACAGCGAAGGGCCGCCGCGAGGGCCTGGTCCTGGGAGGCACTGAAGCCCCGGGGACGCGTTCCCTTCATGGGGCGGCTCGTCAAGACCGAGTCTCCCAAGGAAAAGAACAGCTCGGGTGAGAGGGAGATTATCTGGTGGTCGCCCACATTCAGATAAGCACTATAGGCCCCCCGTTGGGCGTGGATCCGGTCGTTAAACCAGGTGTAGCCGTCTAGGTCGAAGTGGGCGGTGGTGGGGTAGGTGTAATTTACCTGGTAGGTGTTTCCCGCGCCAATCTGATGTCGAATTCGGGCCAGCGCATCCTTGTACTCCGATCGGGAGACGTGGGAGGTCCATGTGGGCATGTCCCTATCCGTCAGGGGGGCTTGGTGAGCCGGGAGAGCAGCATGCCAATGTTCGTAGAGGCCGAACCAGAGCAGGGGAAGGGGGCCGGGTGAGTGGGTCTGAAAGGACGGGTCAAAAGCAGGTGCGGCCTCGTAGCCGACGAAGCCAGCCGCATGGAGTCCCGTGCCTACGCGGGATTCGACCCGTTTCAAGGCGGGGAGGACCTCTTCTACCGTATGGGCGGTGACGACCTCAATGGGATCGGCGTAGATACGCACGGCGTCGGCCCCGGGGAACTCAAGATAGCCGTATGTGGCGTGTGCACTCATCATTTTTACTCACTAGAATTGGCGCAACCATCCACGCCTGCGGGAGGCATCCGTCTGGTTGGCTCGGGCAGACCCGGTCAGTCTGCGGTGCAATCAGCGTGTCGGGGGATGCGATAGATCTGGTGCGCATTCGCCGTGGTGTGCGACTGGAGTTCCTCCAGCGCTACGCCCTTCAGATCGGCCAGAAAGGCGGCTGTATGGGTAACATAATGGGGTTCACATCGCTTTCCACGCACGGGCACGGGGGCCAGAAAGGGCGCATCCGTTTCGACCAGCAATCGGTCCAGGGGAACAACCCGTGCTGCCGCCTGTAATGTTACCGCCTTTTTGAAGGTCACATTGCCCGCGAAGGATATGTAGAAACCCAGGTCCAGAAATTTCTGGGCATAGTCTGGGCCGCTTCCGAAGCAATGCATGATACACCCGGCAAGGCGGTCGGCGTACTCACTCAGAATTGCGTAGCAATCCTCGTCGGCTTCCCGATTGTGAATCACAATGGGGAGGTCCAATTCGCATGCCAAATCAAGCTGGAGTCGGAATGCACGCTCTTGGGCATCCCGGGGAGAGTATTCGTTGAAGTAATCCAGCCCCATCTCACCAAGACCCACTACCTGGGGCGTGGCGGCCATACGGCGGAGGGATTCGATGGTAGTGTCGTCAAAGTCTTTCGCGTAGTAGGGATGCATGCCGACCACACCAAAAATACGGGGGCCAAGTAATTTCAGAGCGGCTTCGCTGCTGGGCAGATCGTCGCCAATAACCACGAGCCAATCGAGGGCTTCAAGACAGGCGTCACGGACCGCATCCCGATCCACGTCAAAGCGTTCGCTCTGCAGGTGGCAATGGGTGTCGACCAGTCCCATCAGTCCTTGCCCCCTTCACTCCTTGGTGGACGGGGACCCCGTTTCCGCTTGCGGTTACGGCGTGGACGTTTCCGGGCTTCCGTTTTATCGCCGCCCTCTGCGCTTCCTTCAGTCGGTGGCGCGTCCGGTGTGCTCGCCTTGGCCACGGTTGGGCTTGCGGGCGTGTCTGCCGGTGTCGGTCCATCACTTCGGGGGCCACGACGACTGGAGCCACGGCTCGGGGGCGGGGTCTGGCGGTCTTTAGTACCTTCGCGCTTTTGTGCCGGCTTCTCTCGGGCTTCGGCAGGGGCCGGTGCGACTTCTTTTGTCGCGTCTAGTATCTGGCGAGGGGCTTCCTTCGTCAGTCGGTCTTTGGCGTCCTGTCGGGCCTTTTTTCGCATGGCCTCGTATTGTTCATTCTCATAGCTGAGGCAGCAGAGCAGACGACCACACTGACCGCTTATCTTCGAAGGATTGAGCGAAAGGTTTTGTGCTTTGGCCATACGCATGGAGATGGGACGGAATTCGTTCATCCAGCTGCTGCAGCAAAGCTCGCGACCACAGCCGCCGAGTCCACCGACCATCTTTGCCTCATCCCGGACCTGGATATGGCGCATTTCGATTCGGGCACGAAGATCGTGGGCCAGATCGCGGACCAACTCCCGGAAATCAACCCGGTCGTCGGCGGTGAAATAGAAGATGATTTTCTTCTTGTCGAAGGTTACTTCAACATCCACCAGCTTCATCGGGAGTTTACGGCCTTTGATTTTCTTAAGGCAGATTTCCCGCGCCCGGAGCTCTTCGCTCTCGATATAGGTACGGTCCTTTTGGTCCTTATCCGTGATTTGGCGCAGCACTTTCATGGAGATACGTTTCTCCATATCGTCTGGCCAGGGTTCCGGAGGGAGGATGCAGGTGCCAAATTCTTCGCCCCGGTCACTCAGGACGATACAGGAATCGTCTCGCTTGAGTGATAACTCGGAGCACAAAAAAGAAAGAACCCGTCGGGGCTTTCGCGTGCGTACTTTTACAACATTCATTACAGACTCAATCTCCTGAAAGGGGGCACAACGAGGGTGCCCACCACACGGGGATTTTCACGTTTGTTTTTCGCCGAATCGCGCGGGGAGTTACGCTAGGTTGCGAGTACGAAAAACAGATCACGAAATACCCGATCAATACTCAAATTTCGCTCGATATAGACCCACGCCTGCTCGATAGCCGTCAACCTGGCGGGATGTTCCTGACCCACATACTGCTGGAGGGTGGCTGCGTGGTCCCTGTTTAAGAGGCGGGTTTCATCACCAGTGGCTTCAAAGACCCATGCATCACGATACCACGTTTCGAAGAGGTAAAGGTACTCCAGGTAGTCCCGGCGTACCTGACCTTCGATAAATGCGGCCTGCTCTTTTTTCTGTTCTTCCATATCTTCGCGGGTGCCTTCGTCATGACCGCTGCCCTCGAGCTCATTTTTCAAGGCGGATTTCAAAGAATCCGTTTGTTCCTTGAGGTGGGCCACAAAGGACTCGCTCAGCAAGAGGGGGTCTTCACCCTTTAGCAGGCGCACGGCTACCTTGACCACGGCGTCCCGTTTGTTGGTCGTCACTAAATCCAGCGCACGGGATACCTGTCCCTGGGATACCAGAGCAATGGCGTGGGCTTCCTCATCGCTGAGGGTATGTTCCCGTTGGAGGATTCGAGCGACCGTCTCGGGCTGTAAGGCACCAAAACGGACCGGCTGGCAGCGGGAACGGATGGTGGGCAGAAGGTGCTGGGGATAGGCCGTCTGGAGGATGAAGGCCGTTTTACTCGGCGGCTCCTCCAGGGTCTTTAGAAAGTGGTTCTGGGCCTCCGGGCGCATCCGCTCCACGTCCTGAATTAGAATAATACGCCATTCCGCCTGAAAAGGCCGATAGGCCGCCAACTCGGTGACGAAATCGACGGTATCGACGTTAATATTGCGAACCTTACCCGATGGGGCGATGATTTTGACGTCGGGATGGTTTCCGGAATTTATTTTTCGGCAGGAAAGGCATTGATCGCAGGCGTCACCGTTGCCGTCTTTACAATTGATGGCCTTCGCGAGCTCCATGGCAGCGTAACGCTTGCCTACCCCTTCGGGGCCCCAGAAGAGCAGTCCATTGGGAACGCGATTCTGCTGGAGGATGTTCCGAAGGAGGCGCAGGGGAACTTCCTGATCCTGGATGTCGCTCAAGCTCATGGCGTACTCCGTGGGGCGAGACAGGTGTCAATGTGGGCGATGATTGCCGACGATACGGCTTCGATGGGAGCGTTTCCATCAACGATGTGGATTCGGTCGGGTTCCTCGGCGGCCAGGCGCAGGAAACCATCACGGACCCGTTGGTGAAACTCGATGGCTTCCCGTTCCAGGCGATCTTCCCGGCCCCGATTGCGTGCCCGTTTGAGTCCGATGCGGGGATCGAGGTCGATGAGGATGGTGACATGGGGCCAGATACCGCCCGTGGCAATGTCGTGCAAGTCGCGGAGTGTCTCGGGGGCAATACCGCGGCCTGCACCCTGGTAGGCGGTGGTGGAGTCGGCAAAACGGTCGCATAACACGACCTGTCCCGCCTGGAGGGCCGGAGCGATTTTCTCGTGGATATGTTGGGCGCGGGCCGCTTCGTAGAGCAATAACTCCGCCGTGGCACCCATGGCCGTGTTGTCTGGATCGAGGAGAATTTCGCGGATGGACTCCGCGATGGGCGTGCCCCCGGGCTCGCGGGTCACGACAACGGTGTGGCCTGCTGCTTCGAGGTGGGCCTGAAGCTCCTTGAGCTGGGTCGACTTACCACAGCCTTCTACGCCTTCAAACGTGATAAAGAGTCCCCTCATTCCGAGAGCACCTTTTCCCGGGCGGCCTTGCCCGCTTCAAAGAGGTCTGCCAGCGTGGAGCCATCGCCCGCAGCAAGGGCGGCTAGAAAAAGGTCGAGTTGATCCTTTACGGCGACGAGACCATTGGCAATGGCGGCGCGGTTGGTCTGGGTAATATCACGCCACATTTCCGGGTTACCTGCCGCGATACGGGTCATATCCCGAAAACCATTGCCGACAAAGGCCTGTGTGGCCTCGCATTCGGCCGCCGTGGTGGCCAGAATGGTGGATAGGATGTGGGGGACGTGGCTCGTCTGGGCCAGGATGGTGTCATGGGTGGCCGGGTCGATGGCGAGGGTGTGTGCGCCCACGGCTTCCCACAGTTGGCGGACCCGGGCCAGGGCATCGGGGTCAATATCGTTATGGGTCTCAATCAGGCACACGCTGTTGTTGTACAGGGTGGCGATGGCATTTTCGGGGCCCGATTTCTCCGAACCGGCCATGGGGTGGCATCCGATGAATCGACGGGGTGTGGGCCAGGTGTTTTCCGCATGAATACAGATTGCCGCCTTGGTGCTGGCCACGTCGATGACAATGGCACCTTCCGGGCAGGCGATACGAACCTGGTCAATCGTTGGAATCACGGTGCCCGCTGGCGTAGCGATGACAATGAGATCGGATTGAGACACGGCGGTGGCGAGGTCGAGGGACCCTTCGGTAATCGCGCCAACCCGCAGGGCGGTATCCAGGCTTTCCTGTCGCCGACCGACCCCCACGACGTGACGGGCCGCACCGGTCGCCTGTAGCGCCAGTCCCAGGGATGCCCCCAATAAACCCGCGCCAACAATCGTGACACGGTCAAACAACAAACTCATAGCTTCTCCGGTTTCCCGAATGCACGACGGTGCACCGGACTTCTCCGCGATTGGCCTGTAGTTTAGCCTATTTTGCCGTCGGAATGCATGTGTCAGCGGGTAGTTACGGGCAATATTGAGCAAGAATGCCCCTTGGGTAGAAAGTATACTTTCGGTTGCGAGGGAATCCTGATGGCACGGACCGTATTGGTCATGGCGTCGAGGGCGTCTGGGTGTGGCGGTGTCCGGGGGGGTGCCATGCTGTTCTCTTGACATCGCGCCGTCTTCGTCGTATGCTATCCATAGTCGTGCTATGCACAAAAGCCGGAGTACCCTACCCGTCATGGATTCTCGATTTCTCAGTGGCAGTTTAGAAATGCTGGTCTTGCAAATTGCCCAGACTGGCCCCACCTATGGCTATGAAATTACCCAGCAGGTCATGCGCCGTTCGGCAGGCTATTTTGAGTTGAAGGAGGGGAGTCTGTACCCGGCCCTTCATCGCATGGAACGTCGGGGGTTGCTGGAATCCTTCTGGGAAGACAAAGAGACAGGGCGGCGCCGGAAGTTTTATCGCATTACCGCAGAAGGCACGAAGTCGCTGGCACTACAACGGGTTTCCTGGCAGGAATTCGTGACCGGGGTAAACGGTGTGTTGGGTATGGAGGCGACGGGCCGGGCCTGACCTGGCGGTGGGGTCTGGCATGGGTGGGGATGTGTTACACTTCGTTTGCGCGGGTAATTCGCCCACTCCCCGAATTCTTCGGGGCTCTTGATCCACGAGATTGGTCCGATGCGCAGGAGTAGCCGGATGCGGTCTGGCGCGGAGTTTCCCTATGAAGGTGGCCATGATTTCCCCTATCGCGTGGCGCACACCACCGCGACATTACGGACCCTGGGAGCGGGTCGTCTCCCTTCTCACCGAAGGGCTGGTAGCTCGGGGCATCGACGTGACGCTTTTTGCCACAGGTGACTCCCAGACGACAGGAACCCTCGCCAGTGTATGCCCCCGTGGCTATGAGGAAGACCGCACAGTTAACGCCAAGGTATGGGAGTGCCTCCATATTGCGGAGGTGTTTGAGCGGGGCGACGAATTCGACATCATTCACAACCATTTCGATTTTCTGCCCCTGAGCTATTCTCGCATGACCAAGACCCCCTTAGTCAGCACGATTCACGGGTTTTCTTCGTCGGAAATCCTGCCGGTCTACAAAAAGTACAACGGCACCACCCGCTATGTGTCCATCAGCAATGCCGACAGGTCCCCCGAACTGGATTACGCGGCCACGGTGCACCACGGCATTGATTTGCAGGAGTTCAGCTACCGTGATGTGCCGGGAGAGTACCTGCTTTTCTTCGGGCGGATTCATCCTGACAAAGGTACGAAGGAGTGCATTGAGATTGCCCGGAAAACCGGGAAGAAACTGGTGCTGGCGGGTATCGTGCAGGACGAGGGCTATTTCGAACGGGAGGTTCGGCCCTATCTCAACGACGATCAGTGTGTCTACATCGGCAGCGTCGGTCCAGCAGAACGCGATGCGGTGCTGGGTGGTGCCCTGGCACTCCTGCACCCGATTCACTTCGATGAACCCTTCGGACTCTCCGTGGTGGAAGCCATGGCCTGTGGGACGCCGGTCCTGGCCATTGACCGGGGCAGTATGTCCGAAGTCATCTGCCCCGGTGTGACGGGATTTCTCGTACAGGACGCCGCAGCGATGGCCGCCGCCGTCAGCGACGTGGCCGGGCTCGACCGTGCCGCGTGTCGCCGTTGGGTGGAAGAGCGCTTTAGCGTAGGCCGGATGGCGGAAGACTATGAAGGGGTGTACCGCGGAATCCTGGGTAGCTGAAGAGCACTCAGCCGGACAGCAGCGCCGCCAGGAGGTCCTCCAGGTTAATGTTGGCCACCGTGGTGGCCCGGTCGCTCATGGCGTAGGGCAGGATGATTTCGTCGCCGTGGCGGAGGGAGCCGCAGCTGTAGACCACGTTGGGAACGTAGCCTTCCCGTTCATCACCTTCCGGGCGGAGTAAGGGCTCCCGAAGTCGTCCGATCACGCGGGTGGGGTCATGCAAGTCCAGCAAGACGGCCCCAATACAATAGGTTCTCATGGGGCCCACGCCGTGGGTTATAACGAGCCAGCCGGCATCTGTTTCTATCGGGGATCCACAGTTGCCCAGCTTTACAGACTCCCAGACTTCGGCGGGACGGAGCAGCATTTGGGGGTCGCTCCAGTAGTGCGGATTGGGCGACTTCATGATGAGGATGTTTTCATCGTCCTGGCGCGAAAGCATGGTGTAGTTGCCGTTGATGCGTCGGGGAAAAAGGGCCATGCCTTTGTTTTGCGCGTCCCTGCCATTGAGGGTAAGCACACGGAAGTGGAGAAAGTCTTCAGTCTGAATAAGCTGGGGGAGGATGTCCCGACCGTTGTAGGCCGTATAGGTGGCGTAGTAGGTGACGGTCCCATCATCTTCGGTGAAGCGGACGAATCGCGCATCTTCGATACCGTTGCTTTCGTTGGTGGATACGGGAAACATGATGCGTTCGCTCAAGGCGAGTGAATCGGGGAAGCGTAGCTCGTAATTGGAATCGGCCAGCCACTGGATGCATTCAAGGGTGTGGCGAATGTCGTGGTGCATGGGCAGGTTTTCCCACTGGACGTGGGCCATCCTGGTGACAAGCTCTGATCGGGTGAATGTATCAGACAGGGGTGCCATCACGGATTCAGCGCACTCGTTGTCGAATCCCATCTCGTGCAACTTGATGAGAAAAATCCGTTTCCGGTAGTTTGGGTTGGGCAATAATTGGGGCTCTTCCACAAAGCGAGTCGCCGGGGTGACTTCCACCTCTCCGGTGGGCGATATCTGGCCTTCCCGAAACTCGATGGAGGAGATGTGTCCCTCGCCGGTTGCGCGCAGGCTCATGATGAAGCGTAAGGCACCCTCAGGCATGTCGCTCTGATCGGGATGGGGAACAATCGATGGGTTGAAGAGGGCGGCGGACTCCAACGAATACTCCCCGGAGAACAGGGCACCCATCAGCAACTGGCGGGCCGGGGAAATGGGTCGTTGGGTGAACAGATGGGCATTCACCCGTTGATAGTTTTCAAGCAACAACGATTCAAGATTGATATGTCTTCCGTCGAAGGACGTATAAATCGATTTCAATTCGTGGGACACTTCCTCTTCTGTAAGTGCCAGGGTGCGCCCGATAATGGCCGCGATGTGCGCCGAATTTCCCGGGATAAAGGGGCGGATAATGACCCGCCCGACGTCGGGGAGCAGGCGGAAGGATTGACGTCGAATTCTGATGGGGGTCATAGGCTCGCTCGCAGCGGGTGTTCCGCGTAGTTCATTTCTGCCAGGGCGAGATGAAAAGCAAGTGTCGATTCAGCCCCCTGGTTTTCGTTGACACGATCGCTGTGCAATCCGTCTCCACAACCACCGGTACCGGGGTCGTATATAGGCAATCCGAGGTCGTTGCGCCCCAGGAACCATTCAAATGCGCGCCGTGCCTCCTTGGACCAAGACGGGTCTTCGGTGAGGCGATAGGCTTCGAGGCAAGCGGAAACCATGGCCTGGGCTTCGACGGGTTGTTGGTCGAAATCGGCACGGGCTCCTTCCCTGGTATAAAATCCGTTACTACCGATGGGCCGGAAGTGCTCCCCTTGCGTCGTTTGCAATGAGGCGAGCCAGCGCAAGGATTGTAACCCGATATCGAGGGTTTCGGGATGGGCCGAATGGTTGCCACTGAGGATGAGCGCGTGACAGAGGCGGGCGTTGTCGTAGGTGACAACGGGCTCAAACCACGGCCAGTTTTCGGTGGCACTGTGCTTCCACAGGGTGACCAGCTTATCGGTCAGGAAGGTGCATAGCTCGTGGACCTGTGAGGAATTGGGATGCTGTCGCAGATATTCGTGGGCACCCAGCAAGGTAAAGGCCCACGCCCGCGGGGAAGTGAAGGAGCGTACCGTTTCCAGGGCACTCACAAACAATTGGGCCGACAACCTGCGTCGTCCGTCATCGCGAGAGCGGGCCGCACCGGTGCCCAGGGCCCAGAGGGCACGTCCGTGGCTGTCCTCGCTACCGGTTTCCTCCAGCCATTCTCGTCCGTGGCTCATGAAATTCCGGAAGCGACAGGTTTCCCTATTATAGGCGGCGGCGAGAAAGGCCAGATAGCTCGTCGTGAGCACATCCAGATTCCCCGATGGGGTGGTGCCGCCGAGCTCCGTCAGGTGGTTGCAGAGTATAAAGGCACGGGCGTTGTCATCCACGCAGTAGCCATGATGAAAGTTTGGCACGTTGAAAATAGCGTGTTGAAAGATACCCGTGCCATCACTCATGCGCAATATATGATCAAGGCGGAGGGGGGGCAACTCATAGGGGCGACTGGCCAGGGTCCACTCCGCAAATGCGGTTCGCGGTATGGCCTTGCGATCGGCGCAGGCATGAACCATCGAGGCCATGTAACGCTTCGCTACGGCAGGCCAGATCATATCGCGGCCGATTGCGTGGGCATCGATTCGGGTTTTTTTCATCTTGACCGGGTCGCCGAGGTATTCGCAGACGGCCTTGGCAATGGCCGGCGGGTCGTTGAAGGGGACCAACATGCCCCGGCCGTCGGCCAGTAACTCCTGGGCGTGCCAATAGGGGGTGGAGACGACCGCCTTGCCGGCACCAAAAACGTAGGCGAGTGTGCCCGACGTAATCTGGCCCGCGTTGAGATAGGGCGTGAGATACACGTCGGTGGCGCAGATGAATTCGCTCAGGTCCGACAGGGAAACGAATCGATTGTAAAAGATGACATGGTCTTTGACGCCCCGATCTTCGGCCAGCCGCTCGAGACTCAGCCGATAGCGCTCCCCTTCACGGGCCAGCAATTGGGGGTGGGTCGCCCCGAGGATCAGGTAGACCACCTTGGGGTTGGCCGCCACAATCGCCGGGAGGGCCTCGATAACATGTTCGATGCCTTTACCCGGGCCAAGGAGGCCAAAGGTGAGCAATACGGCGCGGCCATCGACACCAAATTGGGCCTTGGACAGCTCGGAGTCTGCAAACGGAATGTCGGGGATGCCGTGGGGGATAATATCGATCTTGCCGTCGGGCACCTCATAGGTTTCGCTGAGTATTTCGGCACCCTTGTGGGCCATCACCACGAGCCGGTCGCTGCGAAGCACGAGTTCATCCATCACTTTGCGCTGGACCGCGCTGGGGTCGCTCAGGATGGTGTGGAGGGTCGTGACCACCGGCATGCGGACCTCTTTCAGCAAGGCAAGCAGGTGGCTGCCTGCGGGGCCGCCGTAGATCCCGAACTCGTGTTGCACGCAGAGCAAGTCGGTGTTATTGAAATTCAGGAAGTCTGCCGCGCGCCGATAGGAATTCAGGTCGCGCTCTTCCAGCTCGAAATGTACACGCGGTGGGTAGTCGTAGCGTTCCGGACGGTCATTGACCGCGCCGGCAAAGCATTTGGACTCGGGAAAAGCGTCGCTCACGGCTTCACAGAGATCGTTGGTAAAGGTAGCGATGCCGCAAAGTCGGGGCAGATAATTGCCCAGAAATGCGATTCGCTCAGGGGGGGCGGTGTTTTGCAACGTGTCTCGATTCAACGCTTCGTCAGCGTGTTACAGACCGGTGGTCGGGTCCCGACCCGAGTCGTGGCAATGAAAACGCCAATCAGGCCGAAGTGGTGCCAAGGTAACATGCCGCCCTTGGGAGCCATCCTGTCTACGCATTGGACAGGTAAACCACAGCAGTCGTGTATTGTTTGTCCCGTTTCCACCTCGTAATCCAGGTTACCTATGCGATCCTGGGAGGGGGCTAACTAGAAGCCATGCCGAGGAAAAAATGGGAACGGTGTTTAATTGCGACGGCCGGACACAGGAGATGTGAATAGGGTGTCTGGTCGCATAGTGGGGTGAGGAAGGACAACACGGTAGCGTGCTGGACAAACTGTTGCTTGGTCAAGCCATCTACACTATACGCTTTGCCAAACTGAATAGCTATAACTCGTTCCCAGGCGGAGCTTGAAAACTAGGAATTAAAGGAGGACGGGTAGGCCCCCATGTTGGTGAGAAGCGGCAGGGAGCCTATGTTGAAGTGTCCCCGGAACTGAGCGACTGCGATGTCAACGGGCGGGCCTGTCCCGTTGTTGGCGGTAGGTACGCCACGCCAGCGGATAGGTCGGCGGGCTATTGCGAAGCAGAACTTCGGGGACTGCATTCCCAAGCGGAGCTTGGGAACGAGGAGGGGGGCTGGCATGCCCCATGTTGGTGAGATGCAGCGGAGTACGTGTGTGGTGGCCCAGCTGGTCTCGGCTCCGCATACTCCATGCTCAGTCCGAGGGCCCATAACATGCTGTGGCGGTTGGGGTAAGAATGTTCCAAGGTAGCGCTTCGGAATCGGGGAAAGGGGCGAAGCGACCGCCGTGGACCGATGGATGGATTTGGGGCCCGAGTGGGTTGTCCGGCGCCGGACTATTTTGAGTAATCGTTGGTTTGCCTTGGGCCTGTTCACGGGCCACAGGGTGTTTGACAGTGTCTGGACAGGGTAACCGGTATGCCTGCCCGTGGAGTCTGCCAACGCATTGCCTGCGGCCGATGGACGGCGGTCAAGGTGCGAATGCCCGAACGTGGCTTCACCATCGACTACCTTTACTGTATAGGTGCCCGCGTTGCATCTTTTGGGGCGTGGATGGCCCGCCATCCGGGGCGCGGCGATTGGCACTGGTCACGGGTGCCCAAGAACGAATGTGGGGTTGCCCAGAGCCTGCTCAACCGTTTCGAGGGGATGTTCCGGGAAGAGATCGGAAGCGCGCAGGCATCGGTCATCGACCTGGCCCGCGTGGCCGTCGATCCATACGGCTTTCTTTACGTCATGGGTCCCGTCACAGATTTCATCTTCGGGCATATGCTCTTTTGGAAAGGTCAGGTCGGGATAATTTCGCGCCAGGATGGCCAGCACCTTTCGTTGGGTGAAACGGTTTTCGGTCAGGTGTATGTACTGGTTTTCGCAGCGGGGATCGAGGGCGGCTTTTAGGGTGATCATGGCGAGGTCTGATCGAGAATGGGTAAAGAACGGCACATCCAGGTTGTTGCCAAAGGTTGTGATGGCCTCGTAGAAATTAAGGTTGGGAAGGAAGATATCGAAGATACCCCCATTGAACAGTATGGTGAAGGGCATGCCACGCTCCTGGAGGGCGGCTTGAAACTTCTTTTTTTCGTCGAAGAGGGCACCGGTGCCTACGGGCAGGCGCAGGGTGTCGAGTCCGAATTCGTTGGGCACGAACCGATTCACCCCGGCGGCCAGCGCTGCCTCTAGAATGGCGTATTCTACTTGGCCGTAGATGGCCTCTTCTCCCATGGCGCAGATGACGGCGTCGCAATCCGTGAGCACCTCGGTCATCCAGGCCACATCGTCGGGCGCGCCGCAATGGACTTCTGCGCCCAGTTGCTGTAAATGGTCGAGGGTCTGGGCGTTGTGGTCGGTCCGGCCCCGGGTGACCACCCGGCACCGGTGGCCGAGTTTGAGCGTTGCTTCTGCGATGGGCTCACCGATGAGACCGGTGGCCCCAATGATAGCGATGTTTTTCATGGGAGCGTCCTCCTTTTTATTTTTTTGGATTTGATGTGCCGGTGGTGGCGGATTATTCGGCCACCGGGCGGCGCAGTTCCTGGGCGACGGTGAGGTAGTAGTTGCGCCCGATACCCGAGACGACGTTTTCGGCGATGGCTTCGAGGGCCGTGGCCTTCAGGAGGCGCGTTTCTGCGGGGTTGTAGTTCAGGGCGAGGAGGTGGTCGGAGAGTTCGGCACACCACTGGGCGTCGCCTGCCTCCAGGGCACGTTGGGCTTGGTCCGCGAGTTTATCTACCCCACCGGCGAGGGCAGCGATTTTCTCGGCTTCCTCCTTGGGTGCGAGTGGTAGAAGCGTGGTGGGATTGCCGTCGAACCAGCCAAGGTGTCCGGTGTAAATTGCACGCACGCTCCAGGCTACGTTGCCGTAGAACTCGCGCAGGTAATCTTTCTCCGCCCACTTGGCCGGAAGCTTCACGGTTTCGACCAACTGGTCGGGGGTCATGCCCTGGTTCATCCCTTCGATGGTCGCCTGAAAGACGTAGGCAATGGCGTCGCGGTAGGTCGTCAGGGTCTCCGTGGTTTCTTCCTGACCGACGAGGGGCAGGGTGTGTCCGGGGACGGCGTGGTGGGGGCCTTCTTTGAGCATCAGATCGAGGCTGTTAATCCAGGCTTGGACATCGCGATATCCGGTGCCGCGGATGGCATAGAGATTGGGCCAGGAGCGGTAGAAGTTATCGCCCGTGAAGACCACCTTCTCGGCGGGGAACCAGGCATAGAGTTGGTCTTCTGTCTCGCCGGAAGCGGCCACGAGGTCCAACGTGAGGCCCGCCACGTTGATGGTCGTGCGCGCGTCGGTGAAGGTCACGTCGGGCTCGGTGAATGCACTGGCGAAGGCGTTTACATCTTTCGGGGGGTAGGCGGCGGGTGCGATGCCGTTGTTGATGCGTTTTTCGGGCGGCAAGAGGAATCCACCCTGGCGCGCGCCCCGTTTTCCATTGATGGTGACGCCGGCGTGGTCAAAGTGGGCACCTTCCGAATTGAAGGGGGCGCGGGCGTAAACCAGGGGACGTTCGCCGTCGCCATTGGCGCTGAGGAACAAGGAGACGCCGCCGGCATGGTCACCGTGGCCGTGGGTCAAGATAATGGCCCGCACGGGCAGGTCGGTGATTTTTCGGAACGCGTCGAGCACTGTCTGTGCATGGGCGGGAAACATGCCCGTATCGACGATGACAACACCGGTCTTGCCGACGATCATGGAGATGTTGGCGGGGCTGTAGCCCGAGGCGGTGTAAACCGAGGGGGAAACCCGGGTGATGGTCGGTTGCAGGTCGGCCGAGCGCGCGCGCAAGAGTTTGGTGGCGGTGGTCTCTTCGGCGTGGATGCCGATGGAGAGCAGGAGCATGAGGAGAAGGGACAGGGTCGTTTTCATGGCAGTTCCTTTCAGTTGAATTCACAGGATTTCAGTGACTCGCTTTCTTAGAGCGAATCTATATGATATTTTATAGTCATAAGTTGCGCTTGTAACGGTTAATCAGGGTCAATTGATGGTAGATTTTGGACAAATAGGCGATTCGGCGAAGAAGTTGCCGGGAGAGGGTGTCACCAAGCTCTCCTGGAAGGCCGGGGTTCAGGGTGGTTTCGAGTTATTGGCCCTGGCATCCTTGCGCGCGCGTAAGTCGGATGAGGAACTCGCGGTGCCCCAGCGTCCGGATTTTCACGTACTGCTCTTTTACGAAAAGGGCCAGGGTGCCCATATGGTCGATTTCGAGGCGGTGCCGTGTCCGCCGAATACGCTCCTACACGTGAGCCCCCATCAGGTGCACGGCTTCGGCACACTGACGGGTCGGGAAGCGACACTGCTGGTCTTTCGGGAAGAGTTGCTCCCAAGGGATTTCATTGGAGCGAGTGCTTCCGCCGCGTTGGCGGAACATGTCTGGCCTGTCGCCGTCACGTTGGAGCAAGATGACGCACGCCGACTCTCAGAACTTTTCGTGTTGCTGCGGGCTTTCCAGGCGGGGTCGGGAGCGTGGCACCAGGCGGATGCGGCCCGTTATCTCGCGTTGTCCATCGCCGCCTTCGGGTATCAGTCGGCCATCGCAGGGGACGCTGGGTATCGCGACCCGGGTGAGCATGCAGCCTACTACCGCTTTCTTGCCCTGGTGGAGTCGGAGTTCCGGACCATGCGCGGGGCCCAGTGGTATGCGGGGGCGCTGGGCTGTTCCTACCGGACCCTGTGTCGCGCCTGTCAGGTGGCCACGGGGCTCACGCCCAAGGCGCTCATTGACGGGCGCATCATGAAGGAAGCGCGGCGGATGTTGGGGTATTCGCAAGAGCCCGTTTATGTGATTGCGGAGGAACTGGGTTTTTCAGAGTCCACCAACTTTGTGAAGTTCTTTGCCCGGCTGGAAGGGCAGACGCCGGAGACCTTCCGGAACCAGTGGCGTGTTTCGGAAGGGTGATCCGGGCGTGGTCCCCTGCGACGAATCTTGAACGGAGCCCCGTTTGTCGCCTAACGTAGTGTCTTTCGGCGTCACGTTGTATGACGGGTCGTAAACATCGGAATTTACGGTTAGGAAAATGAATCGTGCATTTACGGACACACAGAATGTTGCTCGCCCTGTGCCTGGTCTTTTCAGGCCTTAGCGTTGCACCGCTTGGTACCGCGCACGCGGTTGCTGCGGACGTCACCGATGCGTGGCGTATTGATTCGCCGGCGGGGGATGGGACGCCCGGTGATGTCGGTCAGCCCTTTGGGGTGGCGTTCGGACCCGACGGGGGACTCTACATTTGTGAGGTGGAGAACCATCGTATTCGGCGCTACGATACCGGGACGGGCAAACTGAGCACCGTGGTCGGTACGGGCCGCATGGGCTATAGCGGCGATGGAGGCCCGGCCCTGGAGGCGGAACTTAACGAGCCCTATGAGATACGCTTCGATGAGGGGGGGAACCTGTATTTCGTCGAAATGATGAATCACGTTGTCCGCCGCGTGGATGGGTCAACCCAAGTCATCACAACCGTGGCGGGTACGGGCGCGAAGGGTTTCGGCGGTGACGGCGGTCCAGCTATCGAGGCCCAGCTGCATCGGCCACACAGTATTGCCCTGGATGGGCGGGGTGGATTGTTTATCGCCGACATTGGCAACCATCGTATTCGGCGCGTTGACCTGGTGACGGGGACGATCCAGACCATCGCGGGTACGGGGGAGAAGACCATGCCCCAGGATGGACAGCAGGCCGAAGGGAATCCCATGGTGGGACCTCGGGCCCTGTTTATCGATGGGGATGTGCTCTGGATTGCCCTGCGCGAGGGACACAGCGTGTGGACCATGGATCTCAACACGGGCACGCTGGCCCACGTGGCGGGAACGGGGAAGAAGGGCTTCACCGGCGACGGCGGTGCGGCGCGGGAAGCGACCTTCGATGGTCCCAAGGGTATTGCGGTCGGACCGAAGGGCCATGTCTATGTCGTGGATACGGAGAATCAGGTCATTCGAAAGATCGATACCCAGCGGGGCGTCATAAGCACCATCGCCGGGAGCGGTCCGGATGGGCGCGGCTTCGGTGGTGATGGTGGGGTGCCGACGGCCGCCAAGCTCGACCGGCCCCACGGCGTATGTGTCGGCGCGGATGGTACGGTCTATATTGGCGATACCAACAACCACCGTGTTCGGCGGGTGTACCAGCCCGGGGAATGACGTGCTGGTCGCTGCGGCGATTCCGTCGGTGACGCTCAGACAGGAATGTCTGAGTCCCGAGGCGTTGTTCTTTGTTGACGCTCAGACAGGAATGTCTGAGTCCCGGGGGGCTTGCGAAAAGTCGACGGGAAGCCCGTCAACTAAGGTACACTCTATCCACATCGCAAACGAATGGAAGTGAAGAGGTAGTACCCATGACGCGACTTTCCCTACTAGATCTCGCATTCGTGCCGGAGGGGGCCACGCCCGCCGATGCGCTCCGAAATTCTCTGGCCCTGGCTCAGCATGCCGAGGGCCTGGGCTATCACCGCTTCTGGCTGGCGGAACATCACAATATGGTCGGCATCGCCAGCGCGGCCACGGCGGTTGCCATCGGCTATGTGGCGGGGGGGGCGAAGACCATTCGC
>CAXBPH010000133.1:0-18174 GCA_963977445.1 uncultured bacterium | reverse complement strand
CAAAGTCGCTATTCTGAGCAAGAATGGCAACACCATGGACAACCCCGCCCGCTTCGACGGCACCAACTGGTACGCCAGTGCCATCATGTTGCTCGGGGAGCTCGTGGAGAATAAATAAACGGTTTTTTGGGCGCGTGGATTCGGCACGGTGCAATCGGATATCTCGGGTCTTCTTGAAAATGGTTTATGGGCAATTAATCGATGCCAACAAAGACTCAGTCCGCCAACACAAACTGAAATCACCAATCGTGCCGCGCGATCCGGTATTCCCGGTCGAAGATGCGCCGCAGGAGGATTCGTGCGCGGGTTGGGCGGTACGATTAGGTCTCTACATCAAGACCATGGCCAAGCAAAATGCTCGATTCCTGATGACCTATTGAAGGCTTCCTACAACGACACAGATCCCAACGACGTCCCACAGTCCCTTCGCACGAACTGGAGTACCAGATCGCGCGGCACGTCTATGGTTTGTCGTTTTATCTGAAAAAAGTTGCAAGACGACAGGATTCGCAAGAACCCATCGAGTCATCGTTTTACCTCCGGCGCTTGAAATATCGAATAAATCTTCCCCAGTAATTGCCCATGAACCTCAAAAATAGGGCATAGGCGGTGAACATGGCGGTGATTTCGTCCTGACTGAATAAACCTAGTAAGGAGCAACTATGGACGCGAAATTCTGGACTGAGCGATGGGAAAGCAACACTATAGGCTTTCATGAAGGAGAGCCGAATAGCCTTCTGGTAGCCCATTTTGGCGCATTGGCATTGGCACCGGGTGCCCGGGTCTTTGTGCCCTTGTGCGGCAAAACGCGGGACATCCATTGGCTGCTCGAACAGGGTTATCGGGTTGCGGGGGCAGAGCTTTCTGAACTCGCCGTGGCGCATTTGTTTCAGGAACTCGGAATCGAGCCCGTGATTGAGGTGCGGGGGACCACTACCCATTATTATGGAGAGCATATCGACCTCTATGCCGGTGATATCTTCCACCTCCGCCCGGAAACTCTGGGCACGGTCGATGCCATTTACGACCGGGCCGCCCTGGTGGCATTGCCCGAGGCCATGCGAAAGGCCTATCGGGCCCATCTTCAAACCCTCTGCGGCACGGTGTCCCAGTTGCTGATTACCCTCGAGTATGGGGAGGGACTTATTGACGGCCCACCCTTCTCTATCGTGGAAGAAGAGGTTCGCCGCCACTATGATAGTGCCTACGCCGTGGAGTCCGTCGAGAGCCGGTATTCACCCGAAGGATTGCACGGCAAATATCCCGTCACCGAGCGGGCGTGGATCCTGAGCGAAAAAAAGGTTTCGAATACTTGAGGCTGAGAATTCAGGAGCAGCTACTTACGTTGCCAACGGTCCTCGGCTTCCAGCACGGTGGCTGGTCCATCGCCATCGAGCCACGCACGTGCAGCGGCGTTCTCCTTCAGCCAGGCATCCCAAAAGGCCGTGCTGAGGGCGAGGATAACCCGGTGGTGGTTCGGATTACGGGCTTCCGAATCCCCGGGCAAGGCGCGGTCGCTGAAGGCCGAGTGTTCCGCGCCAAATAGCACCACTTCATATTTTCCGCCGGCCGGCAAGGCGGGGTAAACGGCCAGACGGGATTCAACATCGATATTGCCGATGGGAGCCGTGTCTTCCGTGCCCGTCATGAGCATCCACGGGATGGCGACGCTGCCGAAGGCACGTGTTGCACTGCCGACCCGGGGCGCGCTCGGACTGAAGGCAACGGCGGCATTGATACGCGGATCCGTCGGCGCATCCGCCCGGACGAAGGTCTGTCCACTCACCGCCTGGGTGGTGACGGCACCAAAGGAGTGCCCCGACATGCCGACGCAGGTCAGATCGAGTCGTCCCGCCAACGGGTGTCCGGGCTCGCCATTCCAAGTCGTCAGTTGGTCCAATACGGCGGGCACATCCGCCACGCGGAGCATGAAATTTTCCAGGTTCGCGGCATCGCGAAGGTTTCCGTAGCGCTCGCCGACGGGGGCATCGCGCCACACCGATTCATCGCTACCGATATGCTGCATGAACACGCATGCATAGCCCCGCGATGCCCAATGCTTTCCGAGATAGGGGCTGTTTTCCCGGGAGCCACCCAGGCCGTGACTGAACAGCACCACAGGAGATGGTCCATCACCGGGAAGCTGGTACACCCGAATGGGTATTTCGCGAGACCGAGCGCTGTCGAATACACGGAAGTCTACAACCTCGACCGACGCCAGCGCAGGAACCGATAGCGGGTCGTAGACGCCCTCGGCCCCGGGGGTGCTCGGGCAGCCTGCAAAGGCGAGTAGGGCAAAAGGGAGGACTAGAAATCGGGATAGGGATACCGTGCGCATCAATCGAGTAGGTGGGTACATGGGCAGTCTCCTGTAGTGTCTACACTATAAGAGTCCGAAAAAGGAAAAAAGGTTACATCGACGTCCGAGAACTGGAAAATTAATGGCGGAACGGTGGACACTGGGGGTGGAACCAGACCTCAATTGCCCGGCTTTCGGGACGCGGGTTTAAGGAGTACTGTTTGTCCACCACAATTAAATCGTACTACGGTGGACCCGCAGCATCTATTGACACCAGGTAGACACAATGTTCTAATAAGTTAATTCGATACTGGAAAGGCATGCAGGGGCGTTTTCCATGAAAGCTAAAGTCTACGTAGAAACTTCTGTCTTAAGTTACATCGCCGCACGACCCAGCCGGGATGTTATAATTGCAGGTAGACAGGCTGTAACCCACGAATGGTGGGAAAAGCACCGGCATCGGTTTACACTACTCGTGTCCGCGGTTGTTGCAGATGAGGCTGGGCGTGGTGACCCCACGCAGAGCGCCCGGCGTTTAGAACTCCTGGCCGGGATTACACGTGTAGCAATTTCTACCGAAGCAGCCGATTTGGCGGCACAACTCCTCGAGTCTGGCGGTGTTCCACCGGGCAGCGAAGAAGACGCGCTGCACATCGCCATCGCCGCAACGCAAGGTGCCGACTTTTTGGTAACATGGAACTTCAAGCACATTAATAACGCGGAACTAAAGACGTTGATTTCCTCAATTGTGGAAGCATTCGGGTACCAATGCCCGCTATTTTGTTCGCCCGAGAACTTGAGAGGTGACTGAGATGATTGAAGATCCCATCGTAGAAGAAATCCGGCGCTACCGGAAAGAACACGCCGCGAAGTATGGCAACGACCTGAAGAAGATCGTCGAGGCCTACCAGGATCTGGAAGGTACTTCAGGTTGCGAATATGTCAATCTTGAGCCAAAGCGGATTTCCGTACCGAAGGCTTCTGAAGGGCCTGAACCCTATGGCGACTTGAACGAGTAAGCTGGGTCGGTCTACCCGAGCCATCGCCGCCGTCCCGTTCACCCCCGTGGCCACCACGGAATGAATGCGGGCGTCTTCGCCACATACTCGGCGTAGTCCGGGCGCGTTTCTGCCATGCGTTTTTCCAGCAACGGCACCCCCGACACCTTCATGAGAAACAGGGTCATCACCGCAGGACTCAGTACCGTGAAGAGGACATTCGGCGCGGGCAGGGCGACGATAAAGAGGCCCCACCAGAGCACGGCGTCGCCAAAGTAATTGGGGTGCCGGGTGTAGTGCCAGAGCCCACGATCCATTACCTTCCCTTTATTCGCGGGGTTGGCCTTAAAGCGCGCGAGCTGCCAATCGCCCACGCCCTCGAAAAGAAAGCCCACAGCGAAAAGGGCAAGGCCCAGGAAGCTGAGCCCCGAAATGGGCACTTCGTCTTTAGCTGCGAAGACCAATTGGAGCGGCAGGGCGATAAACCATGTCAGGAAGCCCTGGAGCAGAAACACGGTGAACAAGCTTTTCCATGGAAATGAGGCCCCATGCTTTTCCCGCATGGCCCGATAGCGGTAGTCCTCACCCGTTCCCCAGTTACGCCAGGTGATATGGGTCGAAAGGCGCAGGCCCCACAGGGCTACCAGGCCGGAGACCAGCCACTGATGGGGCGTGGGGGAGGCACTGAGGGAAAGTCCCGCGCCGCACAGGAGGACAAAGCCCAGCCCCCAGAAACGGTCGATGATGCTCGCATCGCCCAAGGCGATACTCGCTTTCCAGAGTAACAGGGCGTAAATCACCATTAAAAGGGCAGTAGAAGATAGCATTGCAGGTCTCGCCAAGGTCAGGTTAGGTAAAGCCTACTCCGAAGCGGGGTGCCGGGTAAAGGACGGCGGGCGTCAGGCATCCTGTGGACGATGGCACAGTCCAAGTATTTGTTACCCCGTCGTCCCCATAGTTCTCTCGCCATGATTGTATGCA
This sequence comes from uncultured bacterium, assembly GCA_963977445.1. Classification (GTDB taxonomy): domain Bacteria; phylum Hydrogenedentota; class Hydrogenedentia; order Hydrogenedentales; family JAEUWI01; genus JAEUWI01. The sequence continues at coordinate 13,896 of CAXBPH010000133.1, read as the reverse complement.
TTCGATTCTCGCTACGGGCCGTATAAACATTAAAAAGCCCCTGCTCGAAATGAGCAGGGGCGTTGTATGCACGTGGATGGGTGCCTCAGACGCTGGCCAGGAGCCAGGCAAGTCCTTCGCTGGCGTAGTCTTTACCGGGATACCGCACATACTCGACGTGTCCGTCCAGATAGAGCACGTTAATCCCCCCGGGGATGTGGTTAAACATGGCCGGGTCGGTCGCAATCACGTCCGACATCATGGGGAGATTGCTCTGGGCCCGGGCACTGGCGCCGGCATTATTGATGTCCGTAATGAGGAAGCGCTCAATGCCTTCACGAAGGTGAAAGAGAATATCGCCGCCGCCACTGCCGGAACCGGAAAAATTCCTTCCAAAGAGACTCGCGAGGTCTTTGATGTTAACGTTGTTGTTGAGCTTGGTTGTGGCGGCGTCGATGGCCGTCTGGCCACCCGCGACGGCGGAGTCCACATTGGAAGTCAATGCCAGGAGCACGATGCCGATGACCTGCTCTGGGGCGACGACCCCCGCCGGCACGGAAGGAAAAAATACATTCATGGGGAAGAGTTTGGTGCTGTCTGTCGTTTCCAACTGGTCCAGGGCATAGGGCAGATAAATATAGCTCTCGTCGGCAAAACTTTGCCCCAGGGTGGGTTCATCACAGGGCAGATGTATCCAGGGCTCATTGGAAAGGGGGTTCTCCATCACCGGTACTTCCGCCTCCGAGGGGCAGATAAAAACGTTGTAGTCCGACAGATACTCGGGATAGATGGAAGGAATGTGCATCTGAAAATAGGGCTTGCCCCCTTTATTGGGAACGGGCGTCGCCGCGATGACGGCGTTCTTCCCAAGGGGAGCTTCTCCCCCCTTCAGATCGGGACAATCAACGGCGGGTTCGGGCACGTAGCCCATCGCCGGGAAACGTTCGCCTTGCGACTCGCCGGCATACATTTTTGCGACGAGCCCAAGCTGCTTGAGGTTGTTTTGGCACGCCGCACGACGGGCGGCCTCACGGGCGCGGGCCAGGGCGGGAAGCAGTATGGCCGCAAGTATGCCGATAATCGCAATGACTACCAGAAGCTCGATCAGTGTAAAACCACGGGATTTCATCGGGATAATTCCTTGTTTTTGGGTAGAAATAGATGAATCTAAAATGGGTATGAATCGTTATGAATCCTGAACCGATATAAAGAATGGGTTACCCGTGATCCCCAATTACTGCCTATGCCCTGCGGGGGAAAAGTTAATAGCGCGCCATTTTACAAGATCGCCCCTAATTTGTCCAAGTTTGGGATTGTTTTGGCCGCTAAACCCTGAAATTTTGGAGGAATAATTGTAATTAGATAATTCATCGTACCGCCTTTTGTTTTTTGCGTGGGATAAAAACAAAAAAAGCGCGACTGGTAGTCGCGCTTTTCTCTGTAATTCGGAAAAATTGGGGTTAATTGGCCCAATAATCGAACACACATACGTCTGCTATGGTATCGCCCAGCATACCGACAAAGGCCTTGTGATCGGCATGGTTGATATAGGTATCCAGGTCCGCCTCACTCTTGAAGGTCAGCGTAAATGCGTGGGTTAATCCCTTGTCGAGCTTTTCTTTGCTAACATTCGTACCCCATTCGAAGTCCGCAATGACGTCAATCTTGCCTTCCAGCGCGACAAAAGCATCCACGATTTTCTGGACGTCTTCTTTAGCCGCGGTGTCTGCAAACTTAAACATGACAATGTGGCGTAACATCTTTTCGGGTTCCTTGTCTGCGGCGTTGACCGTCAGGGTGGAGGCCATCATACCGACCATAGTGGCGACGGCGAGGAATGCTGCGATGCGTTTCATTTTAATGCTCCTTAATGGTTCTGGCTGAGTTCAGGTCCGTGAAAAAATCATCGATGGCGATGCGGGTTACTTTCGTCGTATCCAGGCCTTTGCGCTCCCGTTGATTGCCGGCACAATAGCCCAACAGGACGTGGTCGCCCACGAAATCCATGGCGATGTAGCAATACCAGCCATCGGCGAAATCTTCGAGGGTTCGGGTAACTTTCCAGCTTTTTCCATCGTCCGACGAAACGGCGGCACGAAGGGGCGTACGTTTTCCTTTGAGGCTCTCGTCCACATCGGTGTGATCATTCCAGACCAGCAGTAACTCGTCCCGTCCGGGAATTCGCTCTACCGTAGCCGGTGACGTGGGGGAGAGGAGGGCCGTTTTCTCCACGCTGCTCCAAGTTTCTCCCTGATCCTCAGAGAAAGAGCGGTACTGGGCGCCGTCACTGGTTCGAATGAGCATCAATATACGTCCGTCCAGCAATTCCAGGACCAGAGGTTCCTGCAGGCCCGACTTCACCTCATCGGGCGCAACGAGCGTCGTCCCGCTCATATGCCAGGTCTTTCCACCGTCGTCAGAAATCGTGCAGAGCGTTTGCCCCCGTTGAAAATCTGTTTCGCCCTTCAGCAGATGGCGTGCGGCGGGAATGAGGATGCGGCCACTCTTGAGTTGCACCATGCGATCATTGTTGACGACGTAGTAGCCCACCGGATCGGAGATACAGGCTATCGGGTCGGACCAGGTCGCTCCTTCATCGGTGGAAATAAGGAGCATGGGCATGCACTCATCTTCTGCAACCTTGTGCAGATAGAGCAGTCCAATCGACCCATCCTGCAGGCGCAACAGGGACACCGACATGATATTGAGACCGCCGGGAAAAGGCCGAATCATGGTGTCTTCCTGGTCCCAGGTCTCCCCGCCGTCTTTCGAAAAACGTCCCGCCAGGTGGGCCTTCGCGTAATCACTGGCCCCGCTGGTGAAATGGGTGTAGACAAAGAGTGTCCGACCGTCTTTCAAGGTGATGAAATCACCTTCTGAGTTCCTGGGATTATTTTCGCCTGGAGCCAGCAACAGATTCGTTGGTGCGGTTATGACCTCGGCAAAGCCACAGGGGGCGATGAGGCAGGCCAGTAGTAGACAAGCCTGCTTCAGGCGTGGACGTAGAAATTTCATGATAGTAGAACTCCGTTAATGCGTTTTTTCCGTCTGCAAGTTGTAAAGGGATTCGGCCGGTACCCGCACTTCGCCTTTATCGGCCAAATTATATATACTGCGTTTCCGTGGCTACCAAAGCGGTGCTCCAAAGATGGTACCCCACGGACATGGCAGGAACAAGCACAAGAACGAGAGATCATGGCAAAACTCAAGCTAGACTTGCACGACATATACAACAAAGGCAATACGATTGAGAACGAACTCAACCGCATCATTCGTGAAGCGGTAGAGAAGAAAATTGCCCTGGTGGAAATTATTCCGGGAAAAGGCAGTGGCCAGTTGAAGAAAAAAGTCCTGAAGTTTCTGGAACGTGGAGAAATCAAGCAGCTCTATCATCGCGTGGAGAAGGACAGTAAGAACTTTGGACGTCTCTTTGTGCATTTTAGATTTTGAAGAGAGGCCATGACCGTATCTGAAAACGCTATTCATGCCTGGACGGCTGCGCTGGGTGAGGGGAAGGTCGACGCGTCTGAGGCGAGTTGTGCCCGCTACGGCAAGACTACCTTGCCCAGCGGAACGACGCCCTGCTGCATTTTGCACCCCACCACGCAGGAAGACGTTCAGACCATCGCCCGGATTGCCCAGGAACATGGGCAGCCCATCTACCCGATTTCCGGTGGAAAAAACTGGGGCTACGGGGATGCCTGCGCGCCGGAAGAGCATGCGGCCATTATCGATTTGGGGGGGATGAACCGGATACTCAAGATTGACCCCGCGCTAGGCTATGTCGTCATTGAACCGGGCGTCACCCAGCAGCAGCTTTATGAAGCGGTGCGTGCGCAGGCCCCCGACTTCTGGTTGGATGTAACCGGTGCCGGACCCAACGCGACCATCGTGGGCAATATCATGGAGCGGGGCTTTGGCCACACGCCCTACGCCGACCACGTGCGCAGCACCTGCGGGATGACCGTGGTGTTGCCCGATGGCCGTCTACTGGAGACCGGCTTCGGCCACTATCCAGGAAACAAGACCCAGCACCTCTACCCCTACGGCGTGGGCCCCATCCTCGACGGCCTCTTTTACCAATCCAATCTGGGAATCGTGACCCAGGTCGGTGTCTGGTTGTGTCCCCGGCCCGAGGCGTTTTGCTTTTTTGTTCTGAAGCTATTTGAAGAAGACCACCTCGATTTGGCTATTGAGGCACTCCGGCCCTTGCGCATGAAGGGCATTCTCAATAGCGCCGTTCATATCGGTAACGATCTGCGGGTATTTACGAGTATCGATAAGTATCCCTGGGCGGAGACGGCCGGGGAGACACCCTTGCCCGATGCCCTGCGGCAGAAAATGCGTGCTGAGATGAAGTTGGGTGTTTGGAATGTGACGGGTTCGCTGACAGGAACGCACCCCCAAGTGGGGGAAGCACGTCGTCGTTTAAAGCGGGCATGCGGGCACCTGGGCAAGCTGATTTTCGTCGACGATCGCAAGCTCGCGTTGGGAAGCTGGGTGTTGAGCAAACTGGCCCCCTTTGGATTGCTGAAGTCGTTGGTGAAAAACTTTCAGGGTCTCGTGCCCAACTATGGCCTGCTTCAGGGGGTGCCCACTGACATGCCCCTGCAGAGTGTGGGGTGGCGCCTCCGTATTCCCCCAACCGAGCCCATCACCAATCCCCACGATGTTCACGTGGGACTCATCTGGCTTGCACCGGTATTGCCGCTGCGGGGAGAAGATGCGCGTCAACTGCTGACCTTGGTGGAACCCTTATTTCACGCCCATGGTTTCGACCTGCCGGTGACCATGACCCTGCTCAATGAGCGCTCCATGGTTGCAGTGATGAACGTTTCCTTCGACAAGTCCGTGGCGGATGACGTAGACCGGGCCCTGGCCTGTTATCACACGGTCACCGATGCCCTCATCGAAGCGGGCTATATTCCCTATCGGAGCAGCCTCGCCGGCATGGGACATATCGCTCCCGAAGGTGATATGTTTTGGGAGGTGGCACGGGATATCAAGGCTTCATTGGATCCCGCAGGGATCCTCGCCCCCGGCCGATACATTCCTCGGTAGTGGGGGGGGGCAGCGGGGCCCAGGAAGAGCCCCGCACGCCAACTTAGTTGCTGAGCATGGTTGAGGTGCCACCCTGTGGAGTCGGCAATTTGTCCTCAAATATCTTCACGCCACGCTGTTCACGCAACAATTCCATCATCTCGGAGAAGGCAACCGTGGGTGCCACGTATGGCAGGGCTTCTTCAAAGGGTCTGACGCTTTCCGGTGCATACTCGATGACCTTAAACACCAGGTAGCATTCGGGTACGATTGCCTGTTCCACCTGCCCCTGGGCATTCGTTTTCATACGGGCATACTCGGGCATGAACACCGGACCCCGAATCTCACCCACCTGGGCCCCAGAAGCTTCCTGCCAGAAACCACGAAAGCGATCCAGCTCCGGATTGTTTTCGATGACGGATTCGATACCATAGTTCATGCTCTTTGAGAGATAGGAATCCAGGATGGCATCAAAGCTCTCCCCATCGTTGAGGCGTTGCCGAACCGCAGAAGCTTCGGCGGACGATCCTTCCTGGGCGGTAGGAAATTGAAGGCCAAGAATGGTCATGCGCTCCAAGGTCTTAAAATCGTTCTTGGACAAATCGTATTCCATACGAAGGGCGTCTTCATCAAGCGTCAGTTCCTTGTTCTGGTAGGCCTCCGTGGCGAGGAACATGACCGCCCGTTCTCCGAGAAGCCGTTCCAGTTCCCGGTCCGTACCCTGTTCAATGACGTCTTTCTGAAACTGAATGGCTTCGGGGGTCAATTCATAGGTTCGCATGAGGTCACTCTCCTCACCCGGTTTGGGAATCGGTACATTCCACATTAGGCGCTGCGTGTCTCGTTCTTTCTCGTCCAGAATGGAGTGAAAATACTCTTCGCGGGCCATTTCACGAGGAACTTCAATCTTACCCTCGGCCGCCAGATCCTCGCCGAGAGGGATTTTTATTTCCTCATCAATATAGTGATTCAACACGCGTTTGTAATCCTGCTTGCTGCGAATATTGGGGCGCTTGTCGTCGGGCATGTCCCGAATGATGGTGAAAAGCTTCTCCCGGGTAATCGATTTTCCGTCCATCTCCGCGATGACAATGCGGTTGGTGTCCGCCAGAATACCGCACCCCGTCGACCCGAGGAGGGCAAGCGCCGCGATGGTGTGGCGGGAGTAGGAGAAGTATCGAGAAAGTGACCGTGTCATTGAGTAATCCTCAGATATCGGTTGAATAGAAAGTGGAAGCAGGCCCGCTTGAAGACGGCATCAACGCCCAAGACGTAGTGTAACGCGCACTATACAATACGCTCAATACTATCATTTCTCGTAAATTTCTGCCAAATCCCCAGCACGGAATGTCTTTTAAAATATCGAAAATTACGATATACTGGAGCGACAGGCGGTAGTGCGTAGGCATTACATTTAATTTCATCCGCGGGGGCGGTTCGGCCAGCGGGCAGGTGAGTGCATGACCGGTGTCATATCGAATAGCGTTACTTTCGACCAACGGGGCATTGCATTGACCGTTGCACCAACGATTTGCGAAATGGTGTCAACGCAGTCAATGTGTCGCCATCAATTCCAAGCGGGGAGGTGCTAGTGCGGGGCTATCGTCTTTGGATGCGCGATTCCCTGAGCCTGAAGATTTTGATTCCCATGGCACTTGTGGGGCTCGTCAGCCTCCTCCTGTTACTTCGAATTACACAGACCGTCATTCAATCACGGGTGGAAGCGCGCCTGCACGCAACCGCTACGGTATTCGTCGAAAAACTCGGTGCTACACTCCCGAATGACGGTGATGATTCCTCGTTCTCTACCTGGATTAATCACTTCGGGACGGTGCTGGGTGGGCAGGTTGTTGTCCTGAAGGGCCTGCACCCCCTCTCCTACATCGCCTCGGAGGCCCTTTCCGGTGGGGCCGGTGTCTCCGAGATGATTGACGTAGAAGCCTCCCCATCGTGGTTGACCGCAGACGCATCGCCCCTGGCGGATGCCTGGTTTTTTGCCCCCCAGGAAGATCTTTATATCTATCGGGGCGCTATTTCCAATGAAGAAGGTCGGGTTCAATTTTCAGACGGCGCAGGGCAGGTATTTGTCCTCTATCCGGGGGAGGCCGTGCGCGACGAAGTCTCCGCCAGTCTCGGGATAGTGGCACTTTTTGGCCTGTTCAGCCTTCTCATGGTGCTCGGGTTAACCTACTTCTTCCTTCGCCGCTATGTGCTTGTGCCAATTTACGCCATTGAACTGGCCGCGAAAGCCCGTGCCGAGGGCGAGGAGGGCGTCTACGCCACGGTTCTGGCCCTGGATGAGGTGGGAAGGCTTGCCGTGGCGCTCAACAACATGATTGAGCTGCAGCTCGAGAGTCGGGCAAACCACACCCAGGTGTTGAATACCATTCGTGATGGGGTGGTGGCCCTCGACAGCGTTGGCAATATCCAGGTGGCCAACCCCGCCATGGAGATCCTGTTGGGTTATGAGAGTGGTGAATTGGCGGGACAGAATTTTCTGGCCCTGCTCTACGGCGTTGACATCAATACCTCCTCAGAACCGTCTGACCAGGAAAGCTTCGCCGTTCCCGAGATTGGCGAGACCGTAGGCGAAGCGACCATTCGTCATCGGGATGGCAGCCATCTCGATGTTGAAATTGCCATTGCGGCCATGGAGACCCCCCATGGTCTGGGGTTTACCGGGGTGGTCCGAGATGTTCGCGCCAAGAAAGCCGCCCTCGAATCCCTGGAATTTAACAATGAAGTTTTGCGGGTACAGGCGGCCCTCTACGGTTGTATTCAATCCGCACAGGCGCTGGACGAATTGGTTTCCAGTGCCCTGCCGGTCATCGCCCATATGCGTGAGATGGCACCCCTGCGACGGGCCCTACTATGCCTGGCGGGGAGTGATGACGCGTTACTGCGACACGGTTCCAGCGGATTTTCCGCCAATGACCCGTATATAGATGACCTTTGGGTCGCCACCCGACAAGCCTGGGATCAGGCGCTTATTCAGCAAGGGCGCATTGTTATAGGGGGAATCCGGAAAACCGCAGCCACTGCCCCAGGCCTTCGTAATTCTTGCGGTTACTACCTCATTCCCCTCCACGCTGTCGATCGGGTGTTGGGCGTAATCGCCGTTTGTTCCCGCCCCACGTCTCGGAGCGATGGGCTCTGGATGTCGATCCTGGAGGGTATTGGTCGGCAGATAGGGCTCGCCGTTCTCAACCTGGAGCGCAAGTCGGAAGCGGAAGAAGCGCGGCGCGCGGCAGAACAGCTCAACATGGACTTGGAGAAGGCGGTCTACCGGGCCAACGAAATGGCGAGTAGCGCCGAAATTGCCAACATGGCCAAAGGGCAATTTCTCGCGAACATGAGCCACGAGATTCGCACACCGATGAATGGGGTCATTGGAATGATCCAGCTCCTGCAAGATACCCCCCTCTCCGACGACCAGCGGGATTGTATCGACACCATTCGGGCGAGCGCGAGCACCCTCCTCAACGTATTGAACGACATTCTCGACTTTTCTAAAATTGACGCAGGCAAAGTTCAGCTGGAGTTTCTCGATTTCGACTTGCGTAATACGATGGACGAGGTCCTGGAGTTGTTGGGCCTCAAGGCGGAGGAACAGGGGCTGGACCTGGCCGGTTGGGTTGAGTCCGAGGTGCCACGCTACGTCAGCGGTGATCCCGGGCGATTACGGCAAATCCTGCTAAACCTCGTTACGAATGCCCTGAAATTTACCGAAAAAGGCTCGGTGGTGGTTCAAATTCGATTGCTCTCCGCCACGGAAACGGCCGTACAGGTGGAAATCGACGTGTCCGACTCTGGTATCGGCATTCCCGCCAACCGGATGCATCGCCTCTTCCAAACCTTCAGCCAAATTGATGATTCGACGACGCGAAAATTTGGTGGTACGGGGCTGGGGCTGGCAATTTCAAAGCAGCTGATTGAATTGATGGGGGGCGCAATTCGATGCGAGAGTACCCTTGGCGAAGGTACGGTGTTCACGTTTGATCTCAAATTTAAAGCCGCACGACTCATATCGGAAATGGACGTAGTGGTGACCGGGCTGGACGGTCTATCCATACTGCTGGTCGATGAAAACACCGGTAGCCTCCACTGTATCGGAGAAACATTGCGCGGGTGGAAGGCAGACGTTAGCGCCGTGACAGATGGCACCGAGGCCCTTCGCGTGCTGGGCGATGAAGCACGCCCCAGACCGTTTCAGTTGGTCATCATAGACCAGCACATGATGGAACGGGACGGTGGAGAGCTGATTCAGGATATTCGCAACACCCCGTCGGGCGCAGCCATTCCCATTTTGATGTTGACGTCGCTTCACGACCGTGGTGATTCCAAAAAACGGGCCTCACTCGGCGTAGTCGCCAGTATTTCCAAGCCGCTGAAGGCGTCCCGACTCCTCCATACGATTCAATCGCTGCTGGGAGGCACGAAAGTGCCCGGACGGCCGCCAAGTGGGTCAGCAAGTGAAATGGGCACCTCAATACTACGGAGCATGGAGAGTATTCGAATTCTGCTCGCCGAAGACAATCCGGTAAATCAGAAAGTAGCCCTGCGTATGCTGGCGAAAAAGGGGATATCGTGTGACGTGGTTTCCAATGGAAGCGATGCCGTTGATCGCGTTGCGGAGAAACCGTACGACCTGATTCTCATGGATTGCCAGATGCCGGAAATGGATGGCTACGCAGCGACCAAAGCAATCCGACAAGCGGAAAAGAATCAGGGCCACGGCCATATCCCCATTGTCGCCATGACGGCCAACGCCATGGAAGGCGACCGGGAGCGTTGTCTCGCGGCGGGTATGGATGATTATCTCAGCAAGCCGGTTAGCGCCCGCCTGCTCATAGAGACTCTGGCACGTTGGACCGACGTAACGCCACCTGGCTCTGAATAAGAGGGGAGCAGGGGGTTGCCAGGAGTCAGACTCCTTGTGGTTTGAATCAAGCAGATGGGATAGTATAGTGCCCGTATTCACTGGGCAAGCATTGATTTTTTCTGATGGGAGATGCTGCGATGACCTATGGGACGGGCTTTCAGCCTTCAATGGCTCAATCGACTTCTAAACATGGGCTTTCGCCCCATGCTGGTATGCTGTCTGGCCGTTGGCCCTCAAGGGTGCATAGCGGTAGGGCAATCACGTTCTTTCCAGCCCCAAAGGCGTGATCCATATCAACCTGGGGCGAAGCCCCAGGAGTAAACGCACGAATAAGACGAACAGGGCTGAAAGCCCGGCCCATAGTACTCCATAGTAAGAGGCTTCAATTATTATTCAGTCGCCTGGCGGCGGGGAGGGAAGGTCAGCTTGAAGCGTGCACCGCGGCCTTCTTCCTGCTCCAGACTCACACTCCCGCCGTGCTGCTTCATAACATTCTTCACCACGCTGAGTCCGAGGCCCGTGCCTTTCTTGCCCTTCGTGCTGTAGAGGGTGTGAAAGATTCGCTGACGACTTTCCAGAGGGATGCCCGGACCCGTATCTTCGATTGTCAGGACAAGACAACCATCCTCGGTGCCGGTCTTAATATGCAGCTCCCGGGGCTTCCGCTGGGCTTCCATTGCTTGACAGGCATTGTAAATTAAGTTGAGGAGGGCTTGGCGAACGAGGACAAAGTCACCGACACAAATCGAAATGTTCGGGCTCAGGTCAATGTGCATGTCAATACACTGGCGACCAAGGAGCGGTTGAGCCACTTCGAGACAGACTTGTACGGCGGAATTAATATCGAAGGGCGTCAGCTCGTTGGGGCTGTGTCGGAGGAAATTCATGGTCGAGCGGACCAGCTCGGTGCAGTGGCGCACCTGTGATTCCATCGTACCAAGACGCTTTTCAAAACTTGCGGGCGTGGGGTCGGCAATCAGCATTTCCAGGTGGGTGCCGAGTACCGAGAGGGGGGTGCCTAAATCGTGCATGGTACCTGAAATTAAGCGGCCCAGTGTTTCGAAGCGATTCGCTTCCATGGCCAACGATTCGAGGGCTTTGCGATCCTGATCGCGGCGACGCTTATCCATGCAGGCATGGACCTTTTCCATCATTTTATCGTGGTCGAAAGGTTTTTCCAGATAGGCAAAGGCACCGTATTCAATGGCCGTCATCGCCGTATCCAGTTCGCCATAGCCCGTCAGAATGATGATTTCGATGTCGGGGTAGAGTCCCCGCACCTCCCGCAACAAATCCATTCCGGTCTTGTGGGGCATGCGGATGTCCGTTACGATGAGATCCACCTGCTCCTGGGCAAGTTGGTCGAGTGCATCATCCACCCCCGTTGCAAGGCGGACGTCAAACTCTTCCTTGAGCACCATCCGAAGGGACTGACGGGGACCATTCTCGTCATCTACGATGAGAATCTTTGGGTGGGTATTAAAATTAAACGCGCTTGATGTTTCCTCAGGATGTGGAACGATATTCATAGAATTCCGGTGGGCACTATCAGATGCACGGGTTGGAAGCTTGTTTTCAGGTGCGGAGGGCAATGAATAGGAGCAGGATGCTCGATATATAGAAGGGGACGGACTAAAAACACTCAAGGGGGTACCTCCGGTTAACACCTGAATTTCACACCATAAATTCGAACCGCCCCCGGTAACCACATGGCCCGATAGGGCCACTCTCTTCCGAATACGTCTTATTTAAGCACGGATCGTGCCATAGATGGCGTAGTGGCCTAAGGCCACTGTCTGTAACGGTTTAGGTGTATAAATCCGACGAGACAATGGTGTTCAATATTGTGCATATCACCAGACGTGTACAGAATTCGTACAAAATTGTACGTGCTTTGTGGGCGGATAGGCGAAATAAATTGTTTATTGGTCGTTTCCAAAAGTGCGCATATCGGGGTGTAAGAGCATCTCAACACGTCGAAGTGAAGTCGAAAATCCTTGCAACGATTTTCCGATTGTGATACCGTAATCGCACATTAACCGCAGAGGAATGTCTATCCATGATTTCAACCGTAGCCAATAAATCCGCCATTCAATGCACCACGATGCGATCCCTCGTATGCGTGTGGCACGCCGGCGTATTTGGTTACGCCACGCCTGAGGTAGTGGGTATGAGTTAACGATTTCTCTGAAATCCATACAGCAACCTACGCCGCAGGCTCCCAACGAGTCTGCGGCTTTTTTTTTAACGGGCGGGCCATGTGGCCTGCTAAAAACCATAATGAACGAAGGAATTCTCACAATGAAACACGTATCCACTGTAAACAACCTGATGCCGGTATGCCGCGTAGCCCGAATTTGGGCAATGACCAACTCTACCAATCGATTTTACGATGCGGGCCGCAGTGACAGACAACAACGTTTCAGAGAAAGTGAACCGAGCAATGGCCAGTTATAATCCAGATTTTTGGGAGATCCCCACCGAGTTTGCCACCTTGGACCGGGTTCCAGCGACTCAAGCGCTTTACTACGAATCGGAAGACGACCGGGAACGGCGCTATGCCATGAAGAACTTCTACGAAGAAGTTCGCCCTTCCGTCAATGATTTTATCGATGGATGCCTGACGGCACGGCAACGGGAAGTCGTCAAGCTCTATTATTACTACGGGAAGACCCAGGAGGACATTGCGGTCATCCTCCAGTTGACCCAGTCAACGGTGAGTCGTCACCTCTTTGGCACCGTTCGCGGTGGTAAAAAGGTTGGTGGCGCCATACCCAAGTTGCGCAAACTGATCGACAAAACCGACAATCCCACCATTGCCCAGGCACTTACCACGCTCCAGGGCAGGTTGAGGGAGGCCGTATGATAGTCCGCCTCTTCCACCGGTATTGTCGCAGTCCGACGAACGTGATTCGGACCCCGGGAAATTTGCGCACGTGCGCCCAACATGATACAATCGGAGATAGGGAAGTGTATCGCGTTGATACCGGATCGGGCTCCTGATTTCATGGCTCAAATAGACTATGGAACGGGTATTGCTTGACACGCCCTAAGTATTGTGGTTAAATGATGGTTACGGAGCTATGTATGCTCTGTACGACCATCTAGTAATAACGCGGAATGACAGTGTAACGTAGCAGCGCAGAAGGAGATTGACCGCTATGAAACGAATTATCGCTTTGGCTCTGATTGCCGCCCTTTGTGGAATGGGTGGTACAGCAGACGCCGCAAAAATGTGGGACGACATGTCCTGGTGGGGCAATACCGGCGCCACCCCCGAACCAACGATGGACACCAAGGGACGCTCCGGCTACTGGTGGTGGCCTACCGAGCCAGCATCCAACGCGGATGACGGCGAACTTTGGGGTAACCGCGGTATCGTCTACCATGCATGGGAAAAGCCCATGGTAGTAGAGCCCACCGTAACGCCTCCGCCAGCCCCAACGCCGGTTGCAGAGCCAACTCGTACGGCTGTTGTGTTGAACAACGTGTTGTTCGACTTCGACAAGACCAACCTGAAGCCCGAAGGCAAAGCCGAAATCGACCGACTGGTCGCCGAGATGAACAAGTTCGGTAAAGACACGGTTGTTGTTGTCGGTCACACCGATAGCGTTGGTACCGATGCCTACAACATGGGCCTTGGACAGCGTCGCGCCGATTCCGTAGCCAGCTACATGAAGGCTGCTGGTATCGATGCCGGTCGTATCGCCACGAAGAGCATGGGCGAGAGCGATCCTGCTGTCCCCAACGATACCCGCGAAAACCGCGCACTTAACCGTCGCGCCGTCTTCGAGATTGCCATAGTTAACTAAGTTAACCACGGCCAATTAAAAATACTATACCGGTGCCCGGTGAGTCTGACTCACCGGGCACTGTTTTTTTAGAATGTAGAATAGCGAATTTAGAATAGTGAATTTGGGAGGGCGCCATCAGGGGCTTAGGCATTCCCGCCTCGGCGCGTCATGACCTGCCCACCTCCGGCGCGTCCAAGACCT
>CAXBPH010000132.1:0-18185 GCA_963977445.1 uncultured bacterium | reverse complement strand
CCTTCTCCTTCTCCTTCGCCTTCGCCTTCGCCTTCGCCACCATCGATGTCGAGCGCACCGGGAATCACCTGGCTGCCTACGGGATTGCCGAACGCATCGGAAAGCAATACATTGGCCAGGGTAATAAGATAAGAACCCGTTGTTGCTTCGGCACTAACCGCCACATCAGAAAATGCAACGACGCCATCGGCGTACAGATTCTGGTTGAAGCCAATGAGGAGAACCCGTACGGTTCCATCGGGTTGGGGGGTGACGGTCATGGTTTTTCCGGCGGCTTCACTGGCGGGGCCAATGCGAACCGAGTCTGCAACCAGGGCGGCGCTGTCGACGAGAACGTCAAACTGGATGGCGGCGACTTCATCCGATGCTTCCAGCGCGACTGACACGGGCAATTCGACGGTCGCTCCGGGAAGGGCCACGTCACTACCCACTTCGAAGGTGACAGCGTGGCTTGGTGTCCCAATCATGAGGACAGCACAAAGGGCTAGCAGGGCAATTTTCAAGTACGTCATCATCGGCGCCTCTGCTTCTTCGGTGTGAGACGGGCCCACGTGATGGTGGCCGCAACGCAGAGCAGGGCGATGATAAGGGCACGGTAGCTTTCGTAGGGGTTTCGCGCGCCATCGGGCTGGACCGTGCCGGTTGCCATGCTTGCCTGCAAGGTTTCCCCGTGGGACTCGAGAAGTAGGGTGCTCGGTGTCAGCGTCACGGGGATCGGGGTGCCATAGGGGTCGCTCAATATACCATGTTCCATGGATAGGGTCGTTGTGGCCACAGGGCCGGCGATTGATTCAAAGCGGGCCACGGCGATAGGCCCGCTGTCCATAGTCGTCCTGTTCAGACCCGCCACAATGACGCGCAACTGGTCTGCCCGTATGAGATTAGAGTGTACCGATTTCTCTGCCAACGTTGCGGCGTCGCCGGTATGAACCTCAACGAAGCGCAGTGCGGCCGCGTCAAAGCGGAGGTCAAACTGAAGGCCTGCCACAGCTTCGGTGTCTGAAACGCTAAGCTGAATGGGGACGTCCACGGTCCCGCCCGTTCCCTCGGCCGTGGTCTGGAGGCCCAGGCTTGCGCCATAGGTCGCTGCGGAACAGGCAATGAACAGGCAGAGCGATAGGGCTCGCGTGATTAGGTCGTTCATGGTCGTTGCCTCCGCGATACGGCCGAAATACGACGAAAGAGGCGTTGGTGTAGTGCGGCGAATCCCAGGAAGAACACAACAAATAAGAGTAGGCCCGCAGGATGAATTTTACCCAACGGCTGCAGGGGTGAGGCATCCGAAAACCAATCGGCCTGCGCGGTGACGGGAGGTGTTTGCCTCGCGGCCGCATCGGCGGGCGACACATAGAGGGCGAGCAGTGTTTCTGGCAGGTCAGGAGCGGTCGAGAACTCCACTGCGGTGTCTCGGGCGGCAAATGTTGAATTTTTTTCCGTCGATATTCTGCTCGTGGCTGAGGAACCGGATCGGGCATTCGACGGTGTGCGAACGCGGATAGAGTAGGCCGTTGGTACACCGCCGCCACTGCGTTCACCGGGTCGTCGTGCGGCCGACGGGGCGGATGTTGATACGACGGTGGTGTGGTTTTTTGGAGAGGCCGTATCGTTGTTGCGAGGTGTCGTTGTGGTCCCCGCAGTGCCCGTTCCGAGGTCACCGTCGAGACTGGTCAGCACCGACGTATCGGTGCGGCGATCTGGCGCGGGTGTGGTGGGCTCCGTTGTCCCGAACACTTCGCCATCATCCACGATATCGGTGTTTTCCGCTGCCCCACCCTCGTCTGTTGTTTCGCTCTGATTGGCATTCACTTTTTCCGGTGGCTTCGGCGGGTAGTCGTAGGTATTTTCGTAGTCGAAGGGTACGGAGTTCCCAAAGGGGTCGGTGGCCAGGAAATTACCCAGGGAGATTTGGTCACCGTCGGCATGGGCCACGCGAGGTCGCAGTATGAGGGTGGCCACGTGGCCGTCAATAAGACCATTGTTGTTGAAGCCTGTGATGAGAACGCGACCGGTGCCGGGCGATGGCTCGGAAAGTATCGTCTCTTTACCGGCATCCTGCGCTGCAGCACCGGGCTCGATGCCTTCCAGCGTAAACTGGTTGGTGTCATAGTCCACATCAAACTGGAGCCCCGAGAGCACTTCGTCGGCTTCGCCGGTGACTATCACGGGGATGCGGAGCACGGCCTCGTTGTTCGCGGGTGGCTGGAGACTCACCACCGCCGCCAGGGCCACATAGGAGCACATGGCGCTGGCAACCAGCAAGAGGGCGAGACTGCCAAGGCCCCACAACAGGGGAGCCACGCCGTGGCGAAGTCTACGCATCAGGTTTATCATATCCACCTCGAATTCATCTACACGAATCCGCCGAATTAGCGGGCGTGCCATCAATGATTCATCCTACACCGGGAACGGAGTATCGACGCGCCGTGCACCAGAGGCAAGGCGGGTCGAAGGGCTATCGGAGACCGAAGCCCTCAGGCGTGATGGGGTGGAGCGTTGGGAGTGCGCAGGCCGCTGCGGAAGTGGCCAGAAGGCAAGCATTCGGGGGGCGGAACATAGTCCAGTGCCCGCTGGAGCCCGCCGTCCTTCTGGGGTGCCAGATCGGCCAAAGTGATGAAATCGTACACAATGGGCACAAGTTTGATGTCAGGCGTAGTTCCCTGCGAAAGGGTGCCAAAAAGTGGCGTATCTTCCTGGTGCGTTGCCGTGCTTTCTTCATCGGAGGCCGTATCCAGCGTCCGTTGCAGCAGGCATACATCGAGGGGGGCGGGAGCGTGTCCCGGGGCCAGCATGGCCGCAATAACCGATTGGGCCGCACAAACAGAAGCGTCCCCATCCATGGCGACGGGGCGCACGAGTGCAACACCTGATCCGCTGCCTGCGTTGGCAAGCAGAGCAAACAGGGTGACCCATATAGCTGTCCGTATCGTTCCCATTTAACATCCCTCTCGATTGAAGGCTACCACGAATCGTCTCGTCTGTCAATCGGGCTGCGGTGGATGAGGACGGAATTGCCGCCCAGCGGCCTGAAGTCCACCAACGTAGGTTAGGCGTCCGCGCCTGACCCGCAGTTCGCGCTGATACGAGCTAACAGCCCGGGTCATCAAAAGTTCTGCTCAATTACAACCATTGGAACTCGTCGCCCCTTTTGATTTCAGGGCTGCTTCTGGAAAAGAACCATCGTGGCGGGTCAGGCGGGGACGCCTAACCTACGATCATCCACCCTGCTGAATCAGGTTTCTTGGGTACAGTTACCGATTAATTGACAACACGAATGCAAAACCTCACGACACGTTGCAATCGGAATCTGTCCCGTGGTACTCAACAAATTCCACGGGCAAGTCTTGCAGACTTGTCCGTGCCACCCAGACAGCTTCTTTGATTCGAAGGTGGGGCTTGCAAAAAAAATGGCCGACAAAACGGGGAGTCCTGTCGGCCATTACAATGGTAAGGCGGGTGCTACAGGGTCCAGGGCTTCCGATAGGTCGGGAACATCATGGCGGAGGCTTCTTCGTCACCGATAACGACTTCGGCGTCGGGATCCCAGTTTACTTTGCGGCCCGTGTAGATGGCGGCGTTACAGAGGTGGCCGACCGAGGCAGAGCGGTGGGCGACTTCCGCCGGGGTGATGGTTTCTTCCCGGCTGCGTATGCATTCGAGGAAGTTGCTGATGTGGTTTTTGCTCTTGTAGAGGTGGATTTCATTGTCACCCGTTACGTGCTCCAGGATTTTCGGGTCACTAGCTTCGGTGGTGCCCCGGTTGACATAAATCCAGCCATTCTCACCAATCCACTTGGTGCCACCGGCGTTTTTGCTGCTCACATTGATGACGGTGCCATTGGCATAGATGCAGTTCACGTCATATTCAGTGGGTGCATCCCAGAGACTGTGGATATCAGGAATCACCCCGGTGCCTTCGGCACTGACGGGGCCGGTGCGATCAAATCCGAGGCCCCAGTGGGCGATGTCGACGTGGTGGCCGCACCAATCCATGATGCGCCCGCCGCCGTAGGCCATAATCCAGCGCCAGTTCTTGTGGACCCGTGCCGGGCAATAGGGGGCGACTTCCGCAGGTCCGAGCCAGCGGTCATAATCGAGTATGGCCGGGGGCGGTCCAAAGGCCGTGAGATTTCCCGTGTCGGCATAGTCGGAATAGCCATCGTGGAGTCCCACTTCGACCCGGTGAACTTTGCCAATGTGTCCGTTGATTACGAGTTCGGAAGTATGGTGAAAATTTTCCACCGAACGTTGCCAGCTTCCGGTTTGCCAGATGCAATTGTTTTTCTCGATAGCGTCTACCATGGCCCGGCCTTCGGCCCAGGAGTGGGAGAAGGGCTTTTCGCCATACATATCGAAGCCTTTTTCTGCGGCCGCGATAGCGGGGATGGCATGCCAGTGATCGGGCAGGGCGATACTGACGGCGTCGATGGGCTCGCGGTCATACATTTCTTCGAAATTATTGTAGGTCTTACAGTCCTGGTTTTCATAGGTGGCGTTGATCATCTTTTGGGAGTTGGCCAGGTGTTCCTGGTCCACGTCACACACGGCGATGACCCGGCAGTTCTTATCCTTGAGGAAGCCTTCCAGATTGTTGGTGCCCTGCCAGCCCACACCTAGGGCCGCGACATTAATAATGTCATTGGGGCCAGGGTACATGCGGGCGTTGCGGGTGGTCGTGCACGCCGGAAGCAGTATGGGGGCGGCGGCGGCAGTGGCGGCGCCCTTCAAAAATCCGCGGCGGGTAAATGTTTTCTTCATGCTCATGAATAAGTGCCTCGTTGGTTCCCGATTGCCGGTATGGGTAAGAAAATTGTTCGGGGCAGTGTAGCGCGCGGTCTGAGATTATTCAAGCGGAGAGGCAGCGACGAATTTAGAATTTAGAATGTTGAATTTAGAATTGCGACTGCAAGATTCAACTTGTCCCTGCAGTCCCTGTCGTCTCAGTTGTCCCTCACTATCGTTGCTGTGCCGCCAGCTTTGCAGATAGGGCGGTGGCGATGTGCTGCGCGCGTTTCTTGGCAAGTTCGACGTTGGGACCTTCGAAATGATCGTCGAGTGTGCCGAAGAACAGTTTGAGCCACCGGGCGAAATGCTTTGCTTCCAAGGGGGATTTCGCCGCGATTTCGGCATGGGGGAGGAAGGCATTCCCCTGGTAGGTGGGGAGGCCCAGAATCAGGGCGGACCAGAAGCGATACATTTTCGGCAAATGGGCCTGGAGATCTATTTGAGCGATATCGGTGAAGAAAAAACCGATGACAGGATCATCAAGAGCCTGGTCGTAAAAAGTATTGACGAGGTGCTCGATATCGTCGGTGCTTTCAATGTCCCTCAGGGCGATTTCTACTTCTGCGGTCGCGGTCATGGCGTGCCTCCTTGTTAAGATGTATTTAGTATACATGTTATATGGAGCCGCTGTCCAGTGGAACCGTCTGAGGGTCGGAAAGATTGACAGCACCTGCCCAGACCACCATCTACTGTCATTTACAAATAGCCGTTCGCTTCCAGCATGCGGAGGTCTTCTTCCGAGAGGCCCTCGGCGGTTGCCTGATTACGGGGGGTCTGTTCGTGCCACGTTTCGAGTAGGCTCTCTAAGTCCGCTGCCCGCTCTGGGTGTTCTTCGATGACATTATTCTCTTCCGCGGGATCTGCCGCAATGTGGTAGAGCTCTCGGCTCCCCTCTTCATTTCGGATGAATTTCCAGCCTTCCTGAATGATTCCCTGACGGCGGGGAGCGCGGGTAGCGAGGGCTGCCCGAACGTTTTTCCCCCCAGGCACGTCTCCACCGTAGGTTTCGAAGATGCGCGGGGTATTGGCCGCCGGTTGTTCGTCGAGCAGGTTCATGCCAGTCATGGTGGAAAGCGGAGGCAGGCCCGCCAGGCCGAGCAACGTGGGGCCCACATCGATACCCCGGACGGGTGCGGTGCTGCGCCCGGCTTCAATGCCAGGTCCGTGGATGAAGAGGGGGATGTGCATGGTGTTCTGATAGATGAACCGGGTGTGGCCCCAGTAGTTGTGGTTGCCCAG
Organism: uncultured bacterium; assembly: GCA_963977445.1. Lineage (GTDB taxonomy): Bacteria > Hydrogenedentota > Hydrogenedentia > Hydrogenedentales > JAEUWI01 > JAEUWI01. Next base: position 12,164 of record CAXBPH010000132.1, on the reverse strand, counting down.
ACTTTCCCCATGATCGGCGGTAAATACGATATAGGTGTCTTCTTCGGGCAGGGCCGCCAGCAGCCGCTTAATTTGTTGGTCCACGAAGGCCACTTCGGTCTGGTAGCGCTCCTCGGGTGGATCGATAGCCTGCTTTTTTACCTGGGTATCGCCATGCAGTTGGGCTTCGAAGCCCCGTTTTTTCTTGTAGGGCGCATGGGGATCCATGTAGTGGACCCAGAAGAAAAAAGGCTTTTCTGAATCGCGCTCCTTCAACCACGTGAGGGCCCGGTTCGTCACCACATCGGCGGTCATCTCGTGTCGTTCCCGGCCAAACCAGCGTTTTCCGAAATCGGCGTCATAGTGGGCAAATCCCCGATCAAGTCCCGAGAGGTTTACCTTGAGATTCCAATTGCTCACAATCGCGGCGGTGTCGTAGCCACCATCTCGAAAAACCATGGCCACCGTCGGTGTCGTGGGGGGGAGGCGGACGCCGTTGCGGATAGCACCCGTGACGCGGGGCAGGCGCGAGCTGTGCATGGCCATGAGGGAGGGTCCCGTTTGTGGCTGCTCGCAAATGGCGTCTTCAAAAAGCAGGGATTGATTCGCCAATTGGTCGATGTTGGGCGAGGTGTTGTGGGCAAAGCCATAGACACCAAGATGGTCGGCCCGAAGGGTGTCCACGGAAATGAACACCACATTGGGTGCGGCAAGAGTCGCCAACAGGACGGGGATAAGAAACGAGGTCATTTGCGGGGCCGATCATGGGACCTGGGTGACCTGCGGGGACCTATGACTGCGTAGGTCCCATCCGACCCATATGTCCCATGAATTACGCGTTATTATCCTGCCTGATTGTGGCGGGTGCCTATTCCCACTCGATGGTGCCCGGGGGCTTGGAGGTCACGTCATACATGACCCGGTTAATGTGTTTTACTTCATTGCAGATGCGGTTGCTGACCCGCTGGAGGACTTCCGGCGGGAAGCGGAACCAGTCGGCGGTCATGGCATCTTCGGAGGTCACGGCCCGGAGGCTGCAGACTTCTTCGTAGGTGCGCTCGTCACCCTGCACGCCCACACTACGGACGGGCAATAGACAAACGAGGGCCTGCCAGATGTCGTCATAGAGACCCGCACGCTGAATTTCATCAATGAAGATGGCGTCCGCATCGCGGAGGGTGTCGAGACGGTCCCGGGTAATGGCGCCGATACAGCGCACCCCAAGGCCGGGCCCGGGGAAGGGGTGGCGGCCCACGATGTCCTCAGGCAAGCCGAGTTCACGGCCGAGATTGCGGACTTCGTCTTTGAAGAGCTCGCGGAGGGGCTCCAGCAATTCCATATTCATTTTTTCAGGCAGGCCGCCCACATTGTGGTGGCTTTTGATGGTGACCGAGGGGCCACCCGTGGCCGAAATGGATTCGATGACGTCGGGATAAAGCGTTCCCTGGGCCAGGAAGTCCATGTGGCCCAGTCGCGTGGCTTCTTTTTCGAAGACTTCGACGAAAAGGTTGCCGATAATCTTCCGCTTCTGTTCCGGCTCCGTAATGCCTTCGAGGGCATCCAGAAAGAGGTCTTCCGCGTCGACATAATCCAGATTGATGTGGAAATTGTCACGGAATACATGCTGGACCAGATCGGCTTCTCCTTTGCGCAGGAGGCCATTATTTACAAATACGCAAGTCAGGTTGTCGCCAATAGCCTTGTGGATGAGGGCTGCCGCGACACTGGAGTCGACGCCGCCGCTGAGTCCGCATAAGACCTTGCGATCACCGACCTGTTCCCGGATTTGCTCGAGGGCCAGGTCGACAAAGGAGCCCATGTCCCAGCTCGTGTCGCATTCGCACACATTGTGAACGAAATTGGAGAGCATCCGGGCACCCTGGGGCGTGTGGACCACTTCGGGGTGAAACTGGACCCCATAGCGCCGATTTTCGGCGTCCGCAATGGCCGCGAAGGGGGAGTTTTCCGTGTGCCCGATGGCCTTGAAGCCGGCAGGCAGGAGGGTGATCTTGTCGCCGTGACTCATCCAGACCTGGGCCTGTTCATCGATGTCTGCCAGGAAACCCGTGGGGTCGTCGTGGGTCAGATGGGCGATGCCGTATTCACGCTCATTGGCCGCTTCAACCTTACCCCCCAGCATATCGGCGAGGAGTTGCACGCCGTAGCAGATGCCAAGGATGGGAACGCCGAGCTCGAAAATGGCCGGATCAGGCTTGGGGGCACCTGCCGCGTGTACGCTGGCGGGACCACCACTGAAGATGATGCCCGAGGGGTCGTGGGCTTTGAGGTCTTCTGCCGAAATACTGTAAGGCAGAATGAGGCTGTATACATTGGCCTCCCGCACACGACGGGCAATCAATTTACTGTACTGGGCACCAAAGTCGAGTACGACGACAGGTTTGCCGACTCCCTGCATGGTAGAAATCCTTTCGCTACTCGCTCCGACGTATCCTGGACACCCAATCATTCGATTGGGGGCACAGACGCCTAACGGGATACCTGATAGTTTGGCGCATCTTCCGTTATCGTTACATCGTGGGGATGGCTCTCGCGCAATCCCGCTGCCGTAATGGCCACGAAGTGGGGTTCGGTCTGCATTGCTGCAATATTGGGGCAGCCACAATAGCCCATGGAGGCCCGAAGGCCGCCGACGAGCTGGTGTATATAATCTGCCAGGGCACCCCGGTAGGGCACGCGACCTTCAATGCCTTCGGGTACCAGCTTTTTGGGCTCGTCGTCGAATTGCATATAGCGGGTCTTGCTGCCCTGCTGCATGGCCTTGATAGAGCCCATGCCACGGACTACCTTAAAGGTGCGGCCTTCATAGAGGATGGTCGCACCGGGACTTTCTTCGGTACCGGCAAAAAGACTGCCGATCATGGCCGTATCGGCACCGCCAGCGATGGCTTTGGCAATATCGCCGCTGTATTTGATGCCGCCATCGGCGATAACCGGCACACCGGCTTCCCGGCAGGCTTCCGCCACATCCATCACCGCGGTCAACTGGGGCACGCCAACACCGGCAACCACGCGGGTGGTGCAGATAGAACCGGGTCCGACGCCTACTTTTACCGCATCCGCACCGGCTTCGATGAGATCACGGGCCGCGTCGGCCGTCACAATATTACCCGCAATGAATTCTGTATCGGGGAAAGCATTCTTCAGGAAGCGGACCGTGTCGAGGACCATTTCGTTGTGTCCATGGGCGCTGTCGACGACGAGTACGTCAACACCGGCGTCAATGAGCGCGCGTGCGCGGTCAATTTCACCCGGCCCAACGCCCAGAGCGGCCCCGACGCGGAGACGGCTGGTTTCATCGGTACAGCGATTGGGGAAGTCTTTGGCCTTTTTAATATCTTTAATCGTCAGCAGACCCTGAAGCTTGCCGTACTTGTCCACGATGGGTAGCTTCTCGATGCGGTGCTTATGGAGGAGTTTTTTGGCTTCTTCGTGGGTCGTGCCGGGCGATGCCGTGACGAGCCGCTCTTTGGGCGTCATCATGCTGGCAATGGGCTTGTCATAATCTTCTTCAAAGCGAAGATCCCGGTTGGTCAGGATGCCGACCAGCGTTCCTTCCTTGTCCGTTATAGGCACACCCGAAATGCGATAGCGCGCCATGAGGGCCTCCGCATCCTGGAGCTTACAATCGGGGGAGAGGGTGAAGGGGTCGGTAATCGTTCCCGATTGGGAGCGCTTTACTTTATCCACTTCGGTTGCCTGATCGTCGATGCTCAGGTTCTTGTGGATGATGCCGATGCCACCCTCCTGGGCCATACCGATGGCGAGCCGGGCTTCGGTGACCGTGTCCATCGCCGCGCTGATAAGGGGGATGTTCAGGGTGATTTTTCGCGTCAGACGGGTCGAAAGGTCCACGTCACGGGGCAGCACGTTGGAGCGCGCCGGACGAAGTAGGACGTCGTCGAAGGAGAGACCTTTGGATATACGTTGGTGGCTGCTCATTGTGAGTTCCAAGAGGGTTGAACCGTGAAATCATGCCCCTGCCCCCAAGACGCCCGCTGCCTCGGGTGCTATATTATAGATTCTTCCGCGATTCGTTGCAAGTTTCGCCCAATCACAGGCGATGCAATGCCTTTATGGAGAGTGGCTTAGGGCGTGGCGAAGGCAGCAACATTTAACGATCCACCACTACTCTGATATACTTAGCACGTTTCGCATGAAATGACTTTGGTCACCTGCGCCAGAGCGCTTCCGGTGAATGTGTATTCGCCGAATGGAACCAAGAAACCCGCTGGATACGATGACTATGGAAAAACTATATGTTTCACGGGATGGACTCGAGAAGCTGAACGCTTCATTGGTAGAGATGAATACGCGTCGCCTTCGGGTGGCGGATGCCATCGAACACGCCCGATCCCTTGGTGATCTCAAGGAGAACGCGGAGTACCATTCGGCCAAAGAAGAGCAGGGGATGCTCCACGCCAAGATTAAGGATGTGGAAGACAAGATCTCCCGTGCCGTTATTCTGGAAGATCAGGACATCGATACCAGCAAGGCCTATATGGGTGCCATCGTTCGGGTGTTGAACCAGAAGACCAAGCGGGAAATGACCTATAAACTGGTAAGCCACGTTGAAGCGGATATGGCCAATGGAAAAATCTCGACGACGTCACCGGTTGGAAAAGCCTTACTCGGTACTGTCGTGGGTGATGTAGCCAAGGCGACCGTGCCTGCCGGCGAGATCAGTTTGGAAATTCTTGAGATTAACTACTGAGTATTTAACCTGACCGATCTGCGGGCGGTCGGGCAGCACTTCCTTTTGTACCCCCTGGATAGATCCGCGTCCGCTGCACGGGATCACGTAACCCGACAAACATAAAGTGTACTATGCCAAAAAGAACCGACATCACGAAGATTCTACTCATCGGATCAGGGCCTATCGTTATCGGACAGGCCTGCGAATTCGATTACTCCGGAACCCAGGCCTGCAAAGCCCTTCGTGAAGAAGGCTATCAAGTCATCTTGGCCAATAGTAACCCCGCCACGATCATGACGGATCCGGAAACCGCCGATCAGGTCTATATCGAGCCACTGACGGTCGAGTTTCTTGAGCGCATCATCGAAAAAGAGCGGCCCGATGCCGTGCTGCCTACCGTTGGCGGCCAGACCGGACTCAATCTCGCGGTCGGCCTGGCCGAAGCGGGTATTCTGGAAAAATACGGCTGTGAACTTATCGGTGCAAAGCTGCCCGCCATCCGAAAAGCGGAAGATCGGGGCGAGTTCAAAGACGCCATGATTAAGATTGGCCTCGATGTGCCCCGGAGCGTGGTGGTACACACCCTCGAAGAAGCCCGGGAATTCGGCAAGGAAGTTAACTACGCCGCCATCATCCGTCCCGCCTTTACCATGGGTGGTTCCGGTGCCGGTCTGGCCTTCAATAAAGACGAATACGAAGCCGCCGTGCAGTATGGCCTCGAAGCCAGTCCCGTGACCGAGATTCTCATTGAGGAATCAATTGTCGGCTGGAAAGAATATGAACTCGAAGTAATGCGCGACATGAAGGACAATGTCGTTATTATTTGTTCTATTGAGAATGTGGACGCCATGGGGGTTCACACCGGCGACAGCATTACGGTAGCGCCCGCACAGACCCTGACCGATAAACAATATCAGGTTATGCGTGATGCGGCCGTCGCCATCATTCGGGAAATCGGCGTGGAAACGGGCGGCTCCAATGTTCAGTTTGCCGTGAATCCAAGCTCCGGTCGTATGATTATTATCGAAATGAATCCCCGGGTATCGCGCAGCTCGGCCCTGGCCTCCAAGGCGACGGGCTTTCCTATCGCCAAGATCGCGGCGAAGCTTGCCGTGGGATATTCTCTGGACGAGATTCGCAACGACATCACGCGAGAGACACCTGCCTCCTTCGAGCCGACGATCGACTACGTGGTTACCAAGATTCCCCGCTGGGCCTTCGAGAAGTTCCCCGGCTCCGAGCCGGTGCTGGGCGTCCAGATGAAGAGCGTGGGCGAGACCATGTCCATCGGTCGGACCTTTAAAGAATCCCTTCAAAAGGGGATGCGCGGTCTCGAAGTCGGCCGTAGTGGTTTCGTGGGAGACGGTGCGGTAAAGCCCCTTACGGGCGAACCCGACAGCGCGGTGGAAAAGAAAGCCCTGCTGAAGGCCATGCGCATTCCGACGCCCGATCGGATGGGCCAGGTTGCGGAAGCCCTGCGCCTGGGTGCCACGGTCGAGGAAGTGCACAAAGCGACGTGGATCGATCCCTGGTTTGTCCGCCAGATGAAAGAGATTGTTGACGAATATAAGGCCATGGAGGCCTTAAGTCCCGACGATCCGGCGGTACTGCGTCGCGCAAAGCAAATGGGCTTTTCGGACCATCAGTTGGCCCGTCTCTGGAACAAGAGCGAAGATGCGATCCGCGCGAAGCGGAAGAAGCATGGTGTCTTGCCCTGCTATCGCCTGGTGGATACCTGCGCCGCTGAGTTTGAAGCCTATACCCCGTATTACTATTCTTCCTACGGCGACGAAGATGAATATGTAGGCACCGATAAAGAACGCATCATAATCCTTGGTGGCGGTCCCAACCGTATCGGACAAGGTATTGAGTTTGACTACTGCTGCGTTCACGCTGCCTTCGCCCTGAAAGAAGATGGCTACGAGACCATCATGGTCAACTGCAACCCCGAAACGGTTTCTACGGACTACGATACCTCAGACAGCCTCTTTTTCGAGCCCGTTACCTTCGAAGACGTGATGAACATTATCGACCGCGTCAAGCCCAAGGGCGTTATTGTCCAATATGGCGGCCAGACGCCCCTGAATCTTGCGGAACGTCTGGAAGCGGCCGGTGCCCCAATCATCGGCACCTCGCCCGACAGCATCTCCCGGGCCGAAGATCGCAAGCGTTTCCGTGATGTGGTGGAGAAACTCAATCTGCTCCAGCCTGCCAACGAAACGGCGGTTTCCTTCGATGAGGCGGCCGACATCGCTGAAACTATCGGCTATCCCGTCGTCGTGCGCCCGTCGTTCGTCCTGGGTGGTCGGGCCATGGAAATCGTCTACGACCGCGAGTCCCTCAATCGCTACATGACCTACGCCGTCGAGGCCTCTCCCGAGGCACCGATTCTCATCGATAAATTCCTTGAGAGTGCCATCGAGTTGGATGTGGATGCCGTATCCGATGGGGAGACCGTCGTGGTTGCCGGTATCATGCAGCACATCGAAGAAGCCGGTATTCATTCGGGCGACAGTGCCTGCATACTGCCCCCCTACGACCTGGACGCCGCCATTATCGAGCGGGTGAAGGAACAGACCCGGGCATTGGCGCTGGAGCTCAAGGTTATCGGCCTGATGAACATCCAGTTCGCCGTCCGTGACAATGATATTTATCTTATCGAAGTGAACCCACGGGCCAGCCGCACGGTTCCCTTTGTGAGTAAGTCCATCGGGATCCCCCTCGCCAAGATTGCCGCGCGCGTTATGGCGGGCAAGACCTTGAAAGAGCTTGGCTTCACCGAAGATCCCATACCCCAGTATACCTCCGCCAAAGAAGTGGTGCTGCCCTTCATTAAGTTTCCCGGCGTGGACACCCTCCTCGGCCCGGAAATGCGCAGTACCGGCGAAGTGATGGGCATCGACAAAAACATGGGCCTCGCCTTTGCCAAGAGCCAGATTGCAGCGGGCAACAGTGTTCCCCTGAGCGGAACGGTTTTCCTCAGTCTCAACAGTCGGGACAAGGGCAAGATCGGGACCCTCGCAAAGGACCTCACCGAGCTGGGCTTCAAGTTTCTCGCCACCGACGGCACCGCCGCTGTATTGCGGGCCGATGGCATCGAAGTGGAAGAAGTATTCAAGGTAGGTGAAGGTCGCCCCAATGTGGTCGACCATATCATCAACGACGGCGTCGACTGGATTATTAATACGCCCCTGGGTGCCGAATCCAAGTTCGATGAGCGGGCTATTCGCCGCACGGCCCTGGAGAACAACATTCCCACCATGACGACCATGGCGGCTGCCCGTGCGGCGGTCATGGCCATCCGTGCACTAAAAGAAGGGGACGTGTCCATCACCTCTCTTCAGGAATACCACAGTACCATGAAATAATCGGTCGACGTGGCCCTTGGGCACGGCACGATCCGTTCAATACGAAAGCGCGCGGCATCCTGAATCAATTCAGGATGCCGCGCGTGTTTTGTTGTCAGGCTTGGTTCTGCTTAAGCGATGTTGCGCTTGCGATTGCGCATGATGAGTCCCGCAAGGCCCATACCCACGAGGGAGATCGTGGCAGGTTCGGGGACCGGATTGTTCGGGGGCGTGTATTCGAACACGATATTGTCGATACCCGCAGAGCCACCGAAGTTGATGACTACTTCGTCGAAGGACTGGATACCATTCTGACCGACCGTAATGGGACTGATTCGGTTGATGTAGTTGTCGCCAAATTCGATGGTCGAGTCGTAGTAGGGGCTGGCGCTGTTAATGAGGTCGCCGAATCCTACCCGATTTACTTCGGAACCGTTCATGAAGAACGTGGCGAAATAGCCGCTATTTGCACCATATTCACTCGGGCCTTCCACATCGACAAGGTCGAATCCGAAAAAATCGAGGGCACGGTCAAAGGACAGTGTGATACTGCCCGCAGCCCGGGAGCCTTCGTCATCCGGCAGGTCGGCGATACCGTCAATGATTCCGTTGGAATTCTCCTGAATAATCAGGATGTTGCCCAAGTCGGTGCTGCTGTGGAGATTGCCACCACTCCAGGGACTTTCCAGATCGGGGTCACGGGTACCCGACAGATTGGTGTTGAAGGCGACACCGATATCGGGCCCACCGCCCACATTGTCCACGCTGATGCTTACGCCCCAGGGCAGCCCGATATATTGGTTGTTCACTATGCGGCCGTGTTCGAGCCCCTCAAAATCTATGATGATCGCAGATGCACTCAGCGGCAGCAGTAAGGCGCATGCGCCCAATGTGGCGTGGGTCAGAGCGGATGACAATTTCATGGTTATCTCCTAAAGAGTGGTGTGCATAATATCCCAAGAGCAACTATTCCATCAGTCATGAAGCAGATTACGTGCCAAAAAACTAACAAGTGTGAAAAACACGTATTTATGGCTATTCTGCTGAGGAATACAAGGCTGGTCCCGCCGTAGGCTCCAAATAAAAGCACACCAACCACCGTATAATAATGTCGGGAAGAAAAGAGTTACTCAGGGGTGACAAATATCTGTCACTTTTTGTGGGGCAGGTGAATTGGGGTTGTTTGTGACGCCTAACGGGTCTCCGGGCGGAGGCGACGCCACGTGGCACGCGCGGCGGCCCAGACTCCTAGACGGTATCAACACCGGCACGATATTTTCAGGGGGCAATTTTCTATTCGACCATAGGGGCATCAGGTTGACACCCAGTGGTGCCACCCGATCGCGCTCGTTGTTCAGGGCGGAAAAGATGAGATTTCCCGTTAACTATGATTGGGTGTAATCATCGCCGGTCTTGCAGAAAGCGTTCGGGTGCCTTGACCCTGAAAGACGAACGACTTGGGTCACGTCACCGTAGCATTGTTCCCTATTTCGCCCCTCGGCCCTCGCTGGTGAACAAGGTTACTGTATGGAGTCCATATAAGGTGACACTCAGTGGTGCCACCCGATCGCGCTCGTTGTTCAGGGCGGAAAAGAGGAGACTTGGCACTGTCTGTGATTGGGTCTAATCGCCGCCGGTCGTGCAGGAAGCGTTCGGGTGTCTTGACCCTGAAAGACGAACGACTTGGGTCATGTCACCGTAGCATTGTTCCCTTTTTCGGCCCTCGTCCACCACCTCGAAACTCTCGCGCGGGACTATCCGTCGGATACGTGAGTGGGGTCGATGAGGCCATTGCTCGGCGCTCTTTATTGACGCAGTAAATCGCCGTTGGGTATGGTGGTGCAGCAACGCCCACCCCATCCGGTCGGGCCAAACGACATACCACGAGAGGGCTCCCATGCTGAACAGCAACACACACACGACAGGGTGCGACCATGGATGATGCCCCCCAGGACGCGGTCCCTGTTTCCTCACCGAAAAAGCCCACCCCCGTGGCCCTTTATATCGGCTTGGCCCTCATCCCCTTTATTGCCCTGTGCTACAAGGAATATCGCTACGGCATGGCCTTTCCCTATTGGGATGCCTGGCACTTCGCGTTTATTCTCGAAAAATTTCAGGCCGGCACCCTGTCCTTCGCCGATTTCTGGGCCCAGCACAACGAGCACCGCGTCGTTTTTCCACGGCTCCTCATGTTTGGCCTTGCCCGCCTGAGTGGGTGGAATGTGGCCTGGGAGCTGGTCGCCAGCATGGTACTCGGTGTCGCTACCTTCCTCCTCTGCACCGCGACCGCCCTTCGAAAAACCGCGACCGCGCCACGCCCCTGGTGGATAGTTCCGGTTTTTTCCCTCCTTATTTTTTCCTGGGTACAAATGGAAAATTGGGCCTGGGGCTGGGAAGTCAATGTCTTCCTCAACACCTTCTCCGTCGTTTCCGCCGCCGTCCTGCTGACCGTCGCGCCCCTCAACCCCCTGCGCTTTGTGCTGGCACTCTGCGCCGCCCTCGTAACCTCCTTTTGCTTTGCCAACGGACTCCTCTGCTGGATTGCGCTGGCACCCCTGATTATCCTCGCACCCGATTTGGTCCGGGAGAAAAAAATCATCTACAGCCTCCTCTGGATTGCCGCCGGTGTCCTCGTGATCCAGCTCTACCTCCTCGACTACCACAAGCCCGAAGTGAGCCCCTCCCTCGGCTCTATTCTGCAAGCACCCATCGAATTCATCAGCTACGGTCTGGTCTACATCGGTGCACCCATCACCGGCATGTTTACCCAGCCCGCCTGGCACGGCTACGCGCCCCCCGTGGGCTTCGGCCACTTCATTCCGGGCCTCCTCGGCTTGGCCGCCCTCCCCGTAATCGTCTGGCGTCTCTATAAGAAGGGCGGCGACTACCGCCCTTACCTGCCCTGGGCCGGACTCATCCTCTACGTACTCGGCAGCGCCACCATAACGGCCGCCGGGCGCGCTGGCTTTGGCCTGGAGCAGGCCATGACCTCCCGCTACATGACCATGACCACCCTCTACTGGCTGGGTCTCATCGCCCTCGGTGGCCACGCCTTCGCCGACAGCGAACTCCGCCGAAAACTACCCACCGCCAAGGGCGGCCTCGTTGCCACCCTCGCTATCGTCCTTTTTCTCGGCACCCTCTACAGCGCCCACCAGAGCCAACGGAACTGGGAACAAAACGTGCGCTGGAAACAATTCGGCTGGACGGCCCTCCTCGCCGGACACGAAGCGCCCCTCTACCTCCAGGATCTCTGCTGGGACCCCGTCGAACTTCGCGACGTCTTCCTGCCTATTCTCAGGAAGGGACACTGGGCCGGCTTTGGCGAAGGCCCCATCAAGCCCGTGGAAAAAGCGGGTGCCTTCGTCGCCGAAGCGGAAGGTTTCATGAAGGCTGGCCTCCTGCCCCAGGCCAAAACCTACCTCGAAACGGCCCTCCTCCTCGATCCCGGACACACCGGTGCCCAGGTGCGTTATGAAGAGTTGCGGAAGATGTTCCAGGAAGCCGGTCTGGGGAACTAAACGGCCTTTTTCGAAAAGGTCTAAGTCGTCGGTATACCGCGCCGAGTTTGGTGCCGTGCAGCACGCATAAGGTGCGCTGTCTCAGGCTGGTCATGACGCGCCGTGGCGGGAAAGCCTGAGCGCGCATATAAGGACGCCCCATCAGCAGCTAAGATTTCTCTGTGCCACGCGATCCGACCACGTCGGTTCGTGTGTGGGGCGTGGCTGCGTCTATGGGCGTGATTCACCAACCGGAATTTCGAATCTTGATTGCCTGGATATTCTGAGGGGTAACGTCGCTGCGCTCAAGCCTATTCTGTAGCTTGTATGTACGTCTTGGTACCCTCACACGAACCGACATAGTCGGATCGCGTGGCACGGTTGGTTTATCCTATGTATCACCCGTAGTGCCTTTCCTCGTCACGAGCCGCATCGAGAACTTCCGAGCGTCGTTGGCGTGCTTGTGAGTAGGTATATAGTTTCATGCGGGCAGTTCCAATACCCCAATCAGCATATTTTCGGCCACACTTGTCTACTGGCCCGTAGCGCAATAAAAAAACGCGCCCTCGGGGTTGCCAAGGGCGCGTGATACTAGAGCGTTTTAAATTAAACTGTAGCCGCACG
>CAXBPH010000131.1:0-18246 GCA_963977445.1 uncultured bacterium | reverse complement strand
GATGGAGGGGTGCTCCATCTGGCCGGTAATTTTGGCCTCTTTGAGGAAGCGGGCCATCATGGCGGCGGACTGCCGCATGGGGGTATTGGGGGTGCCTCCACGTACCGGGGGCGACTGGGTCTTGTCGGTGGGGCTTATGGCGTGATCGGGAAGGAGTTCTTTCAGGATCACATCGCGACCGATTTGTTCATCGTGTACGAGAAGAACCCGGCCTATGCCGCCCCGTGCGTATTCGGAGCCCTTTGTATAGCGCCCGACCCGTTCCGATGTGATGGAAGGGGGCTCATGATCGGAGATGATGGTGCCGACGATGGTCTTGTCGGTGGTGGAAATGGGAGGAGTCTTGGGGCGTCCGACGGGGGCAGAGAAGGCCGCGTCGATAGCCTCCTGGCCGCCAAAGGTTTCCAGCGCGGCTTTCGCATCGCCACGGTGCGCGTGGATGACGGTGTCTACCAGACGAACGAGCAGTTCCTGGTCTTCCGCCGAAAGGCCCCCATTCTCGTGCAGATAATCCCCAAGGTTTTGATCGGGGCTTTTCTGTGAAAGGGTCGAAAATGTCGACAGGGCGTAGGGAGGGACCCACCGCAATTGTGCGGCAAGCACACCGAAGAGAATATCGTAGTCTCTCATATCGGAAACCCCCAGTGGATCATCAATATTGCTCTACTAATAGTATCGAAATCATAGTTCAATTACAATAGAAAGAAGAAATCGACGGTAGAAGACCAATCTACGTATTCAGTCCCTGATGTGCAGTCGCCTGTTATAGGAATGGAGAATAGGTTCAGGTGCTATAAAGTAGTGGAAAGAAATCGCCTGTCAGGGGCTGGCCACTCGCCACGGGGGGGACGCCCTGCAGCAGGGGTTCCTCAGAGACGGAGCAAACACCATCGCGGACGACATTCAACACCACGGCCCGCCGTGAGCGCTCCGATTTGTTGTCAAACGATCCGTGGACGAGGAGGGGGTGGTGAAACGCACACTCACCCCGCTTCAGTCGAATGGGGATGGGATTGAAGGCGGCCTTCTGCTCATCATTCAAGACGGTCTGAATAGCCTCCATATCGCCGGCGAGACCTGTGACGGGAAGGAGGGGCCACGTGTGACTGCGGGGGACATAGTAAAGGCAGCCATTCTCCTCGTCGGCATCATCCAGGCCTATCCAGCAGGTCAGGTGCTGCATGGGCTCTGTCCGGGTCCAATAGGAGTAGTCCTGGTGCCATGCGACTACCCCACCATGCTTGGCGGGTTTACAAAATAGCTGGTCGTGCCAGAAGCGCACCGAGCCACCGAGCAAATTCGAGGCGGGGACGGTGAAGGCGGGATTCCAAAGCATATCGTGGAAGCCGGGACTTACCCGCCATGCACCCAGGGCATGGAAGAGGACCGTGTTGGGGTCGGCGGACTCATTGGAATTGTATTCGTAAAAAAGGTGGTTGCCGGGATGATTGGGGTCGGCCAATTCGGCGAGCTCTTCGCACAAGACATCGCACTGGGCGTCGGTGAGTATCCGTGTTCCCGCGAGGTAGCCTTCCCGTTCATAGTGGGCGATCTGTTCGGGGGTAAGGGCAAAGGTACTCAGGTCATTGGTGGCGTGCTGTTCGTCGAACAACCTTCCAATGGGGCCGCTCTGGGTGGCTAAGTCGGTCATGTCTGATTCCCGCATGGGTTGTGCGCTATAGTTTTCCGGCTCGGGTCAACGAATCGGCCAGTTCCTGTTGGTAGGCCTCGTGGCGTACCCGGTCTTCCCGGGCCGCTGCACTATAGTATATGAAACCGAGTGCCCGGCGATCACGGATGGCACTCTGGTTTCCATCGGCCCAGTGTATGGTCAGCGCGTGGTGGGCAAGCAAGTCGCCCGGTTGGGCCAGGCAGGCGACCATGGTCTCGGGATCTTCGCAGGGTCCTCGGTCCAGCAGGCCCTGCGAAAAGCCCAGGGTCTGGGTGCGACCGTGGGGCAGGAGACCGCCCCGATGAGAGCCGCGGGCATAGCGAACGCAGCCATTCTCTTCATCCACCTCGTCGAGGGCGAACCAGAGGGTGACGGCTTCGCAGGGGTCCAGATTGAAATAGTAGCCATCCTGATGGGGTGGTGTGGGCTGATTGTGGCCGGGGGCTTTGTTGAAATACTGCATGTTTTTGGCCACGACGGGACCTTTCAAGACCGCTTCCGCCACCGCCTGGAAGGGGCTGTCAAACATGAGCTTGTGAAAATAGTCGTCGTATTCATAGAGCTGTTGAATCTGCTTCAGGGACTCGGGGCGGGCTTTGTCTTCGTAAAAGACCCGCTCGGGAGGGAGGGTAGGTAGAACGGTTTCGATGAAGCGTTGCAGGTTGTTTTGGAGTTCCGCCATCTCCAGTGGGGACCAGAACTGGGGCAGACCGATGTAGCCATCGCGGTCGAAATCACGTTGCAGGGCCTGGTTGTCCATGGGGAATCCTCTTGGTATTTACTTGGGGTAACGTATGGAGTACGACGTGCCACTATTACGAACGAAATTAGCCACGCCCCCAAAGGGATGGAGCCTGTTGAGGACGTGGCCAAGATAGCTGGACACTTTCTACGTCTTTGCCATTATAGTCGTCGCGTTGGGGGTAGCTATACCCGGTACGCCAATTAGGCATCGAGCGTATGATTGAATCTTGTTCTGGTTGAAAGTCCTTAGTCGCTTCCCAGTGCACACACGTAGCCACCCGATCCGTTTGGAACCTGATTGCACCAATATTCAGGATGAAGCGGATCCGCTACGCAGCTATTGTTGGAACATTTTTTGCCGTTGCCCTCACGGCTGTCTAGTGTCCACCTATCCTCGGTTGTTTCTTTTTTCTCGGTTGTTTCGTTCACTATTGCAAACGGCCTGGACGACAGACTTCGTCCCTCCCAGAGAATTCCTGCTTTTTTTGCCGCTTTAACCAGTGGTTTCAGCGTTTCCATACTCGGGTAGCACGTGTCGAAGAAATTCTGCATTGTAAGATATCTGAAAGCTCCAAAGAACGCGCTCAAATCGGCGTCGTCCACTGGACGGGCCGTGCCATTTTGAACGGCTCGGAAGGGCATACAAAGGTGATACATCTCGTCATTTGCTGAAGCCTGTACTCCTTCCAGTTGTGCGTGAATGTATTGCATATGCGCGATGTATGCTGGCGTATAGGTGTTGTTTGGCCGGATGGTTGTAAAGTTCACTCTGAACATATCACCGAGGCGGATTTCAGGGATATTGTTTGGATCGGCGTTTAGCCTTGCGTGAATATTGGTTAATGCGCCGAGGTTTCCTGCAGTATCACGTATCAATTTGTGGAATACGATTTCCGAGTTGTTGGCTTCTGTTGCACCCCGCCTGAGTATGGCGTCCATATTGGATACGTTTGAGATAATTTTATCCAGCGTGCTGCTTCCACTGTTGTTGTGGAGCACGTCCTCGTAGAGCATTCCATAATTGACTGTGTTGTTGCCTGTTTTGAGCATTGCGCACATCAGATTAATACTGCGTGTAGCAATGGAATCCGGCGCGTTGGGTCGTAAGGTACTTACGTCAAAATGACTCAACTCATTTCTCCTTGTAGTGGATGGCGGTCAACGGCCAATGGTGTTGAAGGAAAAGACGTGTCGGTCCTTATTGCTCAGTCGCTGCCCATTGCGCAGACGTATCCACCGTTGCCGTCAGGGACTTGACTGCACCAATATTCCGGATGCTGGGGATCTTCTGTACATACATTGCCAACACATTTCTTGCCGTTTCCTTCACGAGATCTCATAGGGCTGGGCGGGCGTGATTTGATGGGGCGCCCTTCCCACAGGAGTCCATTTGCACGTGCTTGTTTTGCGAGTAACTTCGTCGTTGCATGGTCAGGATCGCTGAGTTTCTTTTGGAATAGATCCTGCATGGTAAAGGCACCGAAATCTCCAATGAATTTTTTGTATACGCCTTCGTCGATGGGCAGCCGGTAGCCGTTTTGGACGGCCAGAAGGGGTGCGCAAAAGTGAAACATTTGGTCGTCCTTGACGGCGTGGACCCCTTCCAGCGCGGTGTGTATGAATTGATAGTGGGAAACAAGACCCGCCGACGGGAGAACAGAATAATTCACTTTAAACATATCGCCGAGTTTTACATCGGGGTAACCACTCGCTGCAAGGTGATCTCTTATGAGGATTAACGCACCAGGAGCTGCGGGATCGACAAGCTTGTCCCAAACTATTTGGGAGGTGTCCGTTGCGCCGTGCCAGAGGACAGAATCCATTTTCTCGATGTTTCGTATGATATTGTCTAAGGTGCTGTTGCCGCCTCTCACGTGAAATGCCTTGTTATACAGGGCTTCGTAGTCAATACGAACGGCGGTGCCACTCGAGTCCGTGGTATTGAGCACAGCACACATGAGATTTATGCTTCGAGAACCGATGCAGTCGGGGGTTGTATTATTCGGCTGTTTTAATACATCAAAATAGGCCATCTAGATTAACCTTTCCATGGGATTTTACGTTGCCTGAATGAAACAGAACTTCTCGGACGCATAGTGTGTAGCTCGCTCGTATGTAGCCTCCTTTCCTTCGTGTCGTACTTACTTGGAGGAAATCATGGGGGGGACGTGCTGCGTAGGTTCAGCGTGACGGTTTCAAATACGCCGCGCTCCATCTGAATTTGTAGTTCGAAGGGTGACTGGTCCGTCAGTTCACCGGCGACCCGTTCCAATTGCGCCTTCAGTTGCTTAAAGGCGGGTACGGGCGCACCATTGATAGCGGTGATCGCGCTGGACACTTCCAGCCCGGCGGTGCGGAGCATCGCGCGGCGCAGGGAACTTCGCGGACTGGGAAGCCATATGCCGCTGTCGTACGTAGCTGCGTCGCCGTCGAAGGAACGCCCGAGGCGCTCGGCATATTCGGTGCTTACTTCGGCCAGGATGGATTCCGATGCGAGCAGGGCTGATTCCAGCATGGCTTTGGCCTGGGTCGGGTCCAATACGACGGTGCGTTCGCTCTGGCGGACCGGCAGGCCCCGGAGTTCGAGATGGCGGACGAAATCGCCACGGGCAATGGTGAGTTGAAGGGGGACGTCGCCAGCGCTAAGGGCCGTGCGAAGCGAGGCACTATCGTCGGAAAGAAATAAGGTTGGGTTCAGCCCATTCAGCTCACGGACGACGTCACCAGGTTCAAGCGTCACGGGCCGGATTGGCGGAAGGCTCTCGTCGTCGGTCCATTGGGAATTGGCGTCGCGCGTTTCGAGGCTAGTGAGTAGCCTGACGATGGCCTCCTGGGGCAGATAATACCGACGCAGGTCATCCTCCGAGTCAGGAGCGGGGACGGCCGGTGTGGGCTGCTTCGGTGTGGCCGATTCGGCAAGGAGGGCGTATAGTGCGTCGCGATTGTTAACGGCCGGTGCCGTAGATTGTTCCGAAAGGTTGTTGCGGACGACGGTGCCGTCACGCTGACTGGTTAACAGATAGGGCGGGGCGGACGGCCCATGGAGCCAGAGGGATGAAGGGGGAGCCGACGCGGGGGCGGCCACGAGATGTCGCCCGTCTTCTACGTCCCAGCAATCCATATCCGCCTGAGCGTTCCACGTGAGGAGTCGTTTCTCGTCGCTTGCGAAGCCAATGGCATGGATATCGGCGATTTTTTCCTTACTTTCAAATTCCATGGTGCCGGTATCGATATTCCAGATTTGAAACAGGCCGCCCCGGAATGCAGCGGCGATGCGTGTGCCGCTCGGAGAGAAGGCGATTTCTACCGGTGCCGTGGTTGCCGAGATCTTAAGTAAAACTTCGTTGTTGTCCCATTGCCATATTCGGACCGAATTGTCGAGGGACAGGGTTGCGATGCGGCGCCCGTCGGGTGAGAATCGTGCGTTTATAACGGCGTCTTCATGGCCTTCGAGGATGCTTCGGATTGTCCCTGTGCGGCCATCCCAAATACGAACCGTCTGGTCCCACGAGGTGGTTGCCACCACGTCTTCCGTAGGGCTGAAGGTTACGTGGGAGATGAGCCCGTTGTGGCCATGCAATTGGCTCACTACGTCACCGTCGGGCAAGGACAGGACGAGGGGCAAGAACTCGTCGGCCACCGCGACGAGGAGGGTACCATCGGTGTTGAGGGCCGTGCAATGGGCACTACGCAATACGGGAAAGGCCGCTTCGAAAGTTGTTGCCCCCGAGGGGAGGTCAATGATGCGGAGGTGTTGGTCCGGTGCCAGGACGCCCAGGGTGTTGCCGTCGCCACTTTCTGCGCATAGCAGGGACCCGGCGGCTACCCGAGCGACTATTTCGTTGGCACCGGCCGAGTCCAGTCGCCACTTCTTCGCGGTTCCGTCCTGTGATCCGGTAAGCAGGTAGGTGTCATCAGGGGACACCATTGCGGTAGAAATGGTGCCGTTATGGCCCGCAACCTGAAGCACCACGTCAGTGGACTCCACGTCGTAAACGCGGATGCTCCCATTCAGAGCGATGGTAATCACCCGGTTGCCGTCCACGTTGAGCATACACTTGTCGAAGGGGTGACCCGGGTGCAACACGCTGGCAGGCGAGCCGTCGTTTCCTCGTCGTGCTTCGATGGAGCCATCGTCAAACCCAAGGAGCAGCGCGTCATGTTCCGGGTAGAATTGCGCGGTGGCAGGCCGGTTGGGAACGGTCACCGTCCACTCGATAGAAAAGTCTGGTAGGGCGCGTTTGGTGAGGTTGTGATCCTGATAGGAAAATAACGCCGTGTCCGAACGGGCAATTACCGTCCCCAGCGAATCTTCGGATCGCGCAAGCGAGACGTCGGCCACCGTATATATTCGAGCCGAACCGACCCGCGATGTGGCCAGCAGTGCATTGTTATTGCCTGTGAACAGCAAGCCAGAAACCGCGAAGTCCGGTGTGGCCGCGTCGTGGAGGAGTTCGAAGGTGGTCGCATTCCAGAGGCGAAGGGTTTGGTCTTCGCCTGCCGTGGCAAGCAACGTGCCCGTGCTGTCAAAGGCGACCGCGTCGATGCGCGAGGGATGGGCGGCCCATTCATGGTCGAGGGCACCCGACTCGGTGTTGAATACCTGGATCGTGCCGTCAAAGAACCAAATCGCCACCTGCGCATCCGTGGGGCTGAAGGCTCCATTCATCACCCCCGCGTCGGAAAGCTTCCACGTGAACAGCGTTTGGTCCGTCTGAGCATTCCACAGACGCGCCGTGTTGTCGCCGGCCATAGTCAATATGTATGCGCCCTTGTGGGAGACATGAGCGAAGACACTCGCCGTGTGGCCACGGAGGGTGCCCATGTCCTGATTACATTGGCCGATGAGATAGTTCCACTCGAGATTGCGGTAGCGCGGATCCGTGTCCAGCAGGATGTCTTCGGCGGCCTGGAATTTGTAGTCCCGGATGTAGGCATCCGCGAGGCGTATATCGGAGACGTATTTTCCGCGAGCGCTCTCTTCTTCGGCCTCTTCGGCGCGTACCCGTTGTTCCTCGGCCTGTTGTCGCTGGGACTCGGCGATTTGGCGCTGTTCTTCGGCGACGATGCGGGCGTTTTCTGCGACGATACGCGCGTGATAAATGTTTACATAGGAAAAGATGCCGATGAGCAGGATAATCAGCGTGGCCGAGGCGGTCACCCGAATCAACGTCTTGTGCTGCCGATAGAGTCGTCGGAGGAGGTCGCCTACGCTGTAGCTATAGGCATCGACGACGGCACCTTCCAGGAACTGAGAAATATCATCGGCCAGTTCCTGCGCCGATGGGTAGCGTTTGCTTGCTTCAAAGTGGAGCGCCTTGTCACAGATGGCGGCGAGTTCGGGGGGCGTGTTGGGCTCCGTTTTTGCCACGGGGGGGACGGGGATCGACCCGACCCGTTGGACCGTGTCGGAAGAATTGGTCCATACGTGGGGAAGGGTCCCCGTCAGGATTTCATAAAGGATGACGCCGAGACTGTAGACGTCGGAGTGGGGGCCGATTTCATCGACAGCACCCCGTGCCTGTTCGGGGGACATATACAGTGGGGTGCCCAGGACTTCTTTGGAGCGTGTACGCAGTCCGCCGAGGTTCTGGTCGGTCAGTTTGAGCTGGCTGATGGTTTTTTCCATCGTCTCCTGATGGGCGTCCACCTCGCGCTGCATCTTGGCGAGGCCCCAGTCGAGGACGACGCATTCGCCGAACTCTCCAATCATGATATTGGAGGGTTTCAGGTCACGGTGTATGACCCCTTTGGTGTGTGCATAGGCCATGGCCTGGCAGACATCAAGATAGGAGCGCAGCAGGGATAGTCGTGTTTCTCTGGTCGTGCGCGCGGAGATGGCCTTGGCCAGGGTGTCGCCCCGGACCAGTTTCATTGTGTAGTAGAGTTGGCCGTCGTTTCGGAGGCCCAGCTCATATACGGGAACAATGGAGGGGTGTTCCAATTGACCCGTAATTTTTGCTTCTTGCAGAAAGCGGGCCATCATGGACGCGGATTGTCGTATGGGACTTCCTGGGCTTCCGGGACTCTCCGGTGGCGGCATGCGCGAAAGCGTGGGGTCGGTGGGGCTCACGGTGTGGCGGGGCAGTAACTCTTTGAGGATGACGTCCCGGCCGATTTGTTCGTCGTGCACCAGCAATATGCGTCCGATACCGCCCCGGGCATATTCGGAGCCTCTGGTGTAGCGTCCGATCGATTCCGGAGTAATTTGCGCGGGCAGGCCGTGGGGCAGGTGCTCCGCCACGAGCGTAGCGTCTTCACTGGGGAGCCAGGTAACCCCATCGCGTATGATGGAACGAGCAAAGGCATCCTGGACGGCGGCATCACCGCCAATGGTATGGAGCGCCGCTGCTGCATTGCCCTGGTGAGCATGAATGAGCTCATCGGTCATTCGAATGAGGAGTGTGTGGTTTTCCTTATTGATGAGATCGACCGTGCGTAGGAGTCCGGCCAGCGTGGTGTCCGCATCAGTACCGAGCGTGACGGCTATTTCTGCAAGGGCATTGCGCGAAAGCAGGCGCAGCTGGCAGGCGAGGATTCCTAGTATGAGATCATATTCACGCATCGTCATGGAGTCCGTTAGGTCAAATAGTAGACTGCTGCGATGGTAGTACAAAGTATTGCAGTATTCAAGGGAAATAAAGGTATTTTTGTTCGTTTTGACAAGTTTTTTTGAAAGAAGGACTCCTGGAAGTGAAAAGTGTCTTATTTTCATACGCTATTTTGCGTGCGCGCCCAACGGTTGCAGGGCGAAGTCCATTTCACGCAGCGGTATCCGTTGTAAGGAAAGGGGTGGGTTTTGGAACCTCCAGGCGTAGTGGGGGATAGGAAGTCGGGATGTTACAATCGTGAAAGACACGGTATGTGAGACAAATGGTGATGGTCAGGATAAAAAAATATTTGGCACACGTGCGACGCAGGGGCCCCCTTGCAATCGCAATGGCACTCCTGTGTCTGTTGGTTTGCTTCGCCGGTTGGTGGCTTTTGCCCGCCCTGGATCCGGCCCCCTATGTTTCTGTTGCGCACTCGGGGCAATTGCTGGATAGTTCTGGGGGGAGGCTCTATGTATCCTTGAGTGCGGCGGATACGTGGTCGCTGCCACAAGGGGATGGCGGGGTTAATCCCTATCTGGAGCAGGCGACCCTGGCCGCAGAGGACCAGCGTTTTTTTAGGCACCACGGGGTCGATGGCCTTGCGATTGCCCGGGCATTGGGTCAAAACATCCGTCATGCTGGCGTGGCCTCGGGTGCCTCGACATTGACCATGCAGTTGGTGAAACTGGGCGGACATGACAGTCGTAGCGTTTGGGGTAAGGTTAGTCAGGCCATCGGTGCCTTGCGCCTGGAAAAATCCTTGTCGAAGGCCGAAATTCTGGCGGCCTATCTCAATCGCGCACCCTACGGGATGAATTTGATTGGGGTCGAGGCGGCGGCCTGGCGATACTTTGGCAAGTCGGCCCAGAGTCTGACCCTGTCCGAGGCGGCCCTGCTCGCGGCATTGCCCAAAGCCCCGAGTCGGCTGAACCCCCTGGCCCATCCCGAGCGCGCCCGGGATCGGCGAAATTATGTGTTGCGTCGGATGTTGAAGGATGGCTACATCGAAGCGGCCGTGTGTGAGCGGGCGTTGGCTACCCCCGTGACGGTGGCGTGGCACGATTTTCCCCGTAGCGCTCCCCATCTGGGCGTGTATTACGCCGACGCGCTGTCCCGTGGGGAGTCGGTGAAATTGACCCTCGACGGCGGCATACAACGAAATTTGGAGGCCCAGCTACCGCACTACCTCAAGCGCTTTAACGGGGCCATTACGAACGGCGCGGTTATGGTGGTGGACGTCTCCTCGGGTGCCCTGCTGGCCCGGGTTGGCTCGGCGAGCTTCGAGAATACGCCGGGGGGCGGTCAGGTCGATGGATGCCGGGCGCTGCGTTCGCCGGGTTCGACGCTGAAACCCTTTCTCTATGGCTATGCCATGGCCCAGCAGCAGCTTTACCCATCGGAAGTGCTCCTCGACGATGTGCTGGATTTTGGCCGCTATGCGCCGGGCAACTTTGATGGCATATTTAACGGCCCGGTGACGGCCACGGAGGCGTTGCGGTACTCGTTGAATGTTCCGGCCGTTGCCTTGCTCGAACGGGTCGGTGTCGCAGGCTTTCATCAATTTCTGCGGTCGGAAGGGTTGACGAGTATTGACCGAAAGCCGTCTGACTATGGGCTGGGACTCGCTCTCGGTAATTGTGAGGTCTCCCTGGAGGACCTGAGCCGGCTGTATCTTTCCGTCGCCAGTCTGGGGCGACAAAACGCGCTCCGGATTGAGTCGGATGGCCCAAGGGGCGGTGGCGAGCGGGTGTTGGACGGGGGCATTTCTCGGCTGCTCTACGACATGCTGGTCCAGCCGTTTCCCGACGATGTGAGTAGGGGCCTCCAGCGAAGGGAGGGCAATGACCCGCCGGTGTGCTGGAAGACGGGAACCTCGACCGGGTACCACGATGCCTGGACCTTCGCCTTCAATCAGCATTATCTCGTGGCCGTCTGGTTGGGAAATAACGATGGTCGGGGCGCGCGCCAGTTGGTGGGGGCTCGTGCGGCCCTTCCTTTGGCAGGCGCGGTTTTTCGTGGATTGCCAGTAACCCGTGGGGCCGCGTGGCCACCGTCGCCCGCGGGTAAGACGGTCAGCCTGTGTGCTACGTCCGGACTTCCGGCAAGGGAGACGTGCCCGGAGCGTACCCATCTGGTTCTTCCCAAGGGTATGTGGACCAACCGAACGTGTACCCTGCACGTACAATCCCAAACGGGTTTGAATGTGGTGGCCTCCCGCCCTGTCCAGGCTACCGAGTGGGACTTGTCGACGGTGGAGGCCCGCACAGTGAGCCCGTCGGGTGGGTCCGTGGGGGCGACGATGGTGCGAATCAACAGCCCACCAGCGGGATCCGCCTATGTGTTGAGCGGGGTGCCCCAGGGAGACCGGATTCCCTTGTCGGTACATGGTGCCTTGTCCGAGCCGCTACATTGGTTTATGGATGGGCGCTATCTTGGCAAGGTAGACGGCGGGGAACGTCTTGATTGGCCCCTGATGCCGGGCGAACACACCGTTACCGTGCAGTTGGTTGGTGGCGGCAGTGACTCCTCGACGTTTACGGTCTTGCTGCCCGATGACGTGGAAACGAACCCGGAGGATACCGGTACCTGAACGAACCGGTATCGTTGGCGCGGCTTTATCGAGGTTGTGACGTGGCGGTGGCCTTGTTATACTTCGAGTGACCCTACTGTACCGTTGCCAACAAGGATGTTTGCCTGTGACGGAAGCCGAACACGACACCCGCTCCGGGGCGTCCATTGCTACCCTTCCTATCCTGCCATTTACATGGCGTGATGGCTTCCGTGTTCTGAGCACCCTGGGCATGGTTCTCGGCGGCTTCACGAGTTTGGGTGCCCTCATTCTGCTGGTGTATACCCATCAGAATCCCGCCTTTGACGTTATTCAATCGCCGGGGGGACTGCTCTTTCGATTCGTGGCGTTTGGTCTGATTACGGCGTGTTTTGCCACGTGCCTGTGGCGACTTCGCGAAAGGAACCCGCTTGCACCGCCGACGTTTCCCCCGCGGCGTGTTGAGGTTCGAGCGATTGGCCTGTTGGTACTGTTACTTACCGGTATTCTTGGACTCCTGGTGTTCCGAATCGGCGACTACCCCTGGGCCGCGCCCGACGAAATTCACCATCTGAATGTGGCCCGCAATCTGGCGATTCACGGCAGCTATGCCTCGGGACATCCTGAGACCGGTTTTACCTATTTCGACTCCTTCGATTCCGTCGGCCCTGCGGTGATTGTGCCGGTGGCAACGGGCTTCCGTGTATTTGGCGTATCTCTGGTTGTGGCCCGCGCGATTGTGGTGGCCTTTTTCCTTGTCCTATGTGGGGCCTTCTTCCAGTTTGGCCGGAAGCTCTTCGGTGGCTGGTCTGGCGCCCTGTCGGTGGGACTACTCGTGGGCACCTTTTCTTCCATCTATCTGGGCCGTACCCTCTATGGGGAAGTGCCGGCTTTTACGTTTTTACTACTCGGATTACTCGCCTGGCATGAGGCCCTGGAGCATCCCAAGCGCTATGCCTGGGGCCTCTCGGCGGGGGCACTTATAGGATTGGCGGTCCTGTCGAAATCCATCGTCGTGCTGGTGGTCTTCAGTTTTGCAGGCGTCTGGGCCTATGACCGGGTAACCTTTCGGAAGATACACTGGGTACACGTCGTGTTGCCGACTATGGGGGGACTTGCCGTCCTTTCATGTTGGACCCTGGCCCAAGCGAATCACGGCCCCCAGGAAGGTGCCGACGGTGGCCTATTGGCCATCTACCAGCACTATCTGCTCTTCGGCCTGGAAAGCCTGCCCTTCGCCCTGGCCAACTCGGTCGTTCATAATCCTGTTGCCCACCTGGTCTGGCTGGTCGTGGCCGTGGTGAGTGTCCCCCTGGTATTTCGTCACCGGTATACCCCGGCCGGCGCGGCCCTCTATCTCTATGGGGTGTTCATGCTCTACTGGTGGTACTTTTTTACACCGGGCCAACTCCATCGCTACCTCTGGAACGCCTACGCCATTTTTGCCCTCTTCAGTGCCCCCTGGTTGGCAATGGCGATGGGTGAGGTCCTGAATAGGGGGGCGAGCCGTCGGAACCGCGTGCTCTGGGCATGTTGTGTGATTCTCCTGCTGGCTCCCGGTCTTCGGTGGGTGACCCTTCAGGGCCGGGAGATTGGGACGAAAGTAGAGATGGCGGAGGAGAAGGCGATTGTTCGGGCCCTGGCCGCCTTTCCCCAGGAAATCCGCATTGTAACAACGAGTGGACGGCTGCCCGGTCTGCTGAATTTTTTTGCGGGTCGGTCTATAGACACCGGAACGGGACTTTCGAATTTACTCGGTACCTACGATGTGGTGGTACTGCCAGATCGTCCCGAAAACCGTGCTGACGTGCCGCCGGGTACATCACTTAAAACCGTAGGCGGATTTGTGCTACTGTCTAGCACGAAAACTCTGGAGTAATTATGGAAAAGACCCGCGTTTCAATTTTCTACCCCTGTTACAACGACTGGGGGACCATGGGCAGTATGGTCATGTTGTCAATTCAGACGGCGGAACGTCTGGGCCTGGACTACGATATTACCCTTATCGACGATGGCAGTGGTGAGCACACACTGGCGCTGTTGGACGAGATTTCCCGTTGCTTTCCCCAAGTGACGATTGTGCGCCATGAAAAAAACCGGGGCTACGGTGGTGCCTTGCGCAGCGGCTTTGCGGCTGCGACGGGGGACTGGATCTTTTACACCGACGGCGACGCCCAATATGATGTGCGCGAACTGGAACGGCTCGTGGAAAAGGTTTCCGACGATGTGGACGTGGTTCAGGGGTACAAAATAACCCGGCACGACCCGCTCCACCGCATCGTCATCGGCCGCATCTACCACCATCTCGTTCGAATGTCCTTTGGCTTGAAGCTTCGCGACGTAGATTGCGATTTTCGCCTCATCCGTCGCTCGGTCTTCGATAAAGTTGAGCTGAAAAGCGATAGCGGGGTCATCTGCGCCGAGATGATGACCAAAATTCAGCGTGCGGGCTTTCGCGTTACCGAAGTGCCGGTACATCACTATGAGCGGCAACACGGCAAGTCACAATTCTTCAATTTTCCCCGTATATTTCGGGTGGCCTGTCAGCTTTCGGGACTTTGGTTTCGCATGGTGCTCCAGGGAAAGGACGGGTGACGTTGATTCCCTTTGTGGAGCTTCAATCTCAGTTCAAGGCGATTGACGGGGAGGTGCGTGCGGCAATTGACCGCGTGCTTACGCGAACCTGGTATGTGCTCGGTGACGAAGGGCGCGCCTTTGAACAGGAGTTTGCCGACTGGATTGGGGCGGCCCACGCGGTGGGGGTGGGTTCCGGCACCGACGCAATCCAACTCGCACTCCGAGTTGCGGGGGTCATGCCGGGGGATGAAGTCATTACGGTTGCGAATACCTGCGTTCCCACGGTGGCGGGCATTGGGGCAACGGGGGCACGTCCGGTCCTTGTAGACGCTCACCCCGATACCCTGACCCTCGATCCCGCGCAACTGGCCCACGCTCTTACGCCCAAGAGTCGGGCTATTGTGCCGGTCCACCTCTATGGACATCCCTGCGATATGGATCCCATCATGGCCTTTGCCGATGCCCATGATCTCGTGGTGGTGGAGGACTGCGCCCAGGCCCATGGGGCCACCTATAAGGGACGGGCTTGTGGGACATTGGGGCACCTTGGGGCCTTCAGCTTTTATCCCTCCAAGAATCTGGGGGCCTATGGAGATGGCGGTGCCGTGACCACGTCGAATTCGGAATGGGCCGACGGGCTCCGAAAGCTCCGGAATTATGGTGAGGAGAAACGGTATACCCACACGGTCCCCGGTATCAACAGTCGTCTGGATGAGCTACAGGCGGCCGTATTGCGGGTCAAGCTGGGCCACCTTGATGGTTGGAATGGGCAACGGCGTTCCCTGGCGAAGCGTTATGACAATGCGCTACAGGATGTGCCCGTTCGTCTTCCTGCGGTGGCACCCTGGGCCCAATCGGCCCACCATCTCTATCCGATCCGCACGGAACGCCGGGATGCTTTGCAGCAATATTTGCTGGAAGCTGGAGTTCAGACCCTGATTCACTATCCCATCCCGGTTCACCTGCAGCCCGCCTATGGGGAATTGGGCTATGCCTGCGGGGATTTTCCCGTGGCGGAAGGGGCTTGTGATTCGGTCTTGTCACTGCCCTTCTATCCGGAATTTCCAGATAATCAGGTGGCCACGGTTGCTTCGGCTATCGCCAATTTTTTTCACGGAAGTGATTGAAACAAGTTTGCGTGTCTGTTGCATGGCTGCTATGCTAGCATCAGTCCGATTGGGGTCTAACGGAAAAAACTGGAGGGTAGGCGGCATGAACAAACAACGGGGCTTTACACTAATCGAACTTCTTGTGGTGGTCGCGATTATCAGTATTCTGGCGGCCATGTTGCTGCCCGCGTTGAGCCGTGCACGAGAAGCGGCCCGGCGGGTGAGCTGTGGCAGCAATCTGCGTCAGATGGGATTGGCGTTCAAGATGTACGCCAACGAGGCGGGCGGAGAGTACCCGTCCCTGCAGCGCAATATCGGCGATCTTTGCGACGTCAAGAATACACGGATTTTCATGTTTGACGGTCCCTCCCTCTACCCAGAGTATCTCACCGACAGCCGGGTGCTGGTGTGTCCCTCCGGCTTCAATGCGGTACAGGAAGAGCGGAATGGACGTTGGAACCGGCCCGATGGCCCCCAGGGATCGCGTGAAGGCGGCTCGGTGAACCCCTGCCTCCTTGACCAGCTATCCTACTTCTATGCCAACTGGATTATTAAAACCGAATGGATAACCGAGGCGGGCACGGGGGATGTGAGCGAGCCCTTTCTTGAGGGGCTCCGTGACATACTTGATGACCCGGATCCCGGACTCCTGGCGGCGTCCTGGTCGTTCACGACAGAATTCGGGGAAATTCAGGATGTGCGGCGCATTCAAGAGGGGATGGAGCGCTTCCAGATTACGGATATTAATAACCCCTCCAAGGCCAATATCTCACAAAGTTCGATTGCGGTCATGTTCGACCGTATCGATTTAGATCCCCAGGGATTCAACCACATTCCTGGCGGGGCCAATGTGCTCTACATGGATGGCCACGTTGCGTGGGTAAAATATGCCGGACCCTTTCCCGTGAATCGCGCCTGGGCGACCGTGGTCGACGAACTTGGCATCTAAGAGCCTGTCCCATCGTTCATGGCCGTAAGTCGCACCAAAAATTAGGTTCATGGGCAATTAATGAGTGGCAACGAAGACTCACCCCGCCAAAACAAACTGAACCCACCAATCGTGCCGCGCGATCTGGTACTCCAGTTCGTGCGCGGATTGGGCGGTATGACTACGTCTCTACATCAAGGCCAAGGCCAGGCACAATGCTCTATTCCCCATGACCTCTTGAAGACTTCCCACAACTACACAGTCCCCAATGACTTCCCACAGCCCCTTCGCAAGAACCCGTCGTTCATGGACATACGTCGCATCAAAAATTCCGGGAGTCCCGTAAAAGCGACCGATACCAATCCATCGCCTCTGATTAAATCAACGCACTGGTTGCTCAGGGCAGCGCGTCGCGACTACGCGCCACCGCCTGCCTGGATGATTAGATTGGCGGCCACGGCGTCCTGAGATTCCACGGTCAGGGTGTAGGGGGTCCTGCCAGAGCCGTCCCGACTGTTGGGGTTGGCACCCTGACTCAGGAGAAAGGCGATCTCATCGTGTGCGCCTTGCAGAACGGCACCGTGGAGTAAGGAGTTGCCAGATGCGTCTGCGGCGTTAATGTCTGCGCCAAGGGTCAGCAGATAGTTAACGACCTCCATATGGCCTCCATTCATGGCGAGGGCAACGGGGCGGTTTCCATCATCGTCCGGCGCATCAAAATCGGGCTTGCCATCGAGCTGATAGGATTCCCAGTTTTTTCGCAAGATGGTTAAAATGGGCAGGTATCCTTTGAAGGCGGCCATGTGGACCGGCGTCCAGCCCCGTTCTATTTTGTGATTGGCTGCCGCCTTGTAGGTCATGAGTAATTCGACCATATCGCTGTATCCCCGCCATGCGGCGAGTTGAACGGGGTCCCAGCCATCCTTGGTGAGCGCTTTGGGGTCGGCATGGTGTTCCAGTAGCATGCGGGCGATATCGATGTAATTGTCTTTCGCGGCCGAATGCAATGCGGTGAGTCCATCGAGATCCACAGCATTTACCTTGGCTCCCTGGTCCAGCAACTCAGCGACTTTGGCACTGTCGCCTGCGCGGGTGGCTTTGTGGATCGCCAGGAATCCAAAATCATCTCGTTGACGATTAATCCGAGATTCGCATCCTGCGAGTGTGAGGCCAATCAGCAGCCAGGCAAATGCCCCCTTGGAAATGGTGTTCATATGATGCCATCCTTGATTCTGTATTGTTTGCGCGCGACAATACGCCCCTGAACATGGGCACTGTTTACGATCGGGTCTATGCAGTGCCACCACCGACCCAGCACCATGGTACCACTGGAGAACGAGGAGCACCAAACGGTGAATGCAGAAGAATACGGCTGTATGCGATCGGTGGAGGATACCCATTGGTGGTATGTTGGATTGCATCGGCTGGTGTGCGATGTCTGCCAACAGGAGGGTGGGGCGGGGGCCCAGGTGGTGGATATCGGCTGTGGCACCGGGGGTATGGCGGCACGGCTTTCGTCTTCCTATCAGATTACGGGGCTGGACTTGGCGGAAGAAGCCCTTGGATTCTGTAAACAACGGGGAATGGGGCGTCTCTTGCGGTCGGATGCGACGGCGTTGCCTCTCGCCGATGAGCAGGCCGACATAGCGCTGCTGCTGGACGTGCTTTATCACAGCGCGGTGGCAGACCGTAGTGCGGTTTTGAAAGAGGTGGGCCGTGTTCTTCGTCCGGGGGGCCGTGTGGTGGTCAACGTGCCCGCCTACCAATGGCTTTACTCCTCCCACGATGTTGCGGTCCATACAGCGCGCCGGTTCACGCGCGGCGAAATCAACGGCCTCCTTCGGGCGGGGGGCTTCGAAATTATCTCGTCCTCCTATTGGAATAGCCTGCTCCTTCCTGCCATCGTCGCCTGTCGTCTGGTGCTTCGTTGGATGCCCGACCGGGGCTCTGATTTGAATCCGGATACCCCGGGTTGGGTAAATCGACTACTGGGTGCAGTGTTGGCTCTCGAACGCCGGTGGATGGGGTGGGCGTCGTTGCCGGCGGGTCTGTCTATCTTTGTGGTGGCGCGGAAG